>CAYZVM010000146.1:0-15237 GCA_964481485.1 uncultured Saprospiraceae bacterium | reverse complement strand
TGAATTTGTTGTGCATCAAAGCCGAGGTGTTGCCATAAATAACCGGGAACGGCGGGGCGGGTTGGAGTGCCGGGTTGCTGGCATCGAGCGCGGCGACGTAGCGCACCCGCACCCCACGTGCGTGCGCGGCTTTGAGCGCGTTGGTGATGTCCGTGCGGTTGTTGTTATAGATGGCCGCGTCTATGGTTTGCTCGGCGGCGTTGATGCGCGCGATGGTCTCGGTCAGTACTTCCTCAAAACTTTGCCCGTCGGGCGTGAGGCCGTTGGCCGAAGATTCGTCAATCGGGTGGTTGAAATAGAGTTTGATTTGTCCCGACGACAGCGACTGCGTGGCGAATGGCCTGATTTCGGAAAGCAAGGTCTCGCCATTGTACGTTGCCTCTATTTGCACCCAATAAATCGCGCCGGGCTGGAGGTTGGTCAGTTCTTGGGCGTGGGTGAGTGTCTGGATAGGCAGTATGATTTCATTGCCCAATGCAGGCGATGTGCCGTAACGGAGTTTGGCAGAGGAGGGCATATTTGTTTTCCATGTGATTTTGAAACCCGTTGTTTGGATGTCCGACTGCGCAATTTTTTCTAAAAAATAAAAACACGGCACGGGGGCGAGGTCGCCCGTGGAGCGCGGAAGTAATTGGAAACCATAGTAATCGGACAAAATGGCCGTGAGCAAAACGGGGCTGCCGGGGATGGCGGTGTTTTGCATGGGGTGGCCGCCTTGGAGGTAGATAACCGCCGGGTTGCCGTCGGTATCTGCGATGTCGTAAGTGCCTGCGCTGGAAAAAACGCCGCCCGCATTGCCAAAAGCGACGCATTTTACGCTGACCAATTGGCCCTCCAAGTCGTCGGACAGGTCGGCCAGTGTGACCAATTTGGGCGCGGGCAGGGGGTGGCCGGAAGAAATAACCTGATAGGCTGAGATGGGGGTGATTTCGAGCAATCCGTGAAAATCAACGAGTGTCCCTGTCACTTCGATACTGTCGCCGGGGCCGACGTTGGCCTCGAACCCGGCTGCCGAGCCGCTGCCTGGGTAGGCCGCAATGCCCGCTGTTCCGTCTTGCAGGTAGCGGATTTTGCCGAGCTCATCGCCGCTGGTGACGATGCCGCGCACGGTGACGACCGAACCAGTTGGGAGGGCGCGGGCTTGGGAAATTGGGAGGGTTTGCGAGAAAAGGAAGAAGGGGAAAAAGAGAAATCCAAGCAGTAGTTTGTTGATTATCATTTATCTGTGTTAAAATTATTTTTTCAACCGCACCCGCATCAAATAGTCATCCGCCGTGATGTAGAGTGCCTTGCCGTCGTTTCCAAAAGCGCAATTGGAAGTTGCCTGCCCCGTGTCAATCCTGCCCAACACCGTTCCGTTAGATTCGAAAATCCACACGCCGCCAGGCCCGGTAGCAAAAACGATGCCTTGCGGATTGATTTTCAGCCCGTCGGGAAGCCCGGGCATTTCATTTGAAACCTTCGACGTGGCATCATAAAACAACCGCCCATTTTTCAAACTGCCATCGGGCTGCACATCGTAGGCCATCCAAATTGCTTTTTGGGGGTCGGAATTGGCAATATAGAGCGTTTTTTCGTCGGGCGAAAATGCGATGCCGTTGGGTCGCGTGAGCGAATCAAGCAGCAAATCCACCACGCCATCGGGGCTGCGGCGATACACCCCCTGAAACGGGATTTCTTTGGCCGGGTCGTCCGTCTGTTTTTCAAGGCCATACGGCGGGTCGGTGAAATATAGGTTTCCTTTTTTGTCAAAAACCGCGTCGTTGGGGCTGTTGAAACGCTTCCCATTCCAGCGGTCGGCGAGGGTGACGAATTCGGGTTTGGGCTGACCGAGCGGCGCGTTCATGCGCGCAACGCGCCGGTCGCCGTGCTGGCAAAGTATGAGGTCGCCATTTGCATCGAGCAGGAGGCCGTTCGCGCCGGGTTCGCCGCCGCGTTGCGCAGTCCCGGTGTAGCCCGACGGCGTGAGGTAGAGGCTGGCACCTTCGCCTTCTTTCCAGCGCATCACACGGTTGGGCGGGATGTCGGTGAAAAGCAGGTATTCGCCGCCGGCTATCCAAACCGGGCCTTCCGTCCAGGTGAAGCCCTCGGCCAAAACTTCGATTTTCGCATCAGCCGGGACGATGCTATCGAGCGCCGGGTGCAGCCGTTCGATTTTTCCGGCGGTGGCGTAAACGGTCGGCTCTGCTGCGACCTCCTTTTTGGCGGCGGGCTGTTGGCACGACCAAAAGAGCAGCAGCGCGGGAAAGGTTTTTAGGGGAAAAATGAGATGTCGTATATCTTTCATGAAAGAAACTTATTAACCCAAGTTATGACCCACCGAATCAGAAGGGTTGGAAAACAGATGACACGGATTTTGCGGATTTGAACGGATTATATTTCTCTGGTTTTTTCAAAAAATCCGTTCAAATCCGCAAAATCCGTGTCATCCGTTTTGCAATCATGTTTTGTGCGCACATAGGTCATAACTTGAGTTTATTCGGCAAAAATAGCAGCAAATCCGGTGGGTTTTGTCATGTTCCCAACCGGCTGACAAGATTTTGGCAAAAATGTTTCTCGACAGGATTTACAAGATTTACAGGATTCGATTTGCCGTTTTCAAAATCCTGCAAATCTTGTAAATCCTGTCAAAGAAAGAAACCTGTGAGGAACATCAGCCCAAAAAATTATCGCTCCCCAAAAATCAAACTTCCCACCCGCACCATCGTGCTGCCTTCTTCCACCGCGATGCGCCAATCGCCCGACATTCCCATCGAGATTTCGCGGAAATGCGGGTTTTCGGGAAAAAATTCTTGTTTCAGTTTTTCAAAAATCGTTTTCAAACTTCGGAATTCGCGGCGCACCTGCGCCTCATCGTCGGTGAAAGTCGCCATGCCCATCACCCCACAGATACGGACGTTTTTCATTTGCCGGAAAGTGTCGCTGGAAAGCAGGGCGCGGGCTTCGGCTTCGTCGAGGCCGAATTTGGTCTCCTCCTGTGCGATGTGGAATTGCAAAAGGCAGTCAATCGTGCGCTCGGCTTTTGCGGCTTGTTTGTCAATTTCTTCCAACAACCGCTGGCTGTCCACCGAGTGAATCATGCGCACAAACGGGGCGATGAGTTTTACCTTATTTGTCTGCAAATGGCCGATGAGATGCCATTCGATGTCGGCGGGCAGCGCGGCCTGTTTTTCCAGCATCTCTTGGGCGCGGTTTTCGCCGAAGATGCGCTGGCCTTGTTGGTAAATCTCCAAAATCCGCTCCGGCGGGTGCGTTTTGGAAACGGCCACCAGCGTGACGTTTTGGGCGGAAAGTTCGTGCAGAAGTTTGGTCAGCATTTTGTGCCAAGTAAAAAGCGAGGGCAAAAATAGACCGTTGGGAAACGATGTCCACCAAACGTTGGATGCTTTGTGGACGTAAGTATGAAAAATGCACAAGTGTAAATTTTTTGCTAAGCTAAAAGCCTTAACTGTTATCGTTGAAACCCTGTGCAACTTTTTGCCATACCTTAGCCGCCCGATTTCTAAGGAACGGTGCCGGAATAAAGTATCAAATTCAGGCTACAGATTTTGGTGTCAGATTTTCTGTTTTTGAGCGAGCATAGCAGCGCTATTGGAGCGAAAAAAGAGGATATATGGCAGCAAAAGATGAGCATCAATTTGGTACTTTATTTCGGCACCGTTCCTAAAAGCCTTTTTTCATACAAACCTCCCGTGTTCCCTTCAATTTTTGGAGTTTTTAATTTCTTCTTATGTCATCCCGTTGCTACTTCCCAATCCTCTCAATTGTTTTTGTTTTCACTGCTCAAATAGCATTTTCCCAAATTATTTGGCAGGAAAATTTTAGCGGCGCCAACCAAGGTTGGACGGATAATTTCACCGACTGTGATGGCAACGGCTCCGCCGGGGTAAATGCCGGGCGATTTGAAGTGGTGGATATGGAGGGAACGCCCTGCTGTCCGGCAGGTGCGAGCACTGGTGGCGGCAACAATAACGAATGGGTCACCAACGAAATCTCTATTCAAGACCACTGCAACATCAGCATTTCGGTTCAGTATGGTTTTGTGGGTACTTTCGAGTGCTCAGCCGGAGGGCCGTATTTTGCATGCACCAACGACCCATTTATTGACAATGGGCATGACCAGATGGTGTTTGAATACAGCCTCAACAGTGGGCCTTGGATACAATTTCAATATGTCTGCGGCGGTCAAACGGGCACAGCGACTATAACAGGCCTGAACGGCAACACCATCCGGGTGCGCATCCTTCCGGCCAATAAATCCACCGCAGAAACCTATTGGTTCGACAACGTGACCGTGAGCGGCACTGCCGCGCCCACAGTCAACCCCGTGAACGATGTCGTTGTTTGCTCCGGCCAACCTGTCAGTGTGATGTTCAGCGGTACCGGCACGCCCCCCATTACTTATGCCTGGACAAACGATAATCCTGCCATCGGCCTCGGCGCATCTGGCAACGGGAACCTCAACTTCCCCACGCCCGCAGGCATCACGTCGCCGCAAGTGGCGAACATCACCGTCACGCCTTCGTCTGCGGGATGTATGGGCACACCGGAAACTTTCACTATCACCGTAAACCCGCCGCCAACGGTGGACGACCCGCCGAATATCACCGTCTGTCCTGGCGATGCGCTGAGTGTCGTTTTCACCGGCAGCAGCCCCACCGCTACCTACAACTGGTCGGCCAGTCTGCCGATTCCCGGCGGCGGCGCGAGCGGCACGGGGGATATCAACGTGCCGGTCATACCGTTTATCCCATTTCCGGTGACCGTCACCGTCACCGTCACGGCCTCAGAAAACGGCTGTACCGGTCCGGCCCAAACATTCACCATATCTGCTTTCCCGTCGCCTACCGCCAACCTGACGCTGACCGGCAGCGCCAATATTTGTGTGGGGCAAAACGCGACGTTTTCGGTCAGTTTTATGGGCGGGGCAGCACCATATACTTTTATTTATGCTATTGACGGTGTCAACCAAGCACCCATCACCACCAGCAACAACCCATACGTGCTCAATGTGCCGCTGAACACAAGCGGAACCGTGAGTTTGGTTGAAGTCACCAGCAATGGCTGCTCCGGCACGGGTTCGGGCAGCGCTAATATCACCGTAAACCCCGCGCCGACAGCCACTATTTCCAACGGCAGCGGCATAATATGCGTGGGGCAAAATGTGGAGTTGGAAGTCACCCTTGATGGCACGGGGCCATTTACTTTTGTTTATCGCATTAACGGCATCAACCAACCACCTATCACCACACCTGGGCCGACCTACAATATCAATTTTACACCCAACAATCCGGGGGTGTACAATTTTACCCTGTTCAGCGTGACCGCCAATGGTTGCACCGGCACAGTGAGCGGTGCGTATTCTTTTACCGCGAACACAGCACCCACTGCGACCATCATTGGCAGCCCGACGATTTGTGCCGGACAAACCGCCAACCTGACCGTTGACTTTACCGGCACTGGGCCTTTCACTTTCAACTGGACGGCGGACGGTGTGTTGCAAACGCCCATCACAACTTCCAACGACCCTTTCACGCTCAGCGTAATGCCCACGACGACAACACTCTACGAATTGGTAGATGTAAATTCCAACGGTTGTGTCGGAACGGTGCAGGGTCTTGCCAACGTGACGGTAAACCCCAGCCCAACTGCTACATTGACGAGTGGAACCGGGGCGGTCTGCAATGGGCAAAGCCTCAATTTGACCATTACTTTTACTGGCCCTGGGCCATACTCTTTTGTTTATGCGGTAAATGGCGTGAACCAACCAGCCATCAATACGCCGTTGAGCACTTATACGCTCGTAGTGTCGCCGACCGTGCCAAGTACCTACACATTGTTCAGTGTGACGGGCGGCGGCTGCTCCGGCACCGTGGGTGGAACTTACACGGTCACCGTCGGGACTTCGCCAACGGCGGCTATCAGCGGCGATACAATGATTTGCCCCGGTGGTACGGCAAGTTTGCCGATTGCCTTCACTGGGACTGCCCCATTCACTTTTGTTTACACCGCCAACGGCATCAAGCAGCCTGCAATTACGACTTCCAACAATCCGTACATTCTGAATGTGATGCCAACTTCCACCACGGCTTACGAGTTGGACAGTCTCAATTCTAATGGCTGTGAGGGTACTCTTTCAGGCACGGCAACTGTCAATATCGCGCCCACCGTTTCCGCCACGATTTCGGGCGGCGGGCAAATTTGCACGAGCGACACCAGCGGAGTTGACATCATGGTAAACTTTCTCGGTACGGGACCCTATACGTTTATCTATACTGCCAACAACGTCCCCCAACTGCCGCCCATTACGACAAACTCCAATCCATACATTTTCAACGTAAATCCAAGCATTGGCACTACTTACCGATTGGACAGCGTGAGCAACGGAATGTGCGGGGGCATGATATCGGGCCAAGCAGTAGTTTCTGTATTCACTCCGCCGACGGCGAATCTCACGGGCAGCCAAACCTTCTGCGATTCAGCTGATACGAATGTGATGATTGATTTTACCGGCACCGGGCCATTCACCGTCATCTACACCATAGATGGCGTTGCGCAGGAGCCCGACACCACTTTCGATGACCCCTATCTCATCCCTATCAGCACTTCTACCACAACGGTCGTCGAACTCATCAGTGTCGAATCGCCGGGCTGCGATGGCATCCCGCAAGGCACGGCCACAATTACTGTCAATTATGCGCCGTCCTATTCAAACCTGAACCTGAATTGCAACATAGCAGTCGGCACCTACACCGTCACGTTTGATGTTTTGGGCGCCACCCTTCCTTTGACTTTGGTCACGGGCAGCGGCACATTTACCGGGACGCAGTTTACCAGCAGCCCCATTTCAATTGGCACACCGTACAATTTTGCGTTTCACGATGCCAACGACTGCAGCGACGTGACGGTGAGCGGTGCTTCTAACTGCAACTGCGTGACCAACGCGGGTACCATGAACCTGACGCCCATAGAAGTATGTATCGGCCAAACAGCCACCGCCACTTACAATGGCGTTTTCACTGACGACGGCAACGACATCCTGCGCTATATCCTGCACACCAACCCCGCCCTGCCCATCGGGACAATACTTGGTTGGAACACAACACCTTCCTTCAACTTCGGCCCGGGCATGACGGCAGGCGTGACATACTATATTTCGGCGATAGCCGGCGACAATGACGGCATGGGGAATGTCGCGCTGAACGACCCTTGCCTATCCGTTTCGCAAGGAACACCCGTGACATTTTTCTCTTTACCAACTGCCAATTTGGGCTTGGGCGATACGATTTGTGCGGGAGCGCAAGCCATCATCCCGGTCACTTTGACGGGTATCGCGCCTTTTTCTCTCACATGGGCTTTGAATGGAGTACCGCAACCAACCGCGATGAACATCCCCACTTCGAGTTATCAATTAGTCATTTCTCCCATCGCCAATACCGTTGTCACGCTCATTTCAGTCGGCGACAGCCGATGCTCCACACCTGCCACCGATACAGCGTATATTGGCGTAAATACCTCGCCACAAGTATCAAATTTGGCTGTCAACTGCAATTTCGCCACTCAAACTTATACTGTGACTTTTGACCTGACGGGAGTTTCGCCATTCAACATCAGCGGCACGTCGGGCATTTTTAATGGAAATCAATTCACGAGCGACCCCATTCCCACAAGCAGCCCGAATTACGTTTTCAACATCAGCGATGCCAATATGTGCGGGCAAACGACCCTCGCCGATTCGGCTGCCTGCGGCTGTATCACCAACGCGGGCACCATGGACCAAATACCCGTCATCGTCTGCGAAAATGCAATGGCCGTAGTACCTGCCGCAAATAACCCCACGTTGGACCCCGACGACCAATTGCTCTACATCCTGCACAGCAATCCCGGCAACCCGCCCGGCACCATTTTCGCATGGAGCGCGATTCCCCAATTTACGTTTCAGCCGGGCATGATGAGCAACACGACATACTACATCTCGTCCGTCGCGGGCAACCCCGGCACACCGGGGCAAATTGATTTGAATGACCCCTGTCTGTCCATCGCGACCGGCACGCCCATTCAATTCCATGCTTTGCCATTGGCGGAATTGGTCGCGATAGATACCTCGGTTTGCCCCGGCGAGCCCCTCACACTGCTCGTCAATTTCACCGGCGCGCCACCGTTTGGGTTTACTTATTCTGTCAACACCGTCGCGCAAACACCCGTGACTGGCATCAACACCAGCCCCTACGGGATTTTCCTCAATCCTAGCGTAGCGACCATAGTGGAATTAAACAGCGTCAGCGACCAATATTGCGCAAACGGGACGGTAACAGGGACGGTCAATATTACCATGAACACCACCCCGCAAATCACGAATGTGCAAACGGTATGTGACAGCATTGGGCAGAACTATGCCGTGAATTTTGAAATTCTGAACGGTGTAGCACCGTACAATGTAAGCGGTATCACCGGAAACGTCATTGGCAATCAGTTTTTTGGCAACGCCATCATTCCCTCTGGCACTTCGTATTCGATTACTTTGAGCGATGCCAACCTTTGCGGGGTCACGTTCATCATCGGCTCTTTTTCCTGCGACTGCATCACCAATGCGGGCAGTTTGAACCAAACGCCTTTGACACTCTGCGCCGGCGAAATGGCCGTAGTTCCGGTGACAGGAAGTGCCACCTTGGATGCAAACGATGCGTTGGTTTACCTACTCGTGACCACACCCACGCCATCCACATGGACTATTTTGGCAACAAACAATGTCCCGGAATTCAACTTCATCCCCGGCACTATGTCGCCCAATACAGCCTACTATGTGGTAGCGGTGGCAGGAAATGCCTCTGGCAATACTGTTGACCTCAACGACCCGTGTCTCAACGTGGCCACCGGACCAACCATTACTTGGAGAGCACCGGTGATGGCCACCATTTCTGGCCCCGCTGCCGTGTGCGCAGGCAGCCAAACAAATTTGACGGTGCAGTTTTCTGGCGACGGGCCATTTACTTTTATTTACAACAACAACGGCCAACAAACGCCGATTACGACTTCCCAAAATCCTTATTCCCTGAACATTACGCCTGCTTCTGGCGCGACTTCTATCAACCTCGTCAGTGTGACCGGCGCGGGCAGTTGCGCGGGTGCGGTGAGCGGCAGCGTCGCAGTGACACCTACTCCGCAAATTTTGAATTTGCAGACAATTTGCGACCTCGTTACTCAAACTTACATTTTGCAATTTGATGTCAGCAACGGCGCTGCGCCCAACACGACCTATACCGTGACGGGCGTGACGGGCAGTTTCACAGACAGCACTTTTACCTCAACCCCGATCCCGGGCCCTGATCCTTATAGCGTGACGGTGACCACCCCGGCGGGTTGTTCGGCAACGGCGGCGGGCGAAGGCGGCTGTGTTTGCAACACCGATGCCGGGACTTTGAGCGCGGTGACGGCGGATGCTTGTTTGCCATCAGGTTTGGTGACTGTTCAGACCAACGGCGACCAGACCATTGAGGCAAATGATTTGTTGTTATACATTCTTTATCAAAACCCTGCGCAACTGCCGCTCAGCATTATTGCCGTCAGCCCGACCCCTTCGTTTGGCTTCCAAACGGGCATGACCGCTGGCACGACGTACTTTATTTCTGCAATAGCGGGGAATAACAACGGCGCTGGCAGCTTGGATTTGACCGACCCATGTCTTTCCATTTCTCCCGGCATCCCGGTGACATTCCATGATGCGCCGACCGCCGCACTTTCAGGTAATTCCAGTTTTTGCGCAGGCGGCAATGCCGTGTTTCAAATTCAGTTCACCGGCACGGCTCCGTTCAAATTTGTGTATGCCATCAATGGAAATGCGCAGCCGCAAATCACCGCACCGGGCAATACCTTCAACATCTCGACCAATAACGTGCAGCAAATGCAAACTTTCACGCTCGTGTCGGTGGAAGATGCATTCTGCATTGGCACGGTGAGCGGCTCGGCCACGGTGGATATTATCCCGCCGCCCACCGGCCAACTCATCGGCGACGCGACTGTGTGCGCGGGCAACACGGCCACACTCGGGCTGGTGCTAAATGGCGGCACGGCTTACGATGTGACCATCAGCGGCGAGCCCAACCCGATTGTGTTGACGGGCGTGCAAGACGGCGCAACGGTGGATGTAACACCCAACGCCACAACAACTTACACCATCACCGCGCTGACCGCAACAGGCAATGCCTGCCCCCCCGATATTGGGTTGGGCGCCACCATCACGGTCTCTGATTTGTCGGCGACGGCGACTGTTTCGGATTACAACGGCTTTGGCATCAGTTGCCCCAACGGCGACGATGGCTACATCGAGGTGACAGTGACGGGTGGTATCGCACCGGTGGTCGAGCAGTGGAGCAACAGCGCGTCCGGACTTGTTTTGGACGACCTTGGCCCCGGCACATATAGCCTCACTTTGACCGACGCGGCTGGCTGCACGTTCCAAGATTCTTTCCTTTTGATAGCACCGCCGGGGCTTTCGATTGACGTGACCACGATATCGCCCAGTTGTTTTGGCGAGAGCAACGGCAGCCTCACCGTACAGTCCGTGCAAGGTGGCGCGAAGCCTTTCACCATTGACCTCAATGGTGCTTCATTTCTGGCGACAGATACTTTCCCGGCAACTATCGGCCTATTGGAAGCGGGCGATTACCTGCTCGAAATCGCGGACGCCAATGGTTGTATCACCGAAGAAAACGTGAATCTGCCCGCGCCGCCGCAACTCATCGTCAACCTCGGCTCGGATATCACGGTCAGTTTTGGCGATAGCATCGTGCTGGAGGCAATGCTCAACATGACGGAGATTGATACTTTCAGTTGGTCGCCAGTGGATTTTATGAGCACACCCGATTCGCTCGCCACTGTTTTGAAACCAACGAACAGCCAGATTTATACTTTCACCGCGACGGATACGATGGGCTGTGTCGTTCGCGAACAAGTGCAGGTAGTGGTGATAAAAGAACACAGAATTTACCTGCCGAATATCATTCGCCCGGCTTCCATTGAATTGAACGACGCCTTCACGGTGTACACGGGCGCAGAAGTCAGCCAAGTGCGCAGGATGCAGATTTACGACCGCTGGGGCGAGTTGTTGTTTGAAAACAAAAATTTTGCGCCCAACGACCCGCTGTTCGGCTGGCGCGGTAATGCGCGTGGCAAACAGGTGAACCCCGGGGTGTACGTCTATGTGGTGGAAGTGGAATTTTTCGACGGCAGCACGGAGGTGATTTCGGGGGATGTGACAGTGATGCGGTAGAAAAAGTGGAGGTCATTAAAGGTCATTTAAAAAAGGTCATTAGAGGTCATTGGGTCATTTCTGCCGAGAGATGATAATTTCACCTTTACTGTCAACAACGGAAATGACTTTTAATGACCTTTTCTAATACTCACTCCTCCCGCAAAAACGCTGGCACCCGTACTGCCCGCTGCGCCGGGGGCAAAGCCGCCAGCAGCCCGATGCCGATGACCGTCAGAACGACCGGGATGAAATCACCAGCCCGCATTGCTATCGGGTAACTTTCCATCAAAAAACCCTGCGGGATGCTGATAAGACCCCACGTTTTTTGGGCGAAATATAGCCCGACGGCCAGCACGAGGCCGATGCCCATGCCGAGCAGCGTCAGCAACATTCCTTCGAGCAGGAAAATCCGGTGTACCGTGCGGTCGGTGGCGCCCATGCTTTTTAGGATGGAAATGTCTTTTTGTTTGTCGAGCACAATCATCCACAGTGCCCCGATGGTGTTGAAAGCCATCATCACAAGCATGAGGCTGGTGATGGCAAAACCCATCCATTTTTCGAGTTGCATGACTTTGAAAAACGCCTCGTTCTGTTCGTATTCGTCTTTTACCGTAAAACCCTCGCCGAGGATGTCGCGGATTTGGGCTTTCACTTCCGCCACCTCCGCTTTTGATTTGCATTTTATTTCCAACGACGACACCGTGCCGGGCGGCACATCCATGAGTTCGCGCATGAAGCCGATATTGGTCAAAATGTATTGATTGTCAAAATCTTGCTGAATGGCAAAGGTGCCGACAGGATATACAAACCGCGTTTTGAACGGTTTGTCCAACACACCCGTTGGCTCGCCGGTCGGCATATAGACCGTCAGCGAGGAAAGCATATTTTGGATATTGACACTGAGTTTGTTGCGCACACCTGCTCCGAGCACGGCCATGTTGCGGTCTTCAATTTTCAGCCGATATTCTCCTTCTCGGATGGTGGAGTCAATGTCGTTGACACGGGCAAACAGGCTGTCCACGCCTTTCAGCACCCCAAAATCCTGTGAGCCTTCGTACTCGAAAAAGGCAATTTCTTCCAACGTCTCGCTCAAGTACAAAACGCCCGGCAAGTCGCGGATTTTTGCCAAAGACAAACTATCTGGCTCAAAAGTTTTGCCTTTGGCCGCCGTTACTTTCACCTGCGGGTTGAAATGCCCGAACAGCCCGGAGAGCAAATCCTCAAAGCCATTGAACACCGATAAAATAAGCACCAGCGCCGCCGTGCCAATGGCGATGCCAAACACCGAAATGCCGGTGATGATGTTGATGGCGTTCGTGCTGCGTTTGGCGAACAGATAGCGCCGGGCAATGAGGAGGGGGAAGTTCAAAATGGAAGGTTAGATGGTTTAGAGTGGTTTAGAGTGGTTTTTATGGTTTAGAGGGATTTTTGTAAACAATCTAAACCACCCTAAACCATCCTCAACCAATTTTACAAAATCGTTTCTTTTGCCGCATCCAGCATCTTGCGCGTTTCGGCCAGCGAACCGGCTTGAGCGTACACCCGCAGCACTGGCTCGGTGCCGGAGGCGCGAATCATGACCCATTTTTCGTCGCCGAAAACAAATTTCCAGCCATCCAAATCCTCCACGCTCTGGATTTTGTACGGGCCGAAAGCCTTGTAAGAGCGGGCGTTGCAAGCTTTGATAACGGCTTGTTTTTGCTCTTCCGTGATGTGCAAATCGTCGCGGTCGAAGGCAAACGCGCCGACTTCTTTGTACACCTCTTCCACAAGCCCTTTTACGGTTTTGCCGGTTTTTGCCATGAATTCGAGCACCAGCAGCCCCACCCAAATACCGTCGCGCTCGGGGATGTGGCCTTTCACAGCCAAGCCGCCCGATTCTTCGCCGCCCACCAGCACGTCTTCTTTGGTCATGATTTCGGCGATGTATTTGAAACCAACTTTCGTGATTTCGTACGGCAAGCCGAATTTCTCGGCCATTTTTTTCATCTTGTCGGTCACCGAAAAGGTGAACACGACTTTGCCGCGCAAGTTTTTGTATTTGTACAGATACAGCAAGAGGATGAGCAGCAAGTGATGGCTGTCCACGAAATTGCCGTCCTCGTCGTACATCCCAATGCGGTCGGCATCGCCGTCGTTGGCGATGCCAGCCACAATTTTTGGGTTCTTTTTGATGGTTTCGCTCAGGAGGAGCAAATTGCGGTGGATGGGTTCGGGGGCTTGGCCGTGCATTCCGGGATTTTCGTCGCAGTGCAAGAAAATAGAGCGTGGCAGCAGTTTGCGCATGGCGCGTTGGCCTGCGCCGTACATGGCATCGTAGGCGAGTTTGCCCGGGTTTTGTTTGATGGCTGAGAGGTCAAAATTTTTCTTGACGTGGCGGAGGTACATGGTTTCCAAGTCCGCGTTCACGAGCAGTTTTTTTTCTGCTAACTCGCTGAGCGACGGTAACTTCTCCAACGAGCAAACTTCGGGAATGAGCGCCTCCACGGCTGCGATATCCGATGGGATGGAAGGCCCTCCGTAAGATGCTTTGAGTTTGTAGCCGTTGTAACTGGGCGGATTGTGGCTGGCGGTAATGACCACACCGATGTCGGCTTTTAGTTTGACCACGCCGAGGCTGACCATCGGGGTGCTGACGAAGCCAGAGGCGACGTGGCATTTGATGCCATACGCGCCCAAGACTCGCGCCGTGGTAGCAACGAAAAGTGCCCCGCCGAAACGGCAATCGTGGCCAATGACGGCTTTTTTCATCTTGTGCTGTTTCATAAAACGGGCGGTCGCTTCTGCCACACGTTTCACGTTTTCTACAGTGTATTCGTCGGCGATGATGGCGCGCCAGCCGTCCGTTCCGAATTTGATAGGAGTTGCCATGCTAAATTGTTGATTTGTTGATTTGCGGATTTGTAGAGCAGCTCATGGGGCGAAGTTTGCGGTAGGCTGCTGCGATGCGGGCAAAAGTATTTGTTCGAGCGCGTACTTTTGCCAGCCTGTTTTTAAAAAATCAAAAAACGCACCATTGGAAGTGACACTTTTTCAAAAAGTGTCACTTCTCAAGACACACTATCTCGTGACAGACACCTACCGACATAAAGGCCTCCGCAAACGAATGGTGGATGCCCTCCGCCGCCGGGGCATTTCCGACGAAGCCCTGCTGACGGCCATGAACGCCGTGCCGCGCCATTTTTTCTTGGACAAAGCCTTCGAGGAACACGCCTACGAGGACAAACCTTTTCCCATTGGCCACGAACAGACTATTTCTCAACCGTTTACGGTGGCGTACCAAACAGCCTTGCTCGACATCAAGTCCGGCGACCGTGTGCTCGAAATCGGTACCGGGTCGGGCTATCAAGCGGCGATTCTGGCGGCTTTGGGGGCAAAGGTTTACACCGTAGAACGTCAAGAGGCGCTTTATTTCAGTGCCAAAAAACTGCTGGCAGAGATGGGGTTCACTTCTGTGAAATGCTACTTTCGCGACGGCACGAAAGGTCTGCCGGAATATGCGCCTTACCACAAAATCGTCGTGACGGCGGGCGCGCCGGTGGTGCCCGAGGCATTGAGACAGCAATTGGCGATTGGCGGCATTTTGGTCATCCCGGTCGGCGAGGAAGTGCAGTACATGTACCGCATTGAGCGGATTTCGGAAACGGAGTATAAAGAAGAAATGCTGGATGCGTTCCGGTTTGTGCCGTTTTTGGAGGGGGTGCGGAAGCGGAAATAAGGAATGTTTTGTGTGGCAGGGTTGGTGCACTGTATGCCCAGATGAAAATGATTTGCCAGATTGCCATAATTGATTGACATGATTTTCAATGATTTAGGAACGGTGCTGGAATAAAGTATCAAAAGATGAGCATCAATTTGGCACTTTATTCCAGCACCGTTCCTTAGAGGCGTTGTTTTTCGCAAACCACTTTTTTTGTTGGATATAAATTAGATAAGTAGTTCTTTGAAATTAGTTTGCATTAAAAGGGGAGAAATCGATTGCTAAC
>CAYZVM010000145.1:10307-15275 GCA_964481485.1 uncultured Saprospiraceae bacterium | reverse complement strand
CGATTTAAAAAATGAAACAACGGACACTCTTTTCGCTCACAACCCTCATTGTCAGCCTGTTATTGCTGACATCGGCCACCTCCCACGCAGCCACCATCACCGGCTTCGTGTGGGACGACCTCAACACCAACGGCATCCAAGAAGCCGGCGAACCCGGCCGCGACACCGCCGTCGTGCTGCTTTTAGATATCAACGGCAACCAAGTGGACGTGCGCTTCACGGATGCCAACGGCAATTTTTCGTTCGACAACGTAACACCCGGCACCTACATCCTGCGCTTCGCCAACCCTGGCGGACTCTGGCAAACGCTCCAAGACCAAGGTACCGACGACACGGTGGACAGCGATGCCGACCCGCTCGGCCTCACCGCGCCGTTCACCATCGCCGACGGCCAGACGCTTGATTTTGACGCGGGCTTCACCACCGTGCCGCAAGGATGTTTCACACCCATTTCCGTCACGGTCTCGGCCATCGCGTGTGACGATAATGGCACCCCCGACCCTAACGACGATACTTTCACATTCGCCATCACCGCCACGGGCGGCACTGGCCCTTGGGGCTGGGATTTCCTGCCCGACGTGTCCATGATACCATATAACACGCCCTACACTTTCGGGCCGTTCCAAATCGTGGACGGCGTGGTTTCGTTCACCATCAACGACCACGACAACCCTGCCTGCACAGCCACCGTCACCGTGAACCCGCCCATGCCGTGTTCCACGCCGCTGCCGCCGGACACCACGACGCTGTCGCTGATTTGCCCAAGTGACATCACAGTAAATACAGCGCAGGGCCGCAGCGATACACTCATCGTATTTCCCAACCCCACCGCCACCACCACCTGCCCCGGCGGCATGGTGACGCTGACGCAGACGCTCGGCCCAGCCAGCGGCGACACTTTCCCGGTTGGTGTGACGGAGGTTTGCTTTCTCGCCACCGACACTTGCGGCAACACGGCAACTTGCTGTTTCAAAGTAACCGTCGTGCAGTCGCCATCCACGCCCACCCCGTGCAACACCCAAACAATCGGCTGTATCAAGTATGAACTGCTCGACATCACGCTCGACGCGAACAAAAACCGCACATATCGCATCCGCGTGACGAATAATTGCAACAACAAACTGATTTACACTGCTTTCCAATTGCCCAATGGCATCACGGCCGTTGCCCCGCCGAACAACTCCGTTTACACCGCGCCCAGCGGACGGGAGTATCTCGTGCGCAACCCAAACTTTTCGCCATTCTATTCCATTCGTTTCAAATCCGAAGCAGACAGCATTAGCAGCGGCCAGTCGGACATTTTCCAATACACCTTGCCGCCGCAGGCTAATCCCGCTTACATCCACGTCATCGTGCGGGTGTCGCCCAAAATATTTTACGAAGCGCACCTCAGCACCCTCGGCTGTGTGCAGACGAGTGTGACGAGCACCGGCCCGTCGAAGCCAAAAACTAACTTTGATGGCGATATAATGGACCGGGAAAGCGGCGCATCCGATTGGACATTGCAAAAAAACACTGCTGAAACACCGCTCCGCATTTACCCCAATCCGTCCGCTGGTTTTGTGTTTGCCGACCTGTCGGTGTGGGAAGGTCAGATGGTGAAAGTGTCGTTGCTGAACAGCCACGGGCGGCTGATTGAGGCCATTTCGACCGAGGCAAGCACCGCACCTTTTGAGTTGGACGCACCCGCCCTTTTGCCCAACGGCCTTTATTTTGTCGAGGTCATCACCGCGCAGGGCGAGCGGAAGGTGCAGCGGTTTATGATACAGCGGTGATGGTGCACGCATGGTTTAGATGGTTTAGAAAAGTTAATTGGTTATGTGGATCAAGGTTTTGGAAATCAATGATTTGAGTTTCAAACCTAAACTTTTCTAAACCATCTAAACCCCTTCTAAACCATCTTTTCATTTTTTTCTCCGAAAATCCGCAATCGCCCACCGAATCTTGTCGAACGAATACCGCTCGCCGAAGTGCTCGAAAATCGGCTTCATCTGGTACGGCTCTTCAAACAAAGGAAACGCGCCCTGAATGATGTCGCACTCTTCGGGCGACACCCATTGGCCGATGTCCACCGATTCGCCGCGTTCGTACATGGTGGCCAAATGGCTCATCACCGTCAGGGTGCTGATTTGGCGGAGTTCGGCGATTTCCTCCACGAGGTGGCCTTTTTTGAACAAATCCCAAGTTTGCAGTTGGGTGCTGCCCGTCACGCGGGTGCCGTCGCCCGTTTTTTCCAACACAAAACGGCGAATTTCGCCGATAAAAGCATCGCCGTACAGTTGGAGTTTGCGCTCCCCCACCCCGCTCACTTGCAACAGGTCGGCATCGGTCAAAGGTCGTTTTTCGGCCATTTCAACGAGTGTCGCGTCGCTAAAAATCAGGTAGGGCGGCACCCCTTGTTGTTGCGCAACCGTGCGGCGCAGCGCCACGAGCCGCTCGAACAATTCCTCTTTGAGCAACTGTGTTTTTGACTTTTCGGGAGTTTGCGGCAGTCGCCCGCGCTCTGCCTGTTTTGGCTTGGGCTGCGGCAGCGCGAGGCTCACTTTTTTGTTTTCAAACAACACCTTTTTGCCCTCGTCGGTCACGCGCAATCGGTTGTGGTCGTCGTAGGCAATTTCCACCAAACCGAGGTGCAGCATTTGCGAAAGCAGGAACAGCCAATCGTCGAACGAGTGTTCTTTTCCCGCACCGTAGGTCTTGATTTCGTGGAAGTTCTGCTCAAAAATCTCGCGGCGATTGCTGCCGCGCAGGATGTCCACGAGCAAATTCATGCCCACACTTTCCTTCGTGCGGGCGATGGCCGAAAGGGCTTTTTGCGCAGCGGTGGTGCCGTCGAACTGTTGGGGCGGATTTTGGCACACGTCGCAGTTGTCGCAGTTGCGGTCGTAGGTTTCACCAAAGTAAAAAAGCACCGTTTTGCGGCGACACACCGGAGCCTCGGCGAACTGGTACATCCGGTTCAGTTTGGCGATTTTGAGTTCTTTTTGGGTCGCGTCGGCCTCGCCCTGCTCTATCATGTCGCGGTAGGTCATCACGTCAGCGTAGCTGAAAAACAGCAATGCCTCGGCGGGCAGCCCATCGCGCCCGGAGCGTCCCACCTCCTGATAATAGCCTTCCAAATTGCGCGGCAAATTGTAGTGAATCACAAACCGGACGTTGCTTTTGTCAATGCCCATACCGAACGCGATAGTGGCGCAAATGATGGGTGTCTTGTCATTGATGAAATCTTCTTGCGTTTTGCTGCGCTGTGCGGGCGGCACTTCGGCGTGGTAATGGGCAGCTTTGAAACCGCGAGCGTTCAGTTTGTCGGCGATATCCTGGCAGGTTTTTCGGGCGAGGCAATAGATGATACCCGACTGGTTGGGGTGCTGTTTGAGGAAGTCCACGATTTGCTCAAAACGTCGTTGGCCGGGGCGCACTGTGAGGCGGATGTTGGGCCGGTCGAAGGAGGCGATATAAATAGCCGGGTCGCGCAGGCCCAATTGCTCCACAATGTCTTTGCGGGTCAATTTGTCGGCGGTGGCGGTGAGCGCGACGACCGGGATGCCGGGGAATTGTTCTTTTAAAAATCGCAACTGGGTGTACTCCGGGCGGAAATCGTGTCCCCAAGCCGAAATGCAATGCGCCTCGTCAATGGCAAAAAGGCTAATGTTCAGGCGTTTGAGCAAAGGCTGAAAACCCTGTGACACTAATTTTTCGGGGCTGACGTACAGGAGTTTGACGTACCCGGCGAGCAGCGCATTTTCCACATTGCGCACTTGCTCAGGGCTAAGGGAACTGTTGATAAAAGCCGCCGGGATACCGTTGGCGCTCAAGCCTTCCACTTGGTCCTTCATCAGCGCGATGAGCGGACTGACCACAACGGCCACACCTTCCAACGTCACAGCCGGGATTTGGAAACAGATGCTCTTGCCGCCGCCCGTGGGCATCAACACGAGCGCGTCCCGTTTGTCATAAATTGCCTGGATAATCTCTCCTTGCAAAGGGCGGAAAGACTCGTAGCCAAAATATTTTTTGAGTGCGGCAGAAGCGTTGGCAAGGGTCATAGAGGCGGAGGGTTGGACGCGTTTTTAAGTTCGCAAACATAAATTGTTTTTTTCAAAAAAATTGTTTTGCATTTAAAAACAAAAGGTTTGATATTAGCTCCTGAAAAAATCAAACACTTGCTTCAAACAACTCATTATCAGTTGTTTTTTTCATAAACGTTGAAAAAACGGTTAAGCTATGAACTGGAAATTCGTTAAAACAAATTGGTTTACAATTGCACTGGTGCTGCTTGTGCTGGTGTACATTGCCCAGAAAAACTTCTCGTCCGGCCCCGGCAAGGCCATCACGCCCGGGCAAAAAGAGTCAAAAGAGGCCACCCCGGAAAAGTACACCGCGGCTGAGCAAAACACGTTTTTGGGTTTTTCGCTCGAATCCGCTCCGAGCGGTGCTCAAAAAAGCAGCCCTGACGGGGCCACAGCGGTGGCATTTCTCCAGCGTTTTGGCAAAGTGACCGTGAGCGAGCGCAAGAAATTCGGTGTGCCTGCATCGGTGTTGCTTGCCTGTGCTTACGTCAACAGTGCCGCCGGCCAGCGCGAAACGGCGGCGACGGCCAACAACTATTTCGCTCTGCCCTGCTCCGACGGATGGGAAGGCGAAACCGCTAAAATTGGGGGGAAATGTGTACGCCGATACGAAACCGCGTGGGCGAGTTTCCGCGATTTCAGCATCTACCTCAGCAGCCAAGAATGGTTTGGCTCGGTGCGCAAGTCGGCGGGCAAAGACTGGCGGGCTTGGGCCAAAGAACTCGACCGGAAGGGCATTTCCGATGTGCCGAACTTCAGCACGGAAATGGAAAAGGTGATTACGACGTATCGTCTGTACGACTTGGATGAAAAGTGAATGTGGGTGGTTGAGTAGAGCAATGCGGCTCGAACAAGCTTCCGCTTGTCCGAGCCGTTTTTGTATGAGTTTGACTTTTCG
>CAYZVM010000145.1:0-10207 GCA_964481485.1 uncultured Saprospiraceae bacterium | reverse complement strand
TTGGGCAACAAAAACGGACGCGCCTCCACGCCGCCCGGCTCCGGCAACACCGGCGCGCCTGGCGATGAGACTGCCGGTGGCCAGCCCGTCGTGTGCAACAGTTGCCACACCGGCAGCCCAATCACCTCCACGCTTGCCATCAATGTCATCAACGCATCCGGCGACACGGTGTCGCAGTACATACCCGGCCAACAATACACCGCCCGCGTCACGGTCATCCCTGTCACTGGCAACCCCCAAGGTTATGGATTTCAGATGATTGCGCTGAAAGACGCAGGCAACATTGACCTTGACGGCTTCACGGATACCAACCCGAACAACTACAAAATCGCCACGGTGAACTCCACCGGGCGCACCTATGCCGAACACGACAATGTGTCCACACCCAACACGTTCGATGTGAAATGGACTGCGCCGCCGGTCGGCACGGGAAGTGTGACGTTTTATGCTGCTGGCAATGCGGTGAATAAAAACGGGCTGAATAGCGGCGACGGTGCTTCTTTTTCTTCTTTGAAATTGACGGAAGGCAGCAGCAGTTCCACTCAGAACCCCGATGCTGACCGCATAGCCCTCCAAGTGTGGCCGAATCCAGCGACCACTGAGGCGCATGTTTCTGTGAATTTGCAGCAGGCGGGCAAATACCGTTTGGCGGTGTTTGATTTGTCGGGCCGGTTGGTTTGGGAAGCCGCGCAGCAATTGCCCGCCAGGACTAATTTGCTCACTATTCCGGTTGCCGGTTGGGATGCGGGCGTGTATTTTGCAACGCTCACAGGAGGCGGTGTTGCGGCGAATGTTAAAGTTGTAAAGTTTTAACAAGAGAAATGAGCGCTGCCTCGTGAAAACGGTTTTAACTTCGCGGTAACACTAAAAAACTCATTTTGGCAGTTACATTGGAAAGGAACGGCGTAACAATTGCGGACACAAAGTTCCAAGAACAATCAAACTCAAACTGAAATAATGAGAAATTTGCTTTTTCTGCTGTTGTTTGCTCCCTTGTTTGCTTTCAATCAAGGCAATCCGAACCTCGAAGCAATCACCAACGCCCTTAACACCGGCGATGCCGACGCACTTTCCAAGTTCTTTGCCGACAACGTGGAAATCTCCATTCAGGAAAAAGAACAAGTGTACGCGAAAGCAAAAGCCATTGATGTGATTCGCACTTTTTTCAACACGAACAAACCCAAGTCTTTTAGCCAAGTGCACAAAGGCACAAGCCGCGAAAACAGCGACCAATATTGTATCGGCAACTTGACAGCCGCCAACGGCACTTACCGGGTTTACCTGTACTTGAAAGTCACCGGCAACAGTCTCTCTATCCAAGAGATGCGCTTCGACAAAGAATAGATGCGATACTCCTCGCTGAAAACACTCAACGGCTCCGGGCATTGCTCGGGGCCGTTTTTTTTTGAGGATATGCCAACCCCTGACTTCGTCTTTTCGCCCACAACTATACTACTCTAAACCGGCTATACAGAGGTTGAGCGGATTGATACATGGCGACGTGCTTTATTCATCTGCAAAACTGTCGGTATAATTCACACATTTAATATCCGATACCGACGGACTTTTTTTTCTTTGCCTTCAAAAGCCATCCGACCTTTGAGAAAACAAGCGCTTCTCCTCCTATTATGCTTTGTTTTTGCCAAATCGTTCGGGCAATCGCCTTTGCCCGATACGCTCAAGGCGTGGCTGGAAACTTCGATGAACCTGTACGACAAGGGCGACTACGCCCAAAGTGCCGAAATGGCTCGGAAGTGCATCGAGACAGCCGAAAAGGAGCAAGTGCCGGACATCATCGGCAAAGCGTACTATTGCTTAGCAAGAGGTGCTTTTCAAGTGCAGGATTATGAAAAAGGAATGGAATACGCCCGCGCTTCGCTTCTCGCCAACCAAAAAGAAGGCAACACCGCCGGAATAGGCGATGCATACAATGTCACAGCCATTATGTTGCTCGCAACCAATCAGTTGGATTCGGCTTTTCACTATGGCGAGCTGGCTGTGCGCTACTATGAGGAAGCAGGAAACAAGCGCGGCGCGGCCATTGCTTACACCAAATTGGGCCATGTTTTCAACATTCGGGGCGAGTACGAAAAAGCAACGCCCTATTACCTGCGGAGTTATCAAATGGCGCAGTATGACACGCTTTCCACCGCTTTTATGACCGCCAATATCTGTCTGGCGAGCAATTATATCTACCGAAAGATGCCCGATGCCGCGCTGCGGCACAACCAAAAAAGTTACGAGATTGCCAAGGCGCTCAATATGTTTTACGAGCAAAGCACTGCCCTGTACTACTTCTCGGGCATTTATGAGATGAAAGGCGACTTCCAAAACGCACTAAAATACCAGCGCCTCTATGCCGAAATCCGCGACTCCGTGCTGAATGCAGAGCGCGTCCGCCAAGTGAAAGAATTAGAAATACAGTACGAGGCAGCTAAAAAAGAGGACAAGATTCAATTGTTGGAAAAAGACAAATCGCGCCAACGCGCCTTCATCTGGGCAGCACTGGCGACTTTAGCCTTGCTGCTTTTCGTGGCCGTGCAGATATACCGCTCTTATCGGCGGCGCACGAACGACAACAAAAAATTGACCGCCGTCAACACGACTCTGGAAGCAGAGAAAATAGCAACCGCACGGCAACTTGAGGAAGAAGCCCGCGAACGCGAACGGCTCAACGAAATGGACGCTTTCAAAACCCGTTTTTTCACCAACATCAGCCACGAATTCCGCACCCCGCTCACCGTGATTTTGGGCATGGCCGAGCAGCTGGAAAAAGGGATTGGGGATGAGAGATTAGAGAATGGAGAGCCAAGTCCCCAATCTCCGATTTCAACCCCCAAAGCCCAAATCAACCTCATAAAACGCAACGGGCAAAACCTCCTTCGACTCATCAACGAAATATTGGATTTGGCAAAATTGGAAAACAACTCGCTGAAAATGAACTATGTGCAGGGAGATGTGCTGGCCTACCTGCGCTACATCGCCCAAAGTCTCCAATCACTTGCCAACTCAAACAACATCATGCTCCTCGTGGAAAGCACTGAACCCAAAATTGAGATGGATTACGACCCCGAACGGCTCCTGCAAATCGTCCACAACCTGCTTTCCAACGCCATCAAGTTTACGCCAAGCGGTGGTAAAGTTGTTTTACACATAACGTCGGAAGGGTTGACAACCCTTCCGACGTTAAAAATAACTGTCTCCGACACCGGAACCGGCATTCCGCCCGAGGAATTGCCACACGTGTTCGACCGTTTTTTTCAGGCAAAAAACCAAGAACACGCAAAAGCAGGCGGCACTGGAATCGGCCTTTCTTTGACAAAAGAACTGGTCAAAGTCATGGGCGGAGATGTTTTGGTGGAAAGCGCGGTAGGCAAAGGGACAACTTTCAAGGTCGTGTTGCCGATTACGAACAAGGCTTCGTTCAACCCCACCCCCGACCCCTCTCCTGAAAGGGAGGGGAGTGTAGAGTTGACTGTGACAAAATCAAGTCTCCCCTCCCTTTCAGGAGAGGGGTCGGGGGTGGGGTTGAATCTCCTCATCATCGAAGACAACCCCGACGTGGTGGAATACCTCGCCGCTTGTCTTGGCCCGCATTACCAACTTGACTTCGCCTACAATGGCCGCGCGGGCATCGAAAAAGCCATCGAGACCGTGCCCGACCTCATCATCTCCGACGTGATGATGCCCGAAAAAGACGGCTTTGAAGTGGTGGAAACGCTGAAAAACGACGAGCGCACGAGCCACATCCCTATCGTGCTGCTTACCGCTAAAGCAACTGTGACCGACCGTATCGCCGGGTTGCGGCGCGGTGCCGATGCCTATTTGGCCAAACCATTTGTAGAAGAAGAGCTGCTCGTGGTAGTCGCCAATTTGTTGGAGAGCCGCCGGAAATTGCAGGAAAAATTTCGGAGCGTAGAATTCGGACTGCAGATTTCGGAAAATGAAATATTGGCAGAAACGGTCGCCGAACCCGAAACCCAAGAGCCGAAATCCGCCTTCGACCTCGAAAATGTTTTCCTGAAAAAAACAATCGCGCTGATAGACGAACACATCGAAGATGCGGAATTTGGCAACGCCGAACTGAGCCGCAAAATGCTGATGAGCGAATCGCAATTGCACCGGAAAATCAAAGCCCTGACCGACCAATCACTTTCTGTTTTTATCCGAAGCGTCCGCCTCCGTCGGGGCAAGGAATTGTTGCAAACGACCGATCTCACCATTTCAGAAGTGGCCTACACCGTCGGCTTCACCGACCCGGCTTATTTTTCCCGCACGTTTTCAGCCGAGTTCGGCGTGGCGCCTACTGCTGTGAAGAAAGGCTGAAAACTTTTCGAAAGTTGGCAACTTTTGGAAAGTTGAACACACACTGCCAAAATAGTCCAAGCCATTGCCAAAATGGTGCAAGGCCATCTGCCGCCGGAATCCGCATTTTTGCGCCCGAATTCAACCAACACTTTCAATTTATGAAAAACGGTCGCCTGCTCAACGCCGCCGTCATTGTGTCCGCACTCGGCTATTTTGTGGACGTATTCGACCTCTTGCTCTTCGGCGTGGTGCGGGTCAAAAGCCTGACCGAGCTCGGCCTTTCGGGTCAAGCACTCACCGATGCAGGCATTGCTCTTCAAAACTGGCAAATGGTCGGGATGCTCATCGGCGGCGTCGCGACAGGCATTTACGGCGACAAACTGGGGCGCGTGCGGGCTTTGTACGGCACCATCGCCTTGTATTCTGTCGCCAACATCGCCAACGGATTTGCAAATTCCATCGAGATGTACGCTTTGTGCCGGTTCGCGGCGGGCATCGGTTTGGCGGGCGAAATCGGCGCGGGCATCACCCTCGTCACCGAAAGTTTGCCGACCCGAAAACGCGGGTTGGGGGCGACCATCATGGCGGCATTCGGCATCAGCGGCGCAGTGGCGGCGGGTATGCTCGACTGGTTTGTGGCCGATTGGCGGACGGCTTATTTCATCGGCGGCGGCATGGGGCTGGTGTTGCTGACGCTACGCCTGAGTGTGGCCGACAGCGACATTTTCAAACGAGCGGCAATCGAGAAGACAGGCGTGTCACGGGGAGATTTTTTTGCTTTGTTCAATAACCGCGACCGTTTTTCCCGTTTGGCAAAAAGCACCTTGCTCGGTGTCACGACTTGGTTCAACACAGGCATTTTGTTGTTTCTCGCGCCCGAATTTGGGCGAGCAAAAGGACTCATAGAGCCGGTGAGCGTGGCGACGGCGGTGATATGGTTTCATATCGGCATGGTGAGCGGCGATGTCGCATCGGGGCTGCTGAGCCAATACCTGCGGAGCCGCCTGCGGGCCATGCGTTTTTTCCTTTTTATGCAAACGGCGTTCGTGGCAGCCTACCTCTTCCTTCCGGTTCAAAGCGCCGCGCAGATGTATGTTTTGCTCCTGCTGCTGGGTTTTTCGGGCGGATTTTGGGTCGTTTTTATCACGAATGCTTCGGAGCAATTCGGCACAAATTTGCGAGCGACGGCGGCTTGCACCGTGCCGAGTTTTGTGCGCGGTTTGTTTGTGCCGATGGCGTTGGCGTTCCAATTTCTGAAATCGCCCGGCCAATTGGGCAGCCCAATTTGGAGCGCGGTGACGGTGGGTGCAGTTTGTTTGGGTCTCGCATTTTGGGCTTCGTTTGGTTTGCAAGAGCGTTTTGACAAGGATTTGGATTTTTTGGAAAAATAGATTTTTGAACACAGAGGCACGGAGAACACAGCGTTTTTAATCAAATCAATCGAATAATCGAACCAATCAAATCATTCAAAAAATGAACTGGAAAAACAAAGTCGCCATCATCACCGGCGCAAGCACCGGCATCGGCAAAGCCACGAAAGATTTGCTGGAATCGAGGGGTACCACCGTCTATAACCTCGATTTTGCTGAACCCGACGGCTCGCCACATTTTATCCCCTGCGACGTGCGCGATCGCCATGCCATCAAAGCCGCCGTGGACGAAGTGCATCGCCGCGAACAGCGGATTGATTTTCTCTTCGCCAACGCCGGGATCCACCTATTCGCCAGCATGGAAGAAACGAGCGACGAGGAGTTCGACAATGTGCTGAACACCAACGTCGTCGGCACATATTATTCCATAAAATCGGTGCTGCCCTATATGAAAGCGCAGCGCAAAGGCAGCATCGTGCTTATGGGTTCCGACCAGTCGTGGGTGGGCAAGGCACAGAGTTCGGTCTATGGCCTTACCAAAGGCGCCATCGGCCAACTGACCAAAAGCACCGCGATTGACTACGCACCATACGGGATTCGGGTGAATTGTATCTGCCCTGGCACGATTGACACGCCGCTGCTGCACAAAGCGGTGAAACGTTTTTCGACCCTGAATGCCGCCAACGAATCCGACGTGCTTCATTCGCTGAATGCGACGCAGCCGCTGGGTCGAATCGGGCGGCCAGAAGAAATCGCGGCGGTGGTCGCCTTCTTGTTGTCGGACGAAAATTCGTTTATGACCGGCAGTTTGGTGAGCGCGGATGGGGGGTATGTGTGTCAGTGAGAAGTGAATAGACAGAGTTCCGGGCGGTGGTACGACTTTGAGTCGTGCCACCGCTTTTTTATTGATTTTCAGCATTTTAAATTCAAACATGCCAAAATAACCCAAGCGGTTTTCTGCCATTTGCCAGAATAGTCCAAGCCTTTGCCAGAATAGTGAAAGACCGCAGATGGGTTGTGCCCCCACTTTTGTCTCCGAATTCAAAGAGTTCATTTCCGAACGGGCGGGCTAGTGGTTTACCCCCCAAGTCCGCCCACTTCGGAGAGGGCTATTTTCAAAATTTGATTTTTCACAAAAAAATTTCGGAGATGAAAATCATCAATTGCTCGCGCATGGCGCATCCCTTTGCCCTGCCATCGTTCAATGCGTCAATTCAGGCCTTGTTTCGGCTTATAGGCTCTTTTGGCACAACATCCTTAACATTGGCCCTGCTCCTTGGAGCTGCCGCCGCATCGGCCCAGACGCTCGACTGGGCGGTGCACCCCTATACGCCGGCCGGTGAAGAGACAGGCGGCAAAGACCGCGCTTTCGCTACCGTCTTCGATGACGCGGGCAATCATTTGGTGGCAGGTTCTTTTTACGGAACGGCCGATTTCGATCCGGGACTGGGTACGGCGAATTTGTCTACCGGCAACAACCAGCCGAATGCCTTTGTCGCCAAATACGATGCCGACGGCCATTACCTCTGGGCCATTCAGTTTGGCGGCAGCCAGCTGGATGAAGTCCTGGGCATGACAGCCGACGCTGCCGGGAACTCCTATGTCACCGGTAGTTTCCGGGGAGCGAATGTTGACTTCGATCCCGGGCCGGGCACGGCCCTGTTGAACGCCCCTCCGGGCGGAGGAGGTATTTTTGTCGCCAAATACAGCCCTTCCGGGGCATACGTGTGGGCCTTTGTGGTCGCCGGAGGGGACGGAACCGGAATGGAGATGAAAATGGACCAAAGCGGCAATGTCTGTGTAACGGGGAGGGTGTCTACTTCCGATGATACCAACATCGTGGATTTCGACCCCGGGCCGGGTGCGTCAAACCATGTTTTGGAGGAGGGTTTTTCATACTTGTTCCTTGCCAAATATTCGGCTTCCGGCGCCTACCTGTGGGCCAAAACCGCGCGCGCCGAAGTCATAAGTTCCCGTGGCATACACATAGATGCCAACGACAATATTTTCCTGACCGGAGGATTTGAGGGTACGGTTGATTTCAACTTCGGGCCTGGTGACAACTTTTTGACGGCTACCATTAGCGATATTTTTGTGGCCAAATACGATGGGTTCGGCAACTTTAACATGGCTTTTCAGGTCAGCAATGACGGCGGATTTGACCTTGGTTATGACATCGAGACCGATGCCAACGGGAACATATACGTAACGGGTAATTTTTCCGGAACAGATGTGGATTTTGATCCGTCTCCAGCAGGTACGGCGCTGTTCAGCAGCAACAGCGGAAGCGACGACGCTTTTATCGCCAAATACAATGCAGCGGGAGGTTATCAGTGGGCTATCGCCATTGGTGGCGACGGCAACCGTGACCAGGGCCGCGGCCTGGTTATAGACGGCGACAACAACGTGTATGTGACTGGCGCATTCAGAGGAACAGACGTGGATTTTCAACCGGGCGCCGGCATCTTGACCGCAAGCAGCACAGGGGGTGATGATGTGTTTGTTGCCAAATACAATAGTGCCGGCGTTTGTGTGTGGGTCAAACACGCCTCGGGGGCAGGCACCGAATTCGGCTCCGATATCGATGTTCAGGGCAGCCATCTCATTGTATGCGGTTATTTTGATGGCGCCGATACGGACTTCGACCCGGGCCCCGGCACAGCCGAACTAATTACTGACGATGAAGATGTCCTGCTGTGGAAACTGACCACCGACGGCGAATACGAATGGGCCATCCAGATGGGATTCTATGCGAGTTCGCAATCCTGGGATATGTCGTGCCGGGCCATTGCCCGCGACGCTGCGGGCAATGTGTACGTGACCGGTACTTTTGGGGGCTACTATGTGGACTTTGATCCCGGTCCCGGCGAGGCATTGTTGAATGCTTCGAATCAAAAAGAAATATTTATAGCCAAATACGACGCAGCGGGCAATTATCTGTGGGCCAAAAAAATTGGCGGCAACTCCAGGCAGGGAGGCACCGATCTTGCCCTAGACGCCGCCGGCAACATTTACATTACGGCTTTTATTGAGGGCGATTCTCCTGTCGACTTTGATCCGGGGCCGGGTGTCGCCCTCCTGACGCCGTCCCAGAATGTTTCCCAGAGCAGCGTTATTGCCAAATACACAACAGACGGCAATTACCTGTGGGCCAAACTCATAAACAACAGCCTCCCCGAAGGTATCGCGCTCGACGGCAGCGGCAATCCGTATATCACCGGACACTTTTACGGAACGGACGTGGATTTTGACCCCGGCCCCGGTACGGCGCTGCTGAGCAGCCCCGGAGATTTCGCATACAATGTTTTTGTTGCGGGTTTCAACGCAGACGGCACTTTCAACTGGGCAAAAGGCATGGGCGGCAGCCAGGACGACTATGCCACCGACATTGCCACGGGCGCCGACGGCAGCATTTACATTACGGGTTATTTCAACAGCAGCGACGCGGATTTTGATCCGGGAGCGGGCACGGCCACGCTGGCAACTGTGGGTCTGAACGACTTTTTCGTGGCCAAATACAACAACACCGGCGCATACCAGTGGGCATACAGCGGCGGCGGCAGTGAAGATGACGCAGCCAACGGTGTGACGCTGGACGCCGACGGAAACGTCTATGTAACGGGCGAATTCAGGGGCGCCAGTATCGATTTTGACCCGGGTGCGGGCACGACGCTGTTGAGTTCTGCGGGCAATTCGGACCTGTTTGTGAGCAAATACACGGCTGCGGGCGGTTTGTTGTGGGCATTGCGCCAGGGCGGCGCCGATCACGACGACAAGGGCCTGGCCGTTGCCATCGACGGAGTCGGCCAGGTGTACGTCACCGGCGATTTTGACGATGCCAATACCCCGCAGGGCGCATCGGATGTGTATATGTCCCAGTTCGATGCCGACGGCAATGGATTGCTGGTAACCGGCTCGGGTGCTGTAGGGCAGTGTATTGCTGCCAGCGGCGACGGTCAGGTGCTGACGGGCGGCGATTTCACAGGAACTAAGGATTTCGATACGGGCGCCGGAACCGAGGAGTTCACGGCTGTCAGTTCGCAGAACGACATGTATTTCGGTCGCTACAGCTTCCTGCCGAGCGAGATCATCCTGAGCGGCAAACTGATCTGGGAACACGACGACGCGACCGGCGTGGGCAACGCTGCTGTCAATCTCGGCGGCGATGAAACTGCTTCCTTGGCCACAGCCGCCGACGGGTTGTTCTCTTTCACGGTCGAACCCGGTGCCAACGTGACCATCACCCCTACCAAAACCATCAACAAACTCAACGGCGTGACCACTGCCGACGCTACCCGCATCCAGCGCCATGTGGCAAACATCGAACTCCTTACCGACCTCTATAAAATCGTGGCTGCCGACGTGAACAAGAGCAATTCCGTGACGACGCAGGATGCCTCTATCATTACCCAAGCCCTGCTCGGCAATCCGTTGGCCCTCAACCAGTTCAAGACTTCGTGGCGTTTTGTGCCGACTTCGCACACGATGACCACGCCGCCCTGGGGCTTCCCGGAAAACCTCGCATTTAC
>CAYZVM010000144.1:0-15282 GCA_964481485.1 uncultured Saprospiraceae bacterium | reverse complement strand
TGACGTGTGGGATGTAGGCCACCCAAGTGCCAAACATCAGGCTGTCGGCAGCAAAGGTGAAGCCGACCGCACGTGCCTGGCGGTGGGTGAAAAAGTGGTGGAGATTGGCGAATACTTTGGTAAGGGAGCGAGCGAGAAAGAAGGGCGGTGCATTCATTTTGGGGCAAAATAACGGCCGAACTCTTATTCAGCAGAATTGTTTTTTCAGAAACTGTTTCTTAAATTTTCAGTGGGTACACAATTAGTCAAGTAAAAAGCCAGTCGAAGTTCTTTGCCAACTGTCAAAGGACTAACTCGCTTTTTTTCTCACCTAATTGTGTACCCCCTCAAAAAGTGGAGAACCACAAAAGTTCTAAATTTTACATTTTGCTGTTCTTTTATTTTCCGATTATTCTACTGCCAACTTCCCTGTTCGCCCATCGGCATTGAACAAATAAATGCCCGGCACGAGGCCATTGGTTTCTATTTCAAACACATTTCCGGAAATATCGGCACGGTGCAGCACCTCTCGCCCCGTCATGTCGAACAGGCGAAATTGCCGCACTTCCGTCGCGTCCGGCAGGGTGAACGTGGCGCGGTCGTGTGCAGGATTGGGTGCCACAATGATTTGTTTTTCAAACAATTCAGAACTTGGCTCTCCGGTACTGACCGTGATGGGCTGCAAGGTGTAAAAGGCAATCAGCACCATCATTTCGTCATCAGAAGTAGGACCAAAATTGACCGGTTCGGGGCCTTCGTTGACCCAACTGGCCTCGTGAATGATGCCCTGGCTCCACCTGATGGGCAACAGTGGCTCCCAATAGCGCAAGGGTATGTGCCGATAGTCGAAGAAAAGAGTCGGGCAGCCGGGTATGCCAAGTGGGCAGGAGGCATCATAAATCAATTCTCCTTTTTGGCCGTTGGGGAGGCGTTTCCACACTTTATAGCTCCGGCCATATTTGTGCGTGTGCCCCATCAGCCCCCACACATAGATGCTGTCAGCGCCAAATTGGAACTCCGATCTGGTGTGCGTGATTGGGTTGCCGTTGTTGGGAATCGGGATATTTGGGTTCACCAGCAGCGTGGCGTACATCTCTTGCTCCGCCGTGCCAGGCGGCTGGGTATAGACATTGATATAAGCCTCGCATTGGTAGGGCATGGACAATGAGTAATTGATATAGTGCGAGTTGAGGTCAAGCACGATGTTTTTGTCCCACTTGAACGCGGTGGTGGCCGGCAATTTCAAATTGGTTTGTTCCTGCACTGCGGCCACGAGATTTATTTGGTCGTGGTTGGCGTTGAGGCGCAGGCCGTGCGGAATGGTATTCGCGCCCGTGCCGGTAAAATTATAGACGATGAGGTGGTGCGAATAGCCCGACATCTGGAGGTCGAGGCGGTTGACTTCCACATCGTCGGGCAGGGTGAGTTCGTATTTTTGATAATACTCTACTTCGCCGCCGGTGCCGAGGTAGAACGGCCCCATTTTTATTTGAAAACCCTCTCCCGGCGCGGGCGCGGGCGGTGCGCCGTCGGGAAAAGCTTTTTGGCCACCGAAGGTGTAAAAACTCTCCACTACTGATTTGTCGAATTGGACACCGCTCGTTTTCGCGCCGTACAAAATCCACTGCCGGACGATTTCTTTTTCTGCGTCGGTCAATGGCGTGCCGGGGTAGTTGGGCATGGACGCGCCTTCATCCGCGTGCAAATTGGCGATGGTCGGCTCCAGCCCGTTGTTGATTTTTCGGAACAAAAAACTGCGGTCGGGTCTGCCAGGATAGACGCGCTTAAGCCCTTTATTGAGCGCGTAAAGGTTCGTCGGGTTGATGTTGGTGAGTTTTTGGGCGACGTTTATGGCGCGGAAATACTCCGTTAAGCCCTCTCCTTCGAGGTCAAGGCCACCTTCGGGCGAGGCGTGGTCGTGGCAGGCGACACATTTTGCCTGAAAAATTTGATACACTTCTTGTACAGAAGTTTGGGCAAAAAGGTGGCTGGAAAAAATAGAGAACAGAAGGGAGAGGAGTAAGATGTGTTTTTGCATGGCGCGGTATGGTTTGTTTCCGATTCGACAAAGATGGCGCACTGGCGTTTAAAACCACCTTGTTGGAAATTGCGAAATGTCGAATTTGGGAAAAATTTAACCTTTGAAACAATCGCCAAGGTACGGTGCGCCCCAATATATCGCCAAGAAACGGATGTTGCCAAAAAGGGCATAATTTGCGCGAGCCAACATTTCCTGCGAGGGCAACCAAACCCCTACTTTTGCCGCCCTTACCAAAACTTTTTTCTGAAAAATGCGCCTCCGCTATTGCCTGCTGCTATCGCCACTGCTCCTCTCGCTTGCTTTTTGCCAAAAAGAAAAATTCACCACCGACTCGGCGGACAAACTCGAATTCAGCACCGATACGTTGCGGTTCGACACCACATTCACTGAACTTGGCTCTGCCACGCGGATTTTGAAAGTGTACAACCGGCACAAGGAAAGCATCCGCATTTCAAAAATTTATCTTGAAAAAGGCGCAGCCTCGCGTTTCAATCTGAACGTGGACGGGCTGCCCGGCGATGAGCATTCGGACATCGAAATAGCACCGCAGGACAGCCTTTATGTCTTTGCCGAAGTCACCATCAACCCCGACGAGCCACCCAGCGCCAGCCCTTTTGTGCTTGCTGAAAACGTGGTGTTTGAAACGAACGGGAACACCCAAAACGTGGTGTTGGAGGCTTGGGGGCAAAATGCCGTTTACCTCCCGTCGCGTTATGGCGCGGGCGGTGTGACAGGGCTTGGCTGCGACGGCGGCGAATGGGTGTGGGACGACCCGCGCCCGTATGTCATTTACGGGATTCTCGGCATTGACGACTGCACCGTGCGCATTCCCGCCGGAGCGCGGATTCATGTACACGGCGGCTTGGCGAAGGAGGTGACCGACACGGCGATTTACCGCTACAATGATGGTTTTTTGGCCTTTTTTGGCACAGGGCGGCTTATCGTGGAAGGCACTTTGGAGCATCCGGTCATTTTTGAGGGCGACCGGCTGGAACCCGAATTTGACGAAGAGCCGGGCCAATGGACGGGTATTTGGCTGCAAGCCGGCACCACAGGCCACCGCATCGAGCATTGCATCGTGCGCAACTCCATTATCGGTATCCGAGCGGATTCGGCGGTGGATTTGACGCTGCGCAACACGCAGATTTACAACACTGCAAGCAGCGGGCTTATCGGGGTTCACGCAAAAATTGATGCAGAAAATTGTCTTTTTTGGGGAAATACGGGTTTTTCGATTCAATTGGAATACGGCGGCGAGTACAATTTCACCTATTGCACGGCGGCGAGTTACGGCGTGGACGGCGAGGCACTGCGGATGGGAAACGCGCTTTGCCTCGACGATTTTTGTGGCAACTATTTGTCCAACCCGCTCCGGGCGCGTTTTCAAAATTGCATTTTCATGGGTGGTCGCGCCGACCAAATCACCCTGTTCGACCGTCTCGACGACCCGGCGCAGTTTGACTACCAATTCAAAAACTGCATCGTGCGGGTGCGCGACTTGTTGAAGGACAACGCCTATCCCGATTTTCTCGACTATTGTCAGCCTTGCATCAACGCAACTGCTCAAGACACGATTTTTATTGACCCGAACAAAAATCTCTTCCGTTTGGACACGATGCACTCCATCGCCAACCGCTACGCGGTGCCGGTGCCGGGCATTGAAAAAGATTTGGATGGGAAAACGCGCGATGCGGTGATGCCGGACGCGGGGTGTTTTGAGATTGAGTTTTGAAAAAGCAGAATGAAAGCGTTACTTTTGTTCAAAATTCAATGACTATGGAACTGCACGAAACTATTGCTCAAGAACAGGAAACAGTTCTCTCCGATTACGAAACCGAACGCGGAAAACCTATGCCCAACATTATTCACAGCACCATTCAATACAAACTTGGTCTCTTACTCGGGATGAATTACGACGACAAGTTCAACTTTCCCAATGAATTAAGCCTCGCCACCACTCCTCCAACAACGCCCGACATTTGCATCTATCCCAAGAAGAAACTCGACTTGCGGGAAGCAGAAGCCAAAGAATCCAAAATGCCCATCACCACCATCGAAATACTTTCGCCGAGCCAAACTTTGGAGGAATTGCAGGACAAGGCCTGGGACATTTACTTCCCAGCGGGTGTTCAGTCGGCATGGGTGGTAGTGCCGGAATTAAAAGCAATACAAATCCTGCTCCCCGACGGTCAGCGACAGGTTTTCGTGAAAGACGAACTCACCGACCCTGTTACCGGCATCAGCATTTCAATAGAAAAAGTATTTGAAGATTTGGTATGACTGCCTAAAACTGTATCGTATAACTGTACGTCTCCCCTTTTTTCTCTTCCAATTTTTCAGCCACTGGTGCCGGAGTCACCGTATAACTCACCTGCATCTGCGCAGGAGCGGGCGCGGCGGCTTGCTGTGCCGGTTTTTTGAATTGTATCCGCGCTTTCTTGTGGAAAACAACTTTAACGCCCCGATTCTTTGGCACGTCGAATTTCAACAGCCGCACCACCCGGCAGGCCTCCTCGTCGCAGCCATGGCCGATGCCTTGCAGCACCCGCGTTGCCGTCACATTTCCTTGATGGTCAATATCATAATCCACCAAGACCATACCTTCCACATTGGCTTCGATCGCCGGTGCCGGGTACCGCAGGTGCTCGTAAATAAACTTTGTGAGCGCCTTTGGCCCGCCGGGATATTCCGGCTGGTGGATGAAATGCGGTTTCTTTTTGTCTTTTTCCATAAAAGTAAGTGGGCGTGCAGATTTTTCGCTTCACCGCCAAGTCCGCAAAATGCGCTAAGTTTTCAAAAACCAATCTTTTGCGCTCTTGGCGATTTTCGCCAAAAGCAAGGGCGCGAACGCAGCCCAAGCGTGGGGAGCAGGGATTCGCAAAGTTCAAAAACCCTTGCCATCAGCCATCAAGATGCTGGCTTTGGCGCTGCAAAAAAGATTAAAAAACGCAAAAGACACCTGGTTGTTGATATTTGGGGCTTGGTTTTGCCCGTTTTTGCCCACTCCGCCCATGTTCAAGGTCACGGTGGGGCGAAAATGCTGCTCCAGCGTCTGTTCGATAACCGATGGGGCTTCCCGCGCTTGAAAGTCTTTTTTGCAGACGGGGGCTACGCCGGGCATTTGTTTGATTGGGTGGACACAACTTTCAAAAAACTGAATTGAGCGTTGAGCACCGCCAAACGAAGCGAACCCCCCAAATCCCAAGTGTTGGCTAAACGCTGGGTCGTGGAACGAACTTTTGCTTGGCTCACTTGGTGCCGCAGGCTTTCAAAAGATTGAGAACGACGAACTAATCCTTCCGAAGCATTTATTCAGATGGCAATTCGTCGCATTTTGGCTATCAGATTAGTAAAAGTGAAACTCAAACAGCCTCTCAGGCCTGTACCATAAACCATCAATACGTTTTCAGCGCCGTCACATAGTACATGTCCATCTGCCCTTTATTCTTGGCGGCGATTTTGCCTCGGTGCTGCCACTCAAACTCGTATTTGGCGAGCCAATAAGTGCTTTCGCTAACATTGACGCGGCCGGGGTCGCAGGCCTCTTCCATTCGAGCTGCTGTGTTTACCGTGTCGCCCCAGATGTCGTAGGCAAACTTTTTTGCGCCCACCACGCCTGCCACTACTGGCCCAGTGTGGATGCCGACACGGGCTTCGAAGTAGGGTAAGCCTTGATCCATGCGCTCAGCCTTGACGTGCTGGAGGAAATCTTGGATTTCGAGCGCGGCCTTCACCATGTCGGAGGGGCTGGCGTTCATATCGGAAAGGCCGCTGGCGCAGATGTAGGCATCACCAACGGTTTTGATTTTTTCGATTTTGTATTTTTCGATGATGCGGTCAAAATTGGAAAAGCAGAAATCAAGTTCTTCTACCAACATCTCAGGGCTGAGGCGCTCGGCTATTTGTGTGAAACCGATGAAATCGGTGAACATAACGGTGGCCTGGTCATATTTTTGGGCGGCTACCTTGTTTCGGGCTTTGAGCTCTTGGGCTATGGCTGGAGGCAAGATGTTGAGCAGCAAGTTGTCGCTGTGTTTCTTTTCTTCTTCAATAAGAATGTTTTTTGCGGTCAATTCATTGGCAGTGCGCTTTTTAGCGCGGAAGCGAGCATAAAAAAGCATGGCCAGTAGCAGCACAAAACCCACCAACATCACCAAGATATTGCGCAAGTTTTCGCCTTGTTTTTGAGCGAGTTCTGCCTCAGCGATGCGTGCTTTTTGCGTCTGGATTTCGCGCTCTTGCTGGGCTTTCACGATGGAGTCAATCATCTGCGCCTCCGAGAGGTTCTGGAGTTGGATGACTTTTGTTTTGACAAGCGAATCGGAGCGTTGCTTTTCGGTCGAGATTTGGCTGATGGCCGTTTCCTTTTGGGTGAGTTCTTGCTGTGTTTTTTCCTGTACCTCCTTAAGCTGCGACTGATAGGTAGTTTCCAGGATTTGGGTTTGGCCGGTGATTTGGGCGATTTGTTCGCGCAACTTTCGGTTGTCGGCCTCGGCTGCAGCGAGTTGATTTTCAAGGCGCCGTTGAGATTCGCCGCCACTGCGAGCACCGCCGCCGGATTCTTTGAGGTAGTTCACTGTTTCGCGGCTCCATTTCAGCGCCTCTTGGTAGTCGGGCGGCGATTGTTTGATGGCGATTTCTTGGAGTTTTTGGGTTGAGTTGAGTGCCACATCGCGCAGACCATAATTGCGGGCAGAGTTCCAAGAATGTTGGTATTCACTGGAGGCTTCGCGGTACTTGCGCGCCCGGAAAAACGCTTCGGCACTGAGAAAAGATGCATCGGCTTCACGGCGTTTGTCGCCGATTTCGGTGGCCAATTGGCTGGCCTGCTGGGCATACGTGGCCGCTTTGGCGGGGTTGGACGACAGCAGTTTCTCGGCTATTTGATACGAGAGCGTCATCTTTTCGTTTTTCGTGCCTGCGCGTTTCAAACGGGATTCGAGTTCGCTGACGGACTGCGCATCGAGCAAACTGGCAGTTCCAAGCAAGACAAATAATAAGGCAAAGGCGGATTGATACTTCATCGTAGTTTTAAAAAAATTCACGGTCGCAAGGGGCGAGAAAGACAAGCCCACAAACGAGCATTTAAAAAAGTTGTTATTCGGGGGAGTGCCGTGGCGCGGAGGGTATCGGGCAAATGTCGAAGTTTTTTTTGTGGTATATTTCAAGTCCGATGCTGAAAATCTGGTACCCAACTTCCGAAGTCCGCTACTTTTGCGCCGCCTAACTACCCACCGCATGAGAATAAGACCATTTCAAGCCACCTACCCAAACTTTGATTTCATCGCTTCGCCTGATTCGTTTTGCGAGGACGCGAAAAATTCTTTCCGCGAATTTCAGGCCAACGGTTTTTTTGAAAAAGCACCGAAGGCAGCGCTCTACATTTATCAAATAGAGACGGATGCGCGCAAACACACCGGTCTCATCGCGCTCAACGCGGTGGAAGATTTTTTTGCCGGAAAAATAAAGAAGCACGAAAAAACCCTCAGCGAGCGCGAGCAACAACAAATGCAACTCTTCCTCCGCTGGAATGCCATCCTCAAACCTGTACTGCTCACCTACCCGCCCGTGCCGGACATCAGCCGCTGGCTGGAGCATTTTACGAGTTCCAACAATCCGCTTTATACCACGCGCTTCGCCAAAGACCGGCAGACGCACCGCGTTTGGGCGGTGACTGACCCGGCGGACATCGGTCATTTGCAACAACTTTTTAAGGCCCGTGTGGATGGTACTTACATCGCCGATGGCCACCACCGCACTACCACCGTGGCGTTACTACACGAGCGGCTGAAAGACAAAAACCCGGAGTTCGATTTCGACAACTTGTTCTGTGCATATTTTCCCTCCGACCAATTGGATATTCTGGATTACAACCGGGTGGTGGAAGGTTTGCGGGATATTAGTTCTACGCAGTTTATTGTAAAAATGTCGCGCATTTTCGATCTCGATGTGCTCCAAGAGCCGCGCAAACCCCTTGAAAAACATGAGATTGTGATGTATGCTCAAAAAGAATGGTACAGTTTGCGATGGAAAGATTCTGTGCTGAAAAGTCACGCCAAAGACCGGGTGGTGCTGGATGCTACGTTGCTCAACGAATTTGTCCTCGACAAGATTTTTCACATCCATGATGTGCGGACGGATACGCGCATCACATATATTGAAGGCGCAAAAGGGCTGGAGGGAGTGCGCAAAGCAACAAACGACAGCGACGACCGTATTGGTTTTTTGCTTTATCCCGTGTCGTTCGAAGACATGATGCGCATGGCCGATGCGGGCGAGAGCTTGCCGCCAAAAAGCACCTACTTCGAGCCGCGATTGAAGAGTGGGATGTTGGTGAAAATGTTGAAGGAATAAAAATGTAACGAACATGGTTCGCCTGTCAATTCGCCAAACAAAGTGGAACCGCAGAGACGCGGAGGAGGCGCAGATTTTTTTGTCATTCTTTTTCTGAGTAGATAAGAAAAACGACTTTCCCGCCAAGGGCAAAACCTTGCCGCTATGGGCCAGAATGGCTTGACGCGCCTTTATCAACTCCTTCCAATACCTCGTCCCAAAACGCTCCGAGCTATTTATATGATGTGATCGGGGAAACGAACACAATACCTGATTCGCATGGCATCTCTGATGTTTTTCCCAAAGTCTGCACCCAACGCCCGGCGGACTTCCTGCGTGTACCTATCCGAAACCATTTTTCACACCAAACAAAGTACACGCAAAATGAAGAATTGGAAAATCATCGTACTCCTCGCGCTGCTCGTCAGCGCCCTTTGGTTCTCTTGCCGCGACCAAGATTATGATGGCAATTTTGAAAAACAAGCCGATGTCGCCTTCGCCGGGCGCGTCATTGATGAGGATGGCCAGCCCCTCGAAGGCGCATCTGCCCGCGCCGGAAATGAACTGGCTGTGACCGATGCCAATGGCGTTTTTCGCCTCCAACCCGTCCGTTTGACTGCTCGCGACGCAAAACTTTCAGTTTCAAAAATTGGCTATTTCGACTTCAGCCGCGCTTACATTGTGCAAAATGACGCGTTGCAAACCGTTACGGTTCAATTGCTTAGAAAAGAATTGGTCGGGACATTCAGTGCAAACACCGGTGGCAATATCAGTGTGCCGGGCGGCGTTTCGCTCCATTTCCCGGCGGGCTCAGTGAATACTTCTGCACAAGTGCGGGTGTTTGCAAAATATCTCGACCCGACTTCGCCCAACCTGTCATTGCAGATGCCCGGCGACCTGCGCGCCATCAATCTTGGCGGCGAGGAAGGAACATTGGCTACTTTTGGGATGCTCGCCGTGGAAATAGAAGACCCAAGCGGGCAAACCCTACAAGTTGCTTCCGGCAGCGAAGTTGAAATCACGATGCCCATTCCGGCCAATCAGATTTCCGTCGCGCCGACCTCCATCCCATTATGGTATTATGACCACGACAAGGCGCGATGGATAGAAGAAGGGTCGGCTCAAAAAATTGGTAATCAGTATGTTGGAAAGGTGAAACACTTTTCGTTTTGGAACTGCGACGCTTTTTCGGAAACAGTTTATATGGAGGGCCAAGTCTTTCTGAGAGACGACCAACATCCGCTGACAAATGCCGTCATCCAGCTCACCGTCTTGTCCAATGGCTTTCAGGGATTTGCCTATTCCAATGGTAATGGCTGGTTTGGTGGCGCAGTGCCGAAGGATTTTGCGATGAAATTAGAAGTCTTGATACCCGACCAGTGCGGGGGGCAAGTAATGTACACACAAGACATTGGGCCGTTTTCAAATGACGTGGTATTACCGCCCATCATAATTGCTTCACTACCTCCCCAACTGGCTACCGTGAGTGTGTCGGGTAGTTTGGTAGACTGCGGCGGCCAACCATTGGCAGATGGTTATGCCAAAATTGAGGTCGGAGATGCCGTTTTCACCACGTTCACTGAGCCGGACGGGACGTTTACGTTAGATATTATTGATTGCGACAACAGCGCCTCAGGATCAATAATTGGTTATGACCTGACCAACCTTTTGGAAAGTGTAGTTCAAAATTTCAATATCGTGGGCGGCGCGGCAGATGTCGGCGATATCGAGGTGTGCAATATGCTCTCGGAATATATCCAATATAATCTGGACGGTCATGATTTCACGCTTATCGAACCAGTTGGTTATCTGCTCGGAAATCAAATCCAATTCTATCAACTCGACTCCAATATTCAAGTCAGCGGCATTTGGATGACTTTCAACAACAACGGGCAAACGGGTACTTTCCCATTGAACTCATTCAGTGTCAACAACCTGCAAACCTCGTCCGACCAAGCAGACAATGTGACAACCATTCTGACTGATTTTGGCAATGTGGGTGAGCCGATAATCGGTTCGTTCAACGGAAGTTTTCAGGCAACAAACGGCACAAATCATACGATATCAGGCAATTATCGTGTGATTCGAGACCAATGACGTGCTACCGCTTTTGAAATAAACGGGGCCGTAGCACCATGTGCTACAGCCCCGTTTATTGTTTGAGCCAAAACAACTTTTGTCGCGTCAAACCTTTTTCAGTAGATTTCTGCAATCGAAAAACCAGTTTTTTCACAAGTCCAAATCGCTCGTGCCGGTCGGTGGCGTGAATTTGAAAATCGGAAATGCCGTGCCAATTTGAATTGCTGCCCGAAGATCAAAAATCGGTGTCACTTCGCACCCCACCCAATCAAACGAACAGGCGGGGTGCAAAACGACAGTACAGAGGGTATTCAAAAAAGTGTTTGGCCGAGCGTAAAGTTCGGGTATTTTAAAGTTCTTTCAAATTGTCTTCCGGGTTTCTGTCCACCAACAATGAGAACGGGTCAACGCCCGCCTTGTCGGGTTTTTCATTCACCGTGAAAGTGAAAGTCGCGGTCGGCTCAGTTATTTTTACCCGCTGGCGATAGAGGGTTTTTCCGTACTTTTTGTCGCCCTCCGGTTTCGCAAACGCGCCGATTTCGATGTAGTCAGCTATGGGCACTTCGGTCTCTTTGCCGAGGTCGTCAGCTTTGAGTTTTTTGCACTCCACCTGAATCGTTACCTCCCATTGGCCGTTGCTCAAGTCCTTGACAGAGCCTTCTTTGCAGCGGTTTTCAAACAAGGTGATGTCCTCAAAAAGGTCTTTCACCACATAATCGAGCGAATCGGGCGTGTAGGCGTAAAATGCGTCGAGCGCATCGAGACTGACCGGGTAGGGCGGTGGGGCGTAGCGGAATTTTTCGAGAAAAACCCGCAGCGCCGCGTTCACGCTGTCTTCGCTTACCATCTCTTTGAGGTAGTACATGGCCGCGCTGCCTTTGTTGTAATGTACATAGCCTTGCCCTTCGCAACGGGCGAGCGGCAATTCGCGCTGTGTCTCGCGGCCTCGGGCGCGGAGGTAACGATCCATTTCGTACTTCAAAAACTTGCGCATCTGATCGCGGCCATATTCGTGTTCCATCACCATGAGGGCACTCCATTGGGCAAAGGTTTCCACCAACATTTCGCTGCCTTGCATATTCGCGCCACATTCTTGGTGGCCCCAATATTGGTGGCCGATTTCGTGCGCCGACACATAAAACATCAGGTCGAGGTCGTCGTCTTCAGGCCGAAAATCTTGGATAAAACCGATGCCCTCAGAGTACGGCATGGTGCCGGGAAACGACTGCGCGAAGTCCGAAAATCGCGGAAATTCGATGATACGGCACTGCTTGTGATAATACGGCCCAAAGTTTTTGGTGAAATAATCCAGCGATTTTTCCATCGCGCCGAGCATCCGCTCCACATTGAAATCATGGTCAGGCTGGTAATACACTTCGAGTTTTACGCCATTCCAATCGCGGCGGGCCACCTCGTAGCGGGCCGAGAGGAAAGAATAAAAATTGAACGACGGATGGTCGAGTTTGTATTGAAAGCAACGGCGGCCATTCTCTTCCCACTCGCGCAGGAGCGAGCCGGGGCCGATGGCGATTTGGTCGGGTGCGGTGCGGAGCACAGTTTCCACGTTGACCCAATCGCTGTTGATGCCGATGTACGCATCCATACGGTGGAGTGTGTCCTGCCGGTTGAGCACAGGGCGGCGCGTTTTTTCGGGCAAGCCGAGTTTTTGGCGGCGGTTTTTGTCGCTGAGTTCGCTCGATTCCTGATAGCCAAAAATCGGGATGACATCGGTGTTGTCAAAGAAAGTCCCGTTTTGCACGATGCGGCTCCATGAGACTTCATTTTCAAAACCTTTCGGCTCAAAATGGGTGCTGAATTCCAACAACAAAGAATCGCCCGGCATAAACGCGGGTTGGAAACGGTACAGCCGCCAGTTGAGTGCTGAGTCGTTCAAAACTAGGGAGATGCGCTCGTTTCGGATGTCGAATTTGCCGTATTGCGGCGTGTTCACAAACAGCGTGTCAATCGGTTTTCCCGAAATATTCCGCGCCCAAAATTTGCCCTCCACATGGAGCGTCCGCGTTTCGGGGCGCAGGTCAATATCGTATTTTACGTCGTACACGCGCGGTTGCGGGCGGCCTTCGTAGCGTTTGTATTTTTTCTCATAATCCACTTGGCGGGTTTCCACTTCCGCAGAGTTGACGTATTTGTTCAAAACCTGCGTGTTGTAGTACGTCCAGCCCGCAGTGCCAACGAACAACCCGATGGCCGCGAACCCAAACGTGCGATAGCCCGGCCATTCCAAACGCGCGAGTTTGAGCCGTTTTTTCCAACCTGTTTCCTTGCCGCGCGGCCAGAGCAGGATGGCTGCCAAGGCCAACAAAGCACAGAACAACACCCAATAGGCGTTGAACCAAAATAACGGTTTACCAAAAGGTTGGTAGCCATAGAAGTCAGATAAAATATAGGTCGGCGTGGCACCAAATTCGAGCATATTCGACTCGATTTTGAGCGCCGACCACACAAAACTGTTGACAATGATAAAAATAATAGTCAGGAAAAAACCGAGGTACATATTCGGCGAAAGTGCCTGTATCAGGAAGGCCAGGGTCAATGTGAACACAAAACCGAGCATATCTATCACCAACATTTCGCGGATGTAAACCCATACATTGTGGTCATGGTAACCGAGTGCTTTTTGGGCAAGAATAGCCGCCACCATCACCAATAACTGCAACACAACCATCACGCCCAGCACCGCCAGATATTTGCCGAGCCAAGTCGTCCAGTTTTTTGTCGGCAGTGCGTCGGTGATTTCGTTGATTTGGTGCGTCCGTTCTTTCCAGATGACCGCGCCACTGAAATACACCATGATGATGATAGAAAACAAGTAAAACGACCCGCGAATGAGATTGACCATCGTGTAGGTCACTGGCAACTCGTGGGTGCCGTAACTTTCGTTGGCCTGAAAAAGGTTGGGCACACAATTGAGCAGGCCAAGTATGGCGAGCAGGGTAAACGCCGTGCTGCGCACAATGCCCAGCCACTCGGTTTTGAACTGGCTCCACAATTGGCTGAACGTGGTAGCCGCGCCTTTTCCCGGCGACACTTTGGGCAGCGCGCCGAGCGAACGGATGCTTTGGCCTTCGTCCTCCTCGACGATGGTTTTTGCGCGTTTGCTGCCCGATTTTTTTTCTGAAAAATCAAAAAGACGGTAACCCAGCACCAAAACAGCCAATCCGACTGCTGTCCACAAAATACGGTTGAGCAACAGCCCACCGACCAATCCAAGTGACTGGTGGTTTTTGTCGTCCACCGTCCAATATTTGGTCATGACGCTGAAAGCCCGGACACCAAATGGATCGAGCAGCACCGCAAGTTGCTCATTGTCAAGATTGCGCATAAAATTGCCCGCCACGATGTACCCCACGAGCAATGCCGTGGCAGCCACAAAAGAGTAAAGCGTGGAGCGGGTGTTGATGGCGACGGCGTACAAAACGCCACCGACAAAAATCGTGTTGGGGATGGCGAACACCAAAAATCCCATGAGGTGGCCTTGCAGCTCGAACGGCCCGAAACGATTGGGCTCGAGCCAGTCAAACACGGCATTCATGCCCGCGCCGACCCACATTCCGAGGGAAATGCCGAACAACGGAATGAGCGACACGAGCAGCGCCCCGGCAAAATGACCAAAATAATAGCCCGCTTTGCCGATGGGTTTTGAAAAAATGATTTGGCTCGTTTGCCGCTCGAAATCGCGGATGGCCGCCGTATTGAGAAATGCGGTGGTGAGCAGGATGCAGATGATGGAAAAAACGGCGTACCAGTTTTGTGCGACAAATGGCGCGTTTTTCCACACATTGCCGTAGCTGCCGCCGATGCTGACTTGGTCGGAGATGGTGCCAAAAAAGCACAATAGCCCGATGATGAACATGAAAATCCAAGGCATGGGCGAACGCAGCCAAGAGCGGATTTCAAAAGAAAAAAAGGTGGAAAACATGGTTATGCGACGCCGTTTATTTTTGAGAAAAATACTTCTTCCAATCCCGCCTCTGCGGGGGTGAACCCGTCGCCGGGGTCGGAGTCGCTCATGACGTAAATGATGGGTTTTCCGGCAACCAATTTACTGGAAATAAGGCGGTTGTCGAACTTTGTGTGGTAGTCCTCAATGTCGCTTTTGGCAATCGTTTTTTTCCAAACTTTCCCCTGCAAACTACTCAACGCTGCGTCGGGGTTACCGGCGTAAAGTACCTGCCCGTTATTGATGATAGCCATGTTGGAGCAGAGTTCTTTTACGTCCTCCACGATGTGGGTGCTGAGGATAACTATCACGTTTTCACCGATTTCGGAGAGCAGATTGTAGAAACGGTTGCGCTCGCCGGGGTCGAGGCCTGCGGTGGGTTCGTCCACGATGATGAGTTTCGGGTCGCCCAACAGCGCCTGCGCGATGCCGAATCGCTGGCGCATCCCGCCAGAGTAAGAAGAGACAGATTTTTTGCGGTGATCCCAGAGGTTGACGCGCTGCAAGAGCGTGTTCACCACTTCTTTGCGCTGCCCGGCGGGCATGCCTTTCAGCACAGCGAGGTGGTCGAGCATTTCAAAAGCCTTGATGCGCGGATAGACGCCGAACTCTTGCGGCAGGTAGCCGAGCGTGCGGCGCACAGCATCTTTGTCTTTCAGCACATTGATGTCGCCCAAAGTGGCCGTGCCGGAGTCGGCATCTTGCAAAGTAGCGAGGGTGCGCATGAGGGTACTTTTGCCCGCGCCGTTGGGGCCGAGCAGACCGTACATCCCGGTCGGAATGTCAAGCGAAACGTCTTGGAGCGCTTTCACCCCATTGGGGTAAGTTTTGGATAAATTGCGGATGGTAAGTTGCATGATTTGCTGAAAATTGTTTGCCGGAAAGGTAG
>CAYZVM010000143.1:0-15403 GCA_964481485.1 uncultured Saprospiraceae bacterium | reverse complement strand
AAACGCGGCGGCGGGGTCGGTGTTTTTACCCAATTCATCCGCCAAAATCACGGCATCTTCGATGGCCTGGCAAGCGCCCTGACCCATGTTGGGCGTGGTGGCGTGCGCCGCGTCGCCGATGAGGACGATGTTTCCGAAGGCAAATTTTTTAATCGGTTTGAGGTCAATAATGTCGTTCCAAAGCAAGTCAGCATCGCGGGTGTTTTCCAAAATAATCTGCACCGCCGAGTGGAATTTTTGAAAAATTCGCTGCAAATCGGCGACTTGGGCATCGCGCATGGCCGGGTCGTTTTGCGGGGCATTCACACAGGCAAACCAGTAAATTTTGTCGCCCGCCAAGGGCACGATGCCGAATCGGCCCTCCGCGCCCCAAGTCTCCGAGGCAACAGAAAGATTTTTCAGCAACGGAGGCGTTTCGATGACAGCCCGCCAGCAAGTGTAACCCGCGTAGCGCGGTTCAGAATCAGGCAAGAGTTGGCGCCGAACAGCCGAGTGAATTCCCTCTGCCACAATCAAAAAATCCGTCCGATGCGTCGAGCCGTCGGCAAAATGAACTTCGATGGAGCCATCGCCCAATTTTTCAAAACGCACAGCGCGTTTGCCCGTTTGCACCTGCTCAGGTTCTAACTCGGTCAGCAATGCCTCGTGCAAATCAGCCCGGTGAATGGCGAAATTGTGCAGACCATATTGCCGCCCGATTTTCCCGGCATCGGCGGAAGTGATGACACGGCCTTGCTCGTCGAGAATGCTGAACGTGGGCAGAGCCCGGCCTCGCGCCACGATTTTTTCGGCGATGCCGAGCCGTTCGTACCCTTTCACGGCGTTGGCGGCCAGCAAAAGTCCCGCACCGAGTGGTTTGATTTCCGGCGCAGCTTCAAAAACCGTTGCCCGAAAGCCTTTTTGTTTCAAAGCAATGGCGGCGGTCAAACCCGCGATGCCGCCGCCGAGGATGGTGTATTGTTTCATAAACTTTGTTTCAATTGTTGGTGCAAAAGTCGAGGATACTCCATTGCGGGCTTGTCGTATTTTGCGCCAGAAAAGTGACAAATCGCGCCAAATTGTCTCACGCAAAGACGCAAAGAATATGCTACGCTTGGCGTTCTTGGCGTCTTTGCGTGACCTCATTTGGCGCACCCTCTGCACACGAAATCCACAACATGGAACGACCCAACATTTGGGCTGGAATGCCCCTCATCCGAAACATTTTCCTGGCTGCCGTGAGCAAGGGCGCCGACTTGGGCGAGCTCTGCCGCGCCATCGGCATCACGCCCGAAACGCTCGAACGCGCCGATGCTTTTGTTGACCTCGACCAAAGCATCAAGGCTTGGGACGCGGCGATTCGCGCTTCCGGCGACTCTTTTTTGGGGCTGCATATTGGCGAAACAACCTCGCCGGGATTGGCCGGGATGTTGGGCTTTTTGATGGAGACCAGCCCCGATTTGCTCTCGGCTTTTACGCACGCCACGCAGTTCAACGGCTACATTTCCAACATGACCGTTTACTCGCTGGAAGTGCGCGGCGAGGAGTTTTTCTACTACGCCGAGCCACTCGAAGTTTGGAACGAGGCCTCGCCTGACACGGCTCGGCAAGTGGTGGAGCATTCCGCCGCCGCGTTTGTCCATGTCACGAAATTGCTTTCCGGCAAAGCCAAATACCCGCTCCGGGTTTCGATGCGCTACGCTCGTCCGGCGGACACGCGCGAGTATGTGCGGGTGCTGAAAACAGAGCCGGCGTTCAATCAGCCGCGCAACTGTCTCGTCTATCGCCTGCGCGATATGCACTTGCCCGTCATCGGGCACAATCCGCAGTTGAACTTGATGTTCAAGGAGTTATTGGAAAAAGAAATCGCCAAAACCAAAGAGCGAGAGACTTTCAGCAACGAAGTGCGGCGGGTTATTTTGCAAAATTTTACTTCCACCGTACCACAACTGGCCGACGTGGTGGAATATCTCCACGTCACACCGCGCACGCTCCAACGGAAGTTGCAAGAGGAAGGAACTTCGTTTCAACACATCGCCGAATCAGTGAAATCGGAACTCGCCATCGGCTTGCTGAAAAACCGCTCGCTGACCGTCAATGAAGTTGCGTATAGATTGGGCTACGCCGAGCCGAGAGTGTTTCGCCGGGCGTTCAAGAAGTGGACGGGGGTAAGTCCGAAGGGGTATAAGTAACGCCAACCTCCGATTAGCGAGCCTCTGATAATTTTTACTTTTACACCCAAACTATTATTGCCATGTTGCCGAATGAACTTCCCGCTTTCCAGAGCCACGTCCATGCCCTCTTCGCCGACGGCAACACCCGCCAAGCCGTCGCCGATTTGCTCGCGTGGACAAAAGCCTACCGCCCCGGTTGGCATCAGGAAGCACTCTTGATTTCTGCTGATTTTGCGAAAGTGAGCCGCGACGAACTAACAGGTGTCGCCTCCGCCGAGCAATCGCGCCTCGCTTACAACCAACTCAACGACCGCCTCCTCCAACTTACTGACCGGTTCTCCGACGCGCCGCCCAGCGCGGCGAGTTATTTTTTCAAAAATCACTGGAAAAAACTCGCCGCCGTACCTGTTGCGTTGGGCATTTTGGCTTCCGTTGCTCAAATATCGGGGTACAACGTGGCCTCTTTTTTTGAAAAAAAGCCGATTCCGATTGTGCAGCCCGATACTTTGAACAAACCCGCGCAGACTATCCAGCAAACCACGCACGGCGATAAAAGCCCTGCCGTCAAAACCGAAAGCGGTGATGTGAACATCCAATACGATGGCGACGACTGGGAAAAGGCCGCCGAGAAAAAGCCGAAAAAAGACACTTTGAAATAGGATTCCACACCAAGACCTATAAGGTTTTCGGAAACCTTATAGGTCTTAAAACCCTCCACGATGAAACATTTTTGCACCCTCTTACTCTTTTTCTGCTCGCTCAGCCTCTCCGCACAAATCCAGCGCATCACCCAAACCACTTACGAAGCCAACAGTCCCAGCGTGTGGGCGAAAAACTTTGACGCCAGCTACGGCATCAAGCCGAGCGTACTCGACGGCTTGGCCGAACTCTACAAAAAAGACGGCCTCGACTCCCTTGCCCGACAAAAAAAGGTGGAAAAACTCATCCGCGACTTCACGCTCGTGGCGCCGAAAGAGCAGAAAAAACTCGAACTCGATGCCGCCGACCGCAAAAAACTCGGCATCGCCGACCGCCCCGACGTGGCTGAAGCCCTCGAATTCCAACTCTACACGCAGGGCGCCAACAGCCCCGCTGTGTATGCCCTCGGCAATGTCAAAATCTGGTACGGCATTCCGAAAAAAGCCTTTCTCGGCATCGTGGCGCTGCTGGAGGAAAAGCAGGCGCAAATCGAGGATTTTGACAAAAAACTGCGGGAGCAGGTAGAAAAATTCGAGGAGTTGCGTACCGAACTCTCCGCCCGCGCCGACAACGACGCCGTGGCCAAACGCGCTAAACAACTTTTGGAAGAGGGCAATATCGCCGAAGCCGAGCGGATTTTGGAAGAAGACTTCGACCGCGACGCCAAAAAAATCGCCTACAAAGCATTCGAGTTGGCACAAGTGAAAGTCCTCGCCTTGAAATACAATGAAGCCACGCCCTATTACCAAAAAGCGGCCTTGCTTGATGAAAAAAATTCCAAATACCTTTTGGCTTATGGTTTTCACCTCCACGAAATTGCCCGCTACGACGAGGCGATAGATTTTTACCAAAAAGCCTTAGCAATAGATACAGTTGTTTTCAAAGACCAGCCTGAAAAAAAGGCGGTGCTGTACAACAACCTTGGCACGGTGTGGCATGACAAAGGCGAGTATGACCGCGCCATCGCTTACTTTGAAAAAGCGCTTGCCATTGATTCCCTCTCTTATGGCAACAAGCACCCAAACGTAGCCCGAGAATACAACAACCTTGGCACGGTGTGGCATGACAAAGGCGAGTATGACCGCTCCATCGCTTATTTTGAAAAAGCCCTGCCGATTTTTGTCCAAGCATTTGGAGAAAAACACCCTACTGTGGCTGTTCAAATCAACAACCTTGGCCTGGCGTGGCAGACAAAGGGGGAATCCAGCCGCGCCATAGCTTGTTTTGAAAAAGCCTTAGCCATTGACTCGGTCACTTTCGGCAACAAGCACCCAAACGTAGCCCGCGAGTACAACAATCTTGGCTCGGTGTGGCATGGCAAAGGCGAGTACGATAGAGCAATAGATTATTTTGAAAAAGCGTTGGCGATTTTGCTGCACTCATTTGGAAAAATCCATCCTAGTATAGGCAGCGTATACAACAACCTCGGCTCGGCGTGGCAGGACAAAGGCGAATACGACCGCGCCATTGCTTATTTTGAAAGAGCCCTCGCCATCGATTCCGTTTCTTATGGCAACAAGCACCCAAACGTAGCCCGAGAGTACAACAACATCGGTTTGTCATGGCAGGCCAAAGGCAAGTACGATCATGCCATCGCATATTATGAAAAAGCCCTCGCGATTATTTCTGTTTCTTTCGGGAATAAGCACCCCAAAGTAGCCCTTGAGTACAATAACATCGGCTCGGTGTGGCATGACAAAGGCGAGTACGACCGCGCCATTAATTATTTTGAAAATGCCCTTGTCATTGATTCCGTCGTTTTCGGTAACAAACACCCAATTGTAGCCCGCGAGTACAACAACCTCGGCTTGGCGTGGAAGGCAAAAAGCGAGTACGACCGCGCCATCGCATATTATGAAAAAGCCCTCGCCATCGATTCCGTCGCTTTGGGAAACAACCACCCAAGCGTAGCCATTCAATACAACAACCTCGGCTCGGCGTGGCATGACAAAGGCGAATACGACCGCGCCATCGCTTATTTTGAAAAGGCGATGCCCGTTTGGATAAGATTTTTGGGTGAAAAACATCCTAACACACAAACTCTTGTTCGTAATCTTTCACTCACTTCTAACGACCGGGGCATGGAACTCTTTCGCGAAAACAAATACGCCGAAGCGCTGTCCTACTTCCAAAAGGCATTAGAAAATGCGGAGAAAGCGGAGGAGTCGGCATTCTCAATCACCTGCCTCAACAACGTCGGCTCTATGCAAAAGCGGCTGGGACAATATGCGGAAGGTCTCACTGCTCTCGAAAAAGGCATCACCCGCTCCGAACAAATCAACCTCCAAATAGACGAAGAAATCAAAAAACTTCCTCCTGAAACGCTGCAAAAGCCTGAAGTGCAAGCCAAAATCGCAGAACTGAAAAACGCGACCCTCATCCGCCGAATGCGCTACCACAAAGCCGGCTGCCTCGCCGGGCTGGGCCGAAAAAAAGAAGCCGACGAACTCTACCAGCAGCTCCTGAAAGAGGCGCGTGAAGCCAATGACACGCGCCTGCTGGAGGATTTGAAAAATGACGGCATCGGAAATTAGACCTATAAGGTTTTCGAAAACCTTATAGGTCTGAAGACGCGCGAACTAAAAATCCAAATCATCATCTGTCCGCCAATCATAGCCTTGGTGCCGGGCGATAAATGATTCGCGGCCTCCAAAGCGGGCGATGACCACTTCCCGCTCAATCAAAGTAGGCTGGTCGCTCAAACAGGCTGGATACGAGGAGAAACGATAATCCAGCGGGGTGTCGCAAAAATCATGTCGCACAGGATTGAAGTGGTGGTACAGCACAACTTGTTGAAAGTAATGCGTATTGTCCACCAATTTGCGACGAAGATAATCCACAAACAGGGCGCCACGACGGTTGTAACGTTTGTTGTATGCCTTGGCATAAGCGTTGAAAAAATTGCTGAACTGTTGCATCACAAATTCTGCGGCATCATCAGGTGTATCCAAGCGTTTTCGAGACGGTGCCAGCGAGGAGAGCAACTCCATTGGCCGCACTTGCACGAGCAGATGAAAATGGTTGGGCATCAGCGCATAGGAATAAGTCCGGCAGACTGGAACTATGTGTTTCTGATACAAGTCGAGGAAATAGAGGTAGTTAGCATCTTCTCGAAATAGATTTTCACTGCCGACTGCATGGTTGTATAGGTGGTAAACTTGGCCGGGGAGAAGGGGGACGAAGTCGTTTTGCATGGTATTGTTGTTTTATTTCGGAACTCCGAGACCTATAAGGTTTTTGAAAACCTTATAGGTCTAAAAATCGAGAAAATATCTTTCCTCCACCCCAAAATCCAACTCCGGCCATTCCTTTTTCAAATGTTCGATTGCTTCCAACTGCGCCCGCGCGAAGGCGCGATGTTCCGCCGTGTCGGGATTGAAAGGTCGGTGGCGCGCCGCCGCCGTAATTTTCCCGATGCGCTCGTTGAGCCGTTTTGTTTCTGCTGAAAAAAACGTGTCGGCGAAAAAATCCCAGATGTAGTTGACCGCCGTATCGGAAGGATGAACCATATCGGCGGCGTAAAAGCGGTAATCGCGGAGGTCGTCGAGCAAAAGTTCGTAGGCGGGGAAGTAGTGGGCGAAGTCGAGTTGGCGGCAAATTTCCTCGCAAGCCAGCACGAGCGTGGCTTTGCTGCGTTGGTTGGCCACCGCCCCGCCGCGCAGGTGTCGCACCGGGCTGACCGTCAGAACAACTTGCAAATCAGCGTTTTCAGATTTTATTTTTTGCAAAATGCCGGCCGTAGATTCCGCGATTTCGGCCACTGAAAGTCGCCGCTCTTGAAAATGGGCGGCGGGCATTTTGTGGTTGTTGGCGACGATTTGGCCAACATTTTTCAACTCAAAAACATCCGCAGTGCCGAATGTCAGCAGGAGGCGATTCGTTTTTTTCAAGGAAGCAGCAGCTTCCAAATAGGCGGCATTTAGTCCGGCCAGCATTTCGGCTTTGTCGGGTTTTGAAAAGCGTCCGTGATGTTCCCATGAATGCCAAAGCCCCGCATTTTCAAAAATATCTTGTTCGTCAAAAAATTGATTTTCAGCAAATAACCGCTCTAAACATCGGACAGTGGAGGCAGGATTGTACACGATGCCGAACGGATTGGTCGGTGCCCTAAACTTGTTTGTGGCCAGCCGCTCGCCGATGTGTTCGGTGAAGCACGAACCGACGAGCAATAGCTGGTCTGAATGGCCGATGGCGAAGGGTGCTGGCTGCTCTGATAACACGGTGCGAAATGTCTCCATAGTTCACAAGAAATTATTTCCCGGCAAACTTGCTACTTTTGGCGCTCATTTTCCCGCATGAGTTTTTTAGAGCAAATTTTTGGTTTCGGAAAAAAGCCCGCCTCGCCCGACATCCCGTTTGGCCGCTACACGGATGCGTATAAAACGGATGCGCAACAACAGGCTTTTGACCGCTCGCTGGAACTGTTTGACCAAGGCCAGCACCTCGATGCGTATCAGCATTTTATGCGCTATTTGAAAGATGATGCGGTGGACAGTGTCCACTGGCGGGAAGAGGCCGGCAATTTGCACTTTGAGTTTTGGCAAGGTTCGCAGCGCGTCACCGGGTTCGCAAACAGCGAAAAAGTGAAGGCTGAAAGCAAAATCGCCCGCGCCGAAGACCTCAACGTAGGCTTTTTGCGGCGGCTGATGGAAGCCAATTTCAACCTTAAGTTCAGCCGTTTTGCCCTCGACCCCGACAACACGCTCACCATCCTCTTCGATACCCATACGACGGATGGCTCGCCGCTCAAATTGCTTTACGCGCTACGGGAATTGGCTATTCACGCCGACAAGCAGGATGACCTCTTGCTCGATGAGTTCAAAGTTCTGAGCCCGGCGCAGGAGCGTATTTTTGGCGACATCCCGGAGGCGGAAAAAGAGGCGAAATACAACTATATCCGCAGCGAAATCGGACGCATATTTGCCGAATTGGACAAGGCCAAGCCTGACCCCAACACCTACCCCGGGGCTTATGCCTATTCGATGTTGGCGTTGGCCTTCAAATTGGACTACCTCGTTCGGCCTGAGGGTTTTATGATGGATGCCATGGAGCGGATTCACGGGATTTATTTTGCCAAAAACGACCGCACACCGCAGGTGAAAATCACGAATATCCGGAAGGATTTGCAAAAGCTGCTCGACCGCCCGAAGGAGGCTTTTTTCAAAGAAATGTATCGGACGCGCAGCACTTTTGGCATCAATCCGGCGGTGAACCACGACCATTTGGTCAGCCTCATTGAGGGCGAATTGCCCAACATGGAGTGGCCGCTCCAGCAAAACCACGAGGCATTGGCGTTGGCTGTGCCACAATACGTGGCCGGTTTTGCCATGTTCCATTATGCCCCGCCGAAGCCCGACCGCGAGTTGCTCCACCTGTTTTTTCAAATCACGGAGTCAGCGTTTTTCCGCGAATTGGGTTTCAAAATACCTTTCACCGACGAGTACGGAAAACTGAACCGTTCTGAAATTTTATCGGCCATCAAGAATATCGCGGAGCGCAACCGCGCCCAGTACCCGCATTTGAAACCCGGCACTGGCAAGTTGGACTTCGCTTCGATGGTACTGTTTGCCAAGTCTTATTTGTTGATGATCAAGGATTTAAATTTAACCAAAGAAACATAAAACGGTATTTAGGAGTTGGTCTTCGGTTTTCTCTTTGAGTGCCGAAATCCATGACCAAACGCTAAAATCCGAAATCCGAAATGAGCGATTTTGTAGAAACATACCGCAACGTCATTGTGCAAATAGCCACGCCCAACAGCACTGGCACGGGCTTCTTTTTGCGCGACCGGGGGCTTATCGTCACCAACCACCACGTCATCGAGGGCAGCCGCGCGGTGGTGGTAGAGGGGGCGAAATTCACGAAGCAACTTTCGCAGGTGCGCTACTCCGACCAGCGCTACGATTTGGCTTTTCTCGAAGGGCCAAAAGAGATGCCCGAAGTGCCCATCGTGCGCCTCGGCATTGGCAAAATACTGCGCGAACGCGACCAAGTGACCGCCATCGGCCACCCGTTCGGGTTGAAATTTTCGGTGAAAAGTGGCATTGTCTCCAACACTCGCGAAGTGATGAACGGCATCCCGTACCTCCACATAGATGCAGCACTCAATCCCGGCAACAGCGGCGGCCCACTCGTGGACAACGACGGCGAGGTCGTCGGTATCAACACCTTCGTCATCCGCGACGGCGACAACACGGGCTTTTCCCTGCCGGTCAATTTCCTCGAAGAATCGCTCGACAGTTTCCTGAAACTCAACTCCGAAAACGCCTGCCGGTGTACGGCCTGTATGAATATTGTGACCGAAGAAACGGTGGAAAACGGCTTTTGCTCCTTTTGCGGCAACCGGGTGGAACTGCCTGGCACAGTGGACGAATATACGCCGTCGGGCGTGGCTAAAACCATCGAATTGCTCATCGCCAAAATCGGCCACGATGTCGCTCTCAGCCGTTCTGGGCCGAATGCTTGGGAAATCCGGCAGGGCAGTGCCAAAATCATCATCACCTACCACGACAAATCCGGCCTCATGTCGGCGGATGCTGTTTTGTGCCAATTGCCGAAAGAAAACATCAAACCGCTCTACGAATATCTGCTCCGCGAAAACTACTCCAACGAGGCGCTCGCCCTCAGTGTGCATGACCAAGATATTGTCCTTTCGCTGCTCATCTACGACCGCTATCTGAACGAGGATACCGGGCAGGCGCTGCTCAGCAACTTATTTGAGAAAGCAGATTATTACGACAACATCCTCGTGGAGCAGTACGGGGCAACGTGGAAAGTGGAAGAGTAAGCCCGGTTTTTCCTTGCAGCCGCTTACTTTTGCCACACATTCACACCCACTCATTCATTCATTGCTCATTTACTTTTTTGATGAAAAATCTCCCACTCATACTCAATATCATCCTTTTTGCACTTGTCGGGCATTTGTATTATTTGAACCTGAAAAAACCGCAGGCTGCTGAACAACAAGCAATTATACCACCTGCCACACAATCGGGCGGCGTAAAAATCGCTTATGTCAACGCCGACACGCTTGATGCCCAATACGAATGGCTCAAACAACAAAAACAAGCCATCGAACAGCGCCTCCGCAGTGCCGAGAGCAATCTCGTGTCGAAGCAAGAAGCCCTCATGCGCGATGCCAACGCTTTGCAGGAAAAATTCCAGACCGGCAACATGACCCAAGCCGATGCCGAAAAAGCACAAGCAGCACTCATGCAGCGCAGCGAACGCCTCCAAAAAGAGGAAGAAAACCTCCGCAAATCATTGGCAGAAGACCAAAAAAAGGCGTTCAATGACCTCTATGCCAATGTAGAGAGCAAACTCAAAGAACTCTCCGGCCAAATCGGCTACGACTACATCCTCTCTTACTCGCGCGGCGGCCAAATCCTCATGGCCAACGACAGCCTCGACATCACCAAACAGGTGCTCGAACTGCTCAATGCGAAAGAAGAAAAAAAGTAAAGAGTTTGTAGCTATGGACATTGCCCTTCAACAAGCCACCCCCGGCGACATCCTGCGCATCCGCACATTGGCACACCGCATTTGGCGGGCGCATTACCCGGCCATTATCGGTGAAAAGCAGGTGGAATATATGCTCGCGCTGATGTACAGCCCCGAAGCAATTCAACGACAAATAGAAGACGGGCAAGTGTTTCATTTGGTGATGAAGGAAGATGAAACCCTCGGTTTTGTGGCAGTCAGCGACAAAGGCGAGGGGCAATATTTTCTCCATAAATTTTATCTGGACAACGAAAAACGCGGGCGCGGCCTCGGCAAAAAGGTGTTTGAATTGCTACTCGCTCACTACCCCGCTCTCCGCGAACTGCGCCTCACCGTGAACCGCCAGAACTACAAAAGCATCAATTTTTATTTCAAAATAGGCTTCATTATCGAGCACTGCGTGGACATCCCCATCGGCGAGGGCTATGTGATGAACGATTTTCAGATGCTCTGGCGGCGACCCGGCGAAATGTAACCTCGCTCCGGCAACAAGTGTCAATTCGGGAAAAACACTTCGTATGCGTTTCGTATCTTTTGTTGCACCCGTGCTTGTGGGTTTGCTTGCCGCAATTAATTCCCTGTTGTCCGCCCAAAATATTTCCATTGCGCAGCCAAAATTCACGCTGCACTGCGCTCCAGAAGACAGCTCCGCTTTGCTCGCCCGACTGGTGGCAGGCACACAAGCTGTCGAACAATTTTTTGGGCATCCTTTTCCACGCAAGTTTGATGTGCATGTATTTCCAAACCGCGCCGCGCTGGACAAACAATGGCAGCAGGATTGGGGCGATTCCACTTTTCAGTCGCAATGTTGGATGGTAGCCAGCGGCGTGGCGCACCGCCTCGACATTCTTTCCCCGCGCGCGTGGGCTGCGGAGGCGTGCGAACACAAGGCCGACGATACGATGGCTCTGCGCAAGTTGTTGCACCACGAATTGGTACACGTCTTTCACGGCCAACACAACCCCCAACCCGATTTTGCCGGGATGGACGAGATGGGCTGGTGGGTGGAAGGAATTGCCGTCTATGCTTCGGGGCAATTGGACGACAAAAGGCTGGAAAGTGTGCGCGAACTTCTGGGCAAAAAAGCCGCGCCGCCGCAGTTGCAAAAATTTTGGAGCGGCAAGCACAAATACGGGTTGGCTGGCTCGGTCGCTGCTTGGCTGGACGAGTCAAAAGGCCGCGCCGTTTTGTTCCAACTCCTTTCTTGCACAGGCACGAATCAGGCATTGAAAATATTGCAGACTGACGAACCCGCTATACTCGAAGCCTGGCAACGATTTTGGGCGGAATCTCCATGAATTTAGATGCCTAATAAACTCAAGTGGCGACTTATGTGCGCACAAAACATGATTGGAAAATCCTTGTCATCCGTTTTCCAATCCCTCTGATTCGGTGGGTCACAACTTGGATTAATAAGTATCCTCGCCCAAGGCTCCTTCCTCCAATTTTACTTTCAACTGGGTCAAGATATTTTGTTTTCTGGTCAATATCGTGACCTCGTATTTGTCCAACACAAAAACCTCGTTGCCCGGCGGTATGCGCCCGAAACGGTTGAGAATGAGGCCATTCAATGTGTTGTATTGTTTGTTTTCGGTAAAAGGAATCGGCAAATAGTTGTTCACATCGTGGAGCGGTGCTATGCCCGAAATGGTGAACGAACCGTCCTCGTTTTTCACCACAGGGTCGGTCTCCTCGTCGTATTCGTCGCGGATTTCGCCCACGAGTTCCTCCAAAATATCTTCCATCGCAATCAGCCCTTCCGTGCCGCCATACTCGTCAATCACGAGTCCGATGTGAATCCGTTTCAGTTGAAAATCTTTGAGCACACGGTTGAGCCGGGCCGAATTATAAACGTATTGCACCGGGCGCAGGAGGTCTTTCAAGTTCCATTCAGGGTTCTGAATGTTTGCCTTGAAAATGTCTTTGGCAAACACGATGCCCATCACATTGTCAATGTCGTCTTCATAAACTGGAATACGCGAATAGCCACTTTCGAGCAATTCCTTCAAAATCTCCTCTTTGGGCGTGTCAAGCTCGAGGGCAAAAATGTTTTTGCGCGGCACCATGACCTGTTGCACCGTCAGTTCCGAAAAGTCAAAAGCCTTTTGGATGATTTGGTAATTGTCCTCTTTGATGGCACCGCTTTTTTGGCTTTGTTTCACCAGCAGCCGCAGTTCCTCTGCGCTGTGCGCCTCGTGTTCGTCCACTGGCGGGATGCCGATTAGTTTCAAGACAAAATTGGCAAAACCGTTGAGCAGCCAAATAGCAGGGCGAAACAGCAAGAAAAAACCCCGCATCGGGAGCGACACAGCCAGTGTGGTTTCTTCCGGCTTTCGGATGGCGATAGACTTGGGCGCCAACTCGCCAAAAACGATGTGCAGCACTGTGATAACTGCAAATGCCACCGGCAGCGCGATTTTGTGCGCCAAATCCTCCGGCAAATCAAAGCCGACAGCGTGGAACAATGCAATAAGCAATTTGGACACCACAGGTTCACCTATCCAGCCCAAGCCGAGGCTTGCCAGCGTGATGCCCAGTTGGGTTGCGGACAAGTAGGAGTCGAGATGATTCAGGATATTTTGCGCCACGCCTGCCAGCCGGTTGCCCTTTTGCGCACGGAGTTCGATTTGAGAGTAGCGGACTTTTACAATGGCGAATTCGGCGGCAACGAAAAAACCGTTGAGCGCCACGAGGAATACAGTTAGGAATATGTCAAAAGCCATCTTGCTTGTTTTGTTTGCGGGATTTTTGCAAAAAACTGGAAAATTCCTGTGCCAAAGAGCAATCAGTGCCTTTTTTTAAAAAACCACTTTGGGGCAAAGGCGCCCAATACTTTTCCCCATACCACCTTTTTGACAGATTTTCGCCAACTTTGCCGTCCCAAAATTGGTTTCAATCCTCGTTTTGCCTAAAAAGTTCTGGAAATAAAAACCTTGTTTTTTCACATCTCTTATCCCGCTCGCCGTTCTCACACATGAAACACAGCAAAATCGCCGGTATCGGCTACTACGTCCCCGAACGCATTGTCACCAACGACGACCTCACCAAGGTGATGGACACCACCGACGAGTGGATACAAGAACGCACCGGCATCCGGGAGCGGCGCTACTGCAAAAAGCACGATGAAACGACCACTTCCATGGGCGTCGCCGCTACTCGGATTGCTTGCGAACGCGCGGGCATCCAGCCGGAAGAAATTGATTTCATCATATTCGCCACGCTCAGCCCCGACTACTATTTTCCGGGCTGCGGTGTGCTGCTCCAGCGCGAACTTGGCATCACGCACAAAGAAGCCGGCGCGCTTGATGTGCGCAACCAATGCAGCGGCTTCGTCTATGCTCTCAGCATCGCCGACCAGTTCGTGAAAACCGGGATGTACAAAAACGTATTGGTCGTCGGCTCCGAAATGCACTCGATGGGTTTGGATTTCAGCACCCGCGGGCGCAATGTGACGGTCATCTTCGGCGACGGCGCGGGCGCGGTCATTCTCCAACCGACAGAGGAGCCGAATCGCGGCATTTTGACTACTAAACTGCACTCCGACGGCACTTATGCCGAAAAACTTGCCCTCATAAACCCGGGTGTACACGGCGGCTACCACGCCAGAAAAATGGGAGAAGAGGTGGATTTGGGCTACCCCGACCCGAATACCTACGGCGAGATTTTCATCACCCAGCGGATGCTCGACACTGCCAAATTTTATCCACAAATGGAAGGCCAGTTCGTATTCAAAATGGCCGTGCAAAAATTCCCTGAAGTCATCCAAGAAGCACTGAACGAGGTGGGGCTACAACCCTCCGACATCAATATGCTCATCCCGCACCAAGCCAACCTGCGCATCAGCCAGTTTGTGCAAAAAAAACTCGGACTGAGCGACGACCAAGTTTGGAACAACATCCAAAAGTATGGGAACACCACGGCGGCTTCTGTGCCGATTGCCCTATGCGAGGCTTGGGAGGCCGGAAAAGTGAAAGAGGGAGATTTGGTGTGCCTCGCCGCATTTGGGAGCGGATTCACATGGGCGAGCGCGTTGATTCGCTGGTAAACCGCAACACTCCCGGTCACAAAGTTTCGTCTTTGTTCATCTCCTCCGTCAGCGTCCCCACTGTTTTGGCGGTCATGGCATCCAACATTCCTTCCCGGCAAATGGCAAAGTCATTGTGCAGCGGGCAGGGGTTCGCTGCGTTGCAGCGCCTGAAACCCAACGCGCATTGGTTGAAAACCAAACTCCCGTCCGTGATTTTTAGGATTTCGAGCAATGGCGTGCCGACCGTCGTCGCGTTCGTATAAAATCCCCCGCCCGGCCCTTTTGTGGAATCCAGAATGCCGTGCCTTACCAAATCTTGCATGACTTTTCCGAGAAAATGGTGCGGCACTTCAAGGTTTTGTGACAGTTCCTGCAGGCTCACCTTTTTGCCGTCTTTTCCGTGCATTGCTACATAGGTGACGGCACTGACAGCGTAGCCAAACGTTTTTGAAAACATCCCGCAAAGGTAAAGAGAGTTGCACTGCTAAAAAATGCTGACATCAATCAGGGGGTGGATTGACTTAGCTCATCTACCCGCTGCTGTTGTGCCGGATACTTTTGCCAATAAAAAGAGGTAAAAGTCTTTAATTCTTTTGTTCACCAACACCTTGTTTACTATGTCCGGCAAAACAACATTCCTCACCGCGCTCCTGATGCTTGCCTTTTTTGCTTGCACCTCTAAAAAAGATGCAGAAGAAAAAGCAAAACAGTCTCCCTCTCCTTCCGAAGCCGCCGCTCCACAGCCCGAAGTCCACGGCACAGAAGTCAAAGCCGTAGAACTCACCAATCCGCTCAATAAAACGTGGGTCACCGAAGGCCAAGGTATTTACGATACCAAATGCCTCGCTTGCCACAAACTCACTGATGAAAAGCTAGTTGGCCCAGGTTGGGCAGGTGTCACTAAGCGCCGGGAGCCAGTTTGGCTTATGAACATGATTACCAATGTGGACATGATGCTCGAAACAGATGCCGAGGCTCAAAAAATGCTCGAAGAATGCCTCGTGCGGATGCCCAACCAAAATGT
>CAYZVM010000142.1:0-15449 GCA_964481485.1 uncultured Saprospiraceae bacterium | reverse complement strand
ACATTGACTACATGGACGGTTTCCGGGTTTTCACTTGGGATGCGGCGCGTTTTCCTGACCCGAAACAACTCATCGGGGATTTGCGGGAGCAGGGTTTTGAAACGGTGTTGATGATTGACCCCGGCATCAAAGAAGACCCGGACTACGCGGTGTATAAAGATGGTTTGGAAAAAGAAATGTTTGTGAAAACGGCGGACGGCGAGGTGGCGAAAGCCCCCGTGTGGCCGGGCTTTTGCGCGTTCCCGGATTTCACCCATCCCGATGTGCGGGCTTGGTGGGGCAGCTTGCACCAAGAACTGTACCAAGACCTCGGCGTGAGTGGTTTTTGGAACGATATGAACGAGCCTTCGGTGTTCCACGTCCACCACAAAACATTGCCCGACAACGTGTTGCACCACCACGATGGCTATCCTTGCAGCCACCGGAAGGCGCACAACATTTACGGCCAACAGATGAACCGCGCCTCATGGGAAGGTTACAAAAATCTGCTGCCGGAGAAGCGCCCATACCTGCTCACCCGCGCCACCTACTGTGGCGGGCAACGCTACGCAGCCGTGTGGACGGGCGATAATTTTTCCAACTGGGAACACTTGCAAATTGCCAACATCCAGTGCCAACGGCTCTCCGTTTCGGGTTTTTCGTTTTGCGGCACGGACATCGGCGGCTTCGCCGGGAGCGCGGACGGCGAACTTTTTGTGCGCTGGCTGCAACTCGCGGTGTTTCACCCGCTCATGCGCGTCCACAGCATGGGCCAACACGCAAGCGGCGACACTTTGCCCGCCGACGAGGCTGAACTGGCCGACCCGAAATTGCACGTTTCAGACCAAGAACCTTGGTCTTTCGGGGAAAAATGGACGGATTTGGCGAAAAAGGCGATTGAACTGCGCTACTCTATTCTACCTTGCATCTATTCGGCGATGTGGTTGCACACGCTCGACGGTACGCCGGTCATCCGCCATTTGGCCTTTGCAGATGCGAACGAGCCGCGATTTTGGGAGCAGGAGCGCGACTTTTTGTTCGGCGAACATTTGTTGGTCAGCCCGGTCATTCAGCCAAAAACGCAGCGCCAGGGGGTGTATCTGCCAAAAGGGAATTGGTACTATTTCTGGACGGGGCAGCAGGGCAATGGCGAGATGTTCGTCAATGTGATGCCAGAGCAAATCCCGTTTTTCGTGCGCGAAGGCGCGGTGCTGCCCGTGTACCCGGTGCGCCAATGGACCAACGAAAAACCGGTGGATGAACTGACGCTTTATGTTTATTACAAAAACGGCTTGGAAACCAGCCATTTGTATGAAGACGCGGGCGAAGGCTACGGCTACCGCAACCGCGACTTTAGTTTGAAGATTTTTGAAACAGAAGGCAAAAACGGCAATTTCACCCTGCGCCAGCGAAAGGAAGGCGAGTACGAACCGGCCTACGAAAAGGTGAAAATCTACCTCGTCGGCTTCCCGGCTTTTGTGAAACATTGCACGGTGGACGGCGCTGAAATACCTATCAAAGAGATCCGCCTGCGCGACCGCTCTTTGTACACATTGACCGTAGCGCCGGAGTTTGAAAGAATCGAATGGCAGGCGTGAAATTGGTGATTAGTTGACTGGAGGTTAGTTACTGGTTATCAATATTTTAAAATCAAACTCGACACCAAAAAAAGGACATCCAAGAACCAATCACCAATCAGCCAATCACTAAAATGAACTGGACCCGAATCGCTCTGCACGTCCTTTTTTGGCTTGTTTATATACCCATCAATGCTGGGCTTTCCTGCATATTGCGCGGCGCGCCCATAGACGAAAACCTCAAGAGTGCGATGATTGGTGAGGCATTTTCGCTCCCCGTGAAAATTGCCTTTACCTACTTCGTTTTTTATTTCGTCATCCCACTCTACCTCGAACGGAGCAAAATCTGGCAACTGATTGGTCTGTTGCTGTTGGCATTTATCGCCGCCACCATCTTATACCGCATGGAAATCGTGTGGGTATATTTTCCGATTTTTGAGCCGGGGCGAACGCTCCAGATTTTTTCCTTCAACGGGACATTGCTCACGGTATTTGACCTCTTCATCACCCTCGCGGCGGCGGTGGCGGTCAAGTTGATTCGGATGCACTACAAAAGCCTCGAATTCGAGCAAGAGTTGATTCGGGAAAAGCTCCAGAGCGAACTCAATTTCCTACGGGCACAGACGAACCCGCATTTCCTATTCAACACCCTCAACAACCTCTATGTGTTGGCGCGAAAAAAGTCGGACAAAACCGCCGACGCGATTATGATGCTTTCCAAAATCATGCGCTACGTTATCTACGAATGTCGCGCCCCGCGCATCGCGGTCGGAGAAGAGGCGAAGGTGATTCAGGACTATATCGAGCTGGAAAAGCTGCGCTACAACACGCGCCTGAGTGTTCATTATCAAGAAGAAATGGACAACCCGCTCACGCCCATCGCGCCGCTTTTGCTCCTGCCTTTCGTGGAAAACAGCTTCAAACACGGCGCGGGCGGCACCACCGGCAAGGTGGAAATCCATATCCAAATTTCCCTGCGTGACAATGTTCTGAATTTTTCGGTAAAAAACACGGTGGACAGCGACTACGAAATGCCCACCAACGGCAACAGCAACGGCATTGGCCTCAAAAATGTGCAACGCCAACTCGACCTTCTTTATCCCGACCAATACGAGCTCACCACTGTCCGTGAAAATGGCTTTTTCAAAGCCGGGCTGCAAATCCATCTTGCGGAGGAATAGGCCCAAATGCAACTTTCGGAAAGTTCGACCCAGCAAATTGACCGGGCGACTTTGGGTCACCTGGTCAATATTTTCCCCAAATCATCTCCAAAATTCGCTGCATTTCTTCTTTCCAAGCCTGGTTGCTTCCGACAAAATTGTTGTGCATGAAACTGAAAACCAACATTTTGCCGCGTTTGGTGACGACATAACCGCTCAGACAATGCACCCCACTCATGGAGCCGGTTTTCGCAAAAACGTACGGCTCGCCATTTTTCCCTTTATACCAATCTGCCACCGTGCCGCTCGCCCCGCCTGCCGGAAAAAGCGACAACAAAAACTCGTGCGGCTGCTCTTTCCAAAGTTTCAAAAGCAGCTGCGCGAGGTCGCGCGGCGAAATCAGATTGTAGCGCGAAAGGCCTGAGCCATCCACCCAACGCGGGCGCTGCGGCAGCGAGGTGAGCACGCTGTCGAGCATCCATTTTATCATCGTGTCTTGTTGGAGAATGTCGAATTTCTGCCCGGCGCACACGAGCAGCATTTGCTCGGCGATAAAGTTGTCGCTTTGGTGCATCATGCGGCGGAGGACGGTGTCGAGGGGAGTGGAGTAGAGAACTTTGCCAGCCATGCCATATTGAGGCGGTGCTTTCATCCAATCAAATTGAAGATGAAACGTGTCTTCAAAAAGTTGAACAACAGGAATATTCCTAATTGGCAACCAAGCCTCAAAGTCATTAGCAAAATCTTGAATTGGCTGATGATAAACTGTATTGTTATAGTCTTGAAAAAGCAGTTTTGAATCTCGTATTACCAAAGGCCTCTCTACGAGAAACCCTTTCCAAAACGTGGGTTCGATTTGAAGTTCTCCACCTGAAACCCTGAATATCCTTTTAGTATTTCCATAAATTGGCCATGAAGACTTTTCTGCAGAATAATATTCATCAACATCATCCCAAGCCCAGCCACGACCAAGTGGCTTGTCCTCAAAATACATATCAAGCACCTTGATTTCTTTTCTGTTTACAGATTTGAGAAAATTGAAAATCGGCTGCCAAGGCTGAAATTTCGGATGCAAAAAGGTCGGGTCGCCTGTTGGAATAAAAACGGAGTCATTGTTCTCGACACTCAACCTAATCCCCGGCACCGAATCCCCCAGCACCTCCAGACAAGTCGCCAGCGTCAGAATTTTCGTGTTCGAGGCAGGGGTGAAATATTTGTCGCCGTTCACGTCGGCGAGCGTTTTTCCGGTCGTTGGGTTGAGGAGGGTGAAACCCGTGAAGGCGCGGTTGAAAACGGGCGATTGTTCTACCTCCTTTTGAATTTTTTTGGCAAAACGGCGCTCGGCGAGGCGGGAGGTGGCGCAAGAAGAAAGGTGAAGCAGCAAAACCGCAAAACCGCAAAACCGCAAAATGTAAAAGGGGGAAAGGCAAAAGGCCGAAAAACCGAAAAATGAAAAAGGGCGCATCGTTCGTTTTTGGGGGAAAGATAATGCGACTTATTCGTGGCACGGCTCGGAGCCGTGCCACGAATGAAATGGCCTCACAGATTTTTTAACTTGCCCAAATCCACCGCCTGCACCACCGATCGCATGGTTTCCATATCGCAGCCCCGGCAGTTGGCCGTGACGATGAAACGTTTTTCGACCAGCAGGGATATTTCGCTCCTCGAGCCGTTTTTGCGGAATTTCTCAAAACTTTTATAGCCGCCCAATGTGCCGGTGCGCTCATACCCGTTGTCGTCCTCCTTGTCAATATCCACCGTCGCCCACGCCGCCATGCTCATAGTACTCATGCCGAGGCCGCCAGTGTCCATGATATCCAAATCGAGGTTTTTGCCGTCGGCGTTTTTGTATTTGCCTTCTGCTTTGGAGAACTTGAGGCCCATAGCGCCCGCCGTTTCGCCGCCCATTTTTGTACGCTCAAATCCGGCTGCGCTGGCGGGCAACAACTCTTGGAGGGTACGAAAATTGACGGGTTCTACTTGCTGCAACTGGGCATCTTTTACGGCTTTTTCAGCCTGTTGCATCGCCTCTTGCATATTGGCGGGCGGTTGGTTGGCATCTGCCGCAGGGGCGCTTTCTTTTTTTTCGCCGCCACATGCAGCGCAGAGCATAGCCACGGAAAGCCAGAGGGAGAGAAAGTTTGTTTTCATAAAAATGTTGATTTTATATTGTTTGAAAAAAAATTCACCGCAAGTACGAACTCGGCGATTTCGCCATAGAAAGTACAGAAAACAGAGGGGTAGATGGCTTTGAGGCGAAGGTAACGAAAAGTTGGAAACAGATACCTTTGACCCGGTTTCGTCATCTTGTTCTAAACTCGGTTTGCATTTGCGTTATGTGCCACTTGCCCAAAGTTCGATTCGCCGCGCTCCTCTTATTTGCCCTTTTTTTCCAAAACCTGGCCGCTCAGCACTCTATTGCGCGTGAATGGAGCGAGGCCCTGCACCAAACCATGCAGGAAGACCTTGCCCGCCCTGCTGTGCAAGCCCGCAATCTTTTTCATTTTTCTTTGGCGCTGTACGATGCTTGGGCGGCCTACGACGAGGAGGCCCAACCCTACCTGCTTGGCAAAACGGTGGAAGGATTTGAATGCCCATGCAAGGGCGTGCCAAAACCCACGGATGTAGAGGCGGCTCGCAAAGAGGCGATGAGTTTTGCGGCCTACCGATTGCTGACTTCTCGGTTTTCATATTCTCCACAAAGCGCTGGCGCGGTGTACCGTTTTCGGGAAATCATGCAAAAGCACGGGTACGATTTCCGCGACAATTCTTCCAACTATTCGTCCGGCTCACCCGCTGCTCTCGGCAATTATCTCGCGCAGTGCATTTTGCAAATGGGGCATCAGGACGGCGCAAACGAAGGGGGCAACTATCTGAATCCAAGCTACCGGCCCGCAAACCCGCCTTTGGACTTGGCCGAACCCGGGCCGGGAATGTTGTACAAGCCGAACCGCTGGCAACCCCTCAAGTTGAACCGCGTCATTGACCACGATGGGTATCCCATGTTGGAATGCAGGTGTATCGGCCGACCGCTTTCGACCCTGATTGATTCTGTTGATAAAAGTGGCCGCCGCATCACAGGCACCCAAAACTTCCAATGCCCGGCATGGGGGCAGGTGAAACCTTTTGCCCTGAATAAGCAAAATTCTAAAATTGGTCGTCGCGACGGGCACAATTATCGGCTCTATTTCGACCCCGGCAACGACTTTTTGCCGCAACTCGATACCGCAAAAGGCAGCGGCACTTCGCAGGACTATATGTGGAATTTTGCTTTGGTGGCCGCGTGGTCTTCCTTGCTGGACCCCAACGACGGCGCACTGTGGGATGTGTCGCCCCGGAGCATGGGCAATGTGCAACGGTATCCCAAAAACCTCGCGGAACTGCGCGATTTTTACGACCTCCAAACCGGTCGCGACCCCGGTGCCGGGCATGAGCGCAATCCCCATACCGGACAACTATACACGCCGCAAATGGTGCCGCGTGGCGATTTTACCCGCGCAGCGGTGCAATATTGGGCCGAAGGCCCCCATGCCGAAACACCGCCGGGGCATTGGTTGGCCCTGTTGCACTACGTCAGCGACCAACCGGGGCTGATAAAAAAATTCAACGGCAAAGGCCGCCTCCTGAGCGACTTGGAATGGGACGTGAAAGCCTATTTCTTGCTCGGCGGCGCGCTGCACGATGCCGCCATCGCAACTTGGGGGCTTAAAGGTTGGTACGACGGCGTGCGCCCCATCACGGCACTGCGCTACTTGGCTACTCGCGGCCAAAGCACGGATGCTAAACTACCCTCTTACCACCCGGCGGGCATTCCGCTTTTACCCGGTCGGATTGAACTCGTGCAACAAGGCGACACATTGGCCGGTCCCCAAAATGAGCATCTTGGCAAAATCAAATTGTATGCTTGGAAAGGTCCGTTGGCGGTGTCCGACCCGGATGCCCAGACGGCGGGGGTGGGCTGGATGCTGGCCGAAAACTGGTATCCCTACCAACCCAAAACGTTCATTACCCCACCTTTTGCCGGGTTTGTTTCTGCGCACGCTGCTTTTTCTCATGCGGCGGCGGAAGCACTGACTTTATTGACGGGCGATGCGTATTTCCCCGGCGGGCTGGGCGAGTTCACCATAAATGCCAACAGCCAATTTCTGCGCATCGAAAAAGGCCCCAGCGTGGATGTCACCCTGCAATGGGCCACCTACCGCGATGCCGCCGACCAAGCCAGCCTGTCGCGCGTTTGGGCTGGCACCAATGCCCCTTTCGACGACATACCCGGTCGGCTCATTGGCACCGAGGTAGGCACGGCGGCCTTCCATTTTGCCAAAGGCTATTTTTACAAAGACCGCGATGGCGACGGGCACCTTAATTACGACGACTGCGACGACAACAGCCCTACGGTGTATCCCGGTGCCGAGGAACGCTGCGATGGATTGGACAATGACTGCAATGGAAAAATAGATGATGCGGCCCCGTGTGGCGGGGGGAGGCGGTAAATGGGCGGCAGCGTGGTTTGTTGTTAACTATTGAGATTATGTGCCGTGGCGGGCTTTTATCCGACATGGACATATACCACCAGCCTCTTTATTAATTCAAGAGCGGTTCGGCTAATACCATAATTACATGGGCAAATATATGAGCAACAAAGGCACTTTCCAATCCTTTTTTCCAGTATAGCCAACCGAAAATAACTCCGCCAATTGTATTCCCAATTAGAATGTATGCCAATAACCCTGTTGTCGGATCTCCAACAGCTTGGTAAGCAATAGGAAAATGTCCAAATGCAAAAATTATTGCAGATACTAAAATGCCTATCCAATATGCAATTGGCTTTGTTCCACTAAATACTTTAGCACATAGCCACACAATAAATGTCATTAAGCCAAATCTAATTAAGATTTCCTCTGTCAATCCTCCATATAAAAATCTTGCTGCTAATGTAGGTTGTAGTGATTTGCCCAAATCCTTGAATTCTATGGGTAAAATGGGATTGAATATAAGACCAACAAGGCTTAGTAATATCCCTGAGAAAACCCCTCCAAAAATTCCATATTTAAGAATCCCCGAGAGTTCTAATTCGTTCCTTATCCCTACTGCTTTTTCGATTATCGGAACTTTTAAATTAACTTTCTGGTAGAGAATAGTACCAACAATCACTGCCGCGATTAGCATAATTGTTGGATTTATCAAGGTCAATATTTTTATTTGTTCAGCAGTAAACTTATTTTTTAAAATCGCCTCTGCCTCCGGCGGGAGTGGAATATTCATAGTTAGAATCGAGGCTATTCCGATTATTCCAAGTGCCGTTAAGATTGCCCCTAAAATTATTTTTTCCCTATTCATCTCTTTGTGATTGTGGCTAACCATCATTTGTCGCACCCACGAACTAAGCAAAAGGAGCAAACTGGATATGTCTTAAATTGGCACTTATCCTGCTCCTTTTCGCTTAGTCAGCGGATGTGTTTATACAAGATAAATAGCGGAGTGGCGACGCACACCGCTCGGCAAAATTAAATCCTTCCTCAACCCCTACAAATCTTTCGTTGTGTTTTTTAACCCTCTCAAAAAGCACCCCTCATCGCTGAAAAAGCGACTCCACGAACGCCCGTTTGTTGAAAATCTGCAACTTGTCTATGCTCTCCCCCACCCCGATGTATTTGATGGGAATTTTGAACTGGTCGCTGATGCTGATGGCCACGCCGCCTTTGGCCGTGCCGTCGAGTTTGGTGAGCGCGAGGCAGGTGATGGGCGCGACTTCGGTGAATTGTTTGGCTTGTTCTTGAGCGTTTTGGCCGGTGGAAGCATCCAGCACAAGCAGCACATCGTGGGGTGCGCCGGGCAGTTTTTTCTCGATGGAGCGGTGGATTTTGCCGAGTTCCTGCATTAGGTGGGCTTTGTTGTGCAGACGACCTGCCGTATCTATAATGGCTATGTCGCAGCCATTTTCGACGGCGTAATTCGTTGTTTCATAGGCAACTGCAGCAGGGTCGGCGTTCATGCCTTTGGAGAAAAAATCGCAGCCTACGCGGTCAGCCCAGATTTTTAATTGGTCAACGGCGGCGGCGCGGAAGGTATCGGCAGCACCGAGCACAACTTTGTAACCTTGTTGTTTGAATTGGTAGGCGAGTTTGCCAATGGTGGTCGTTTTGCCCACACCATTCACGCCGATGACGAGCAGGATGTAAGGTTTTTTTCCGGCGGGAACATCAAAACCGTCGGCATCCTCGGTGTTGTTTTCCGAGAGGAGTTGCACGATTTCGTCGCGGAGGATTTCGTTGAGTTCCGAAGTGTTCACGTACTTGTCTCGCGCCACTCGCTCCTCGATTCGCCCGATGATTTTCACCGTTGTATCCAAACCTACGTCACTGGTTATCAGCACGTTTTCCAATTCGTCCAGCACCTCGATATCTACTTCACTTTTGCCGGCAACGGCGCGGGAAAGTTTGTCGAAGAAACCTTCTTTTGTTTTTTCAAGCCCCTTGTCGAGGTCTTCCTTTTTTTCGCGATTAAAAAATTTGTCAAAAAATCCCATGCCTATGGTTGTTGGTTGTTGGTTGTTGGTTGTTGGTTCGTAGAGTTGACATATCCGCCGCATGGCGGATGACAAAAAATGATAACCAACAACTAATAACCGATATCCAGATTAGATTTCTCCGTGTGTCCTCCTGACGGTGTCAACAAGTACGGCCTTTTTGCGGCGCGACACTTCTACCGTCTCGCCGGTTTCGAGCACCAGATAGCCGCCCTCGCCTTTGATGTAGGTTTTCATGTAGTTCATGTTGACAATATGCTTTTTGTGCACACGCACAAAACCGAGCGAACCGAGGGTGTCCTCGAAGGCTTTGATGGTGCGGCTGGCGGTGATACGGTCGCCGTTTTTGAGTAGAAAATGGGTGTAGTTGTCTTCGGCCTCGAGGCGAATAATGTCACGCAAGCGCACAAAATGGATGCCGTCCAAGCCGGAGATGCCGATTTTCTCGAAAGCATTGGGCGCGTTGGGGTTGTAGTTTTGTTGGAGTACGTCCATGCGCTGTTTGGTGGCAGCGTTGCGGCGGCGGATGCGGCTCACGGCTTTGATAAGTTCGTCGCCGTCAATGGGTTTCACCACATAATGCACGGCGGCAAACTCGAATGCGCGGAGGGCGTATTTGTCAAATGCCGTGACGAAAATGATGTCGAACGGAATTTCGTCGAACTGCTGCAAGGCTTGGAACACCAGCCCGTCGGGCAGGTTGATGTCGAGAAAAGCCACGTCGTATTTGCCCTCGTTTTCTTCGGAGGCGAGTTTTAGCAGTTCGGCATTCGAACCGCCGGTGGCAACTACTTCCACGTCGGGGCAGTATTTGGCAAGTTGGTTTTGCAGGTTCTCCAAACCTTCCGGTTCGTCTTCGATGAGTAGAGCGCGTGTTGTCATGTCGTTTTTTCGTAACACCGAACAGCAATCGGCAGGTTGTGAAAATTTGAAATGCAAAAGTCCATATTTATTCAAAAAAAATAAGGTTTGAGGCGATTTACCTCAAACCTTATTTTTAGTGGTCAAATCCGTTTTGCCCACCACTACTTTTAATATTCTCGAATTTTAAGGCGCATCCCGACTTTGACGGCCTCGAGGCTGTTCAGTTTGCGGATGCTTTCAGCGGTGGTCGCGTATTGCCGCGCGATGTCTTCGAGCGATTCATTGCGCTGGACGGTGTGGTATTGAAACTCTCCCGAGCGCGGCGAATCTTGCCGCCGAATGACAACAGGCTGCTGAACGGCCGTTGGCTGGGCCGGTGTATTATTGTTGTTCGCAGTGCCGCCGGGTTTGGAGATTTCGGTCTTTTTGGGTTTGCCCTGCACAGGTGCGTCTATTTTGAGGGAAGCGTGTTTTTGCACATACACCGGGCGCCAGATTTTGAGGTTTTGGCCGGTATAGACGTAGTTGGAAGTAAGTTTGTTCCAAGCCTTGAGATGGTCGGCGTTGCAGCCGATTCTTTGTGCGATGTTGTCAATATGCTCCGGCTGTTGCACATTTATCAAACTGTTCCAATAGCGACCGTCGCCGAGGTCTGCGTTTACATAATTATCGTTGTCTTCTAGGGTGTAAACGCGATTGCTGAGGGAGTTGAGGTAGCGAACGAAGGCAGGCATAACGCGTTCAGGCAGAATGACATAATGCCCTTGCGTGGCTGTCGGGACATAGTCGCGGCGGAAGCCGGGGTTCAGCGTTTTCACCACTTGGTAATCAATACCTGTCGCATCGGCGATGTCGCGGAACGACATTCCTTCGTACACCTTAATATACTCGGTGAGTTGTTCGTCAAAATCCGGCTCATGAGGCATCAGGCCGTGCGAGGTGTAGTAATTGCAGATGTAGGTGGCGGCGATAAAAGCTGGGACGTAGTTGCGAGTTTCTTTTGGCAAGTAGCGCTGTATCGTCCAGAAGTTGCGGCTGTGCGCGCGTTTGATGGCAGCGTTCACGCGTCCGGAGCCGCTGTTGTAGGCGGCGAGCGCCAAGGCCCAGTCATTATATCTGTTGTAAAGGTCACGCAAATGCCGGGCGGCGGCATCGGTGCTTTTAACCGGGTCGCTGCGGTCTTCCACCACACTGGTGGTGCGAAGGCCATATTCGGCACCCGTAGCGGGCATGAACTGCCAAAGCCCGGTAGCGCCCACACGAGAAACGGCTTTGGGATTGAGCGCGGACTCTACAACCGACAGGTATTTCAAATCGGTAGGCAGGCCGTACTCTTTCAATTTTTCTTCAAAAAGCGGGAAATATGTAAGGCGTTTGCCCAGCATGACGCGGGCTTTTTCGGTTTTCAATTGCACATACGTCCTGATATAGCCCTTCACGACCGGGTGCGTTTTCAACTCCACACAACCAGACAGGTAAGAAAGGCGTTCGCGCAATTCTGCATCTGTGGGCATGGGAAAGCCGCCTTTGGCGACAAGCATTTCGTTGGTGTCAGGCTCGGGCAAATCCGCATCTTGGATTACCTCAACTGCGTCTGTGCTTTGGGCAAAAATGGGTGCGGCGCTAATGGTTAAAAACAATGATAACCAGTAGAAAACAGGGTTTCTGAACTGCATCGGAACGTCAACTGTGTTTAGTAAGAAAAAAATAACCGATTAAAAATACGGGGCAAAAAACGCAGACCACCAATTTTTATTCTTCGGACGGGTGGATAGAATGCCTGCTCAGCCCCTGATTCGGTCGAATTCTTGAGAAAGAAGGGGCAAAAGTCGGGCTTCCATTTCAGTTTTTGTATCGGTCAAATGTTAAAATAGGAAATCATTTGCAACTTTGCTTGCACCTGACATTACGTCGTAAAGGTTATTGGCAGAATGAAAACAGATTTCATGCCGAAACAAACGAAATGATTTTAACAGTTTGGGACGCGATGCAAACTTTTTTGCAAAATTTAATTTTGAGGGAGAAAAAGTAGGTGAGAGCAATTGTATTCTGCCGAAGGTGTGTACTTTTGCGCGGCTTTTTACAGACAGGGTGCTCATCAAAGCCAACACATCCCGCTAAACGCGGAAAACGGGCACTCAAAACCAAACATCATTTTGTTCAATGGCTAATATCGGTCGAATCAAACAAATTATCGGCGCTGTGGTGGACGTTGACTTCAGCGGCCCCGACAGCAAACTGCCGGAAATCCTCAGCGCCCTCGAAATCACCCGCCCCGACGGCACCAAACTCGTCCTCGAAGTACAGCGCCACCTCGGCGAAGATGGTGTGCGCACCATCGCAATGGACTCCACCGACGGCCTCATGCGCGGCATCGAATGCGTGGACACTGGCTCTCCCATTGCCATGCCGGTGGGCGAAGAAGTGCGCGGGCGTCTCTTCAACGTCGTTGGCGAAGCAATTGACGGCATCGGCAAAGTGACGAAAGGCAAAAACGCCTACGTCATCCACCGCAAGCCCCCCGCCTACGAAGACCTTTCGACCGAGCGCGAAATTCTCTACACGGGCATTAAAGTTATTGACCTCATCGAGCCTTACGCAAAAGGTGGCAAAATCGGCCTCTTTGGCGGTGCTGGTGTGGGCAAAACGGTGTTGATCATGGAGCTCATCAACAACATCGCCAAAGCCTACGACGGTATGTCTGTGTTTGCTGGCGTGGGTGAGCGCACCCGCGAGGGCAATGACTTGCTGCGCGAAATGATTGAATCGAACGTAATCAAATACGGCGACGCTTTCAAACATTCGATGGAAGAAGGCGGCTGGGATTTGAGCAAAGTGGACAAAACCGAACTCGCCAAATCGCAAGCGACGCTCGTGTTCGGTCAAATGAACGAACCGCCCGGCGCCCGCGCCCGCGTGGCACTCTCTGGCCTCACCATGGCCGAGTATTTCCGCGACGGCGACTTGAGCGACCCGGCTGGTGGCCGCGACATCCTCTTTTTCGTGGACAACATTTTCCGCTTCACACAGGCTGGCTCTGAAGTATCCGCACTTTTGGGTCGTATGCCCTCTGCAGTGGGTTACCAGCCGACGCTGGCGACCGAAATGGGTGTCATGCAAGAGCGCATTACCTCTACGAAACGCGGCTCTATCACCTCTGTGCAAGCGGTGTACGTTCCGGCGGACGACTTGACCGACCCAGCTCCTGCTACCACCTTTGCCCACTTGGACGCTACGACGGTGTTGAGCCGTAAAATTGCTTCGCTCGGTATTTATCCCGCTGTGGACCCACTCGACTCGACTTCGCGTATCCTCGACCCGAAAATTATCGGCGACGAGCACTACCGTTGCGCCCAGCGTGTGAAACAAATCCTCCAGCGCTACAACGAGTTGCAGGACATCATCGCCATCCTCGGTATGGAAGAACTTTCGGACGAGGACAAACTCGTGGTGGGCCGCGCCCGCCGTGTGCAGCGTTTCTTGTCGCAGCCCTTCCACGTGGCCGAGCAGTTCACGGGCCTCAAAGGTGTGTTGGTGCCGATTGACGAAACGATTCGCGGCTTCAACATGATTATGGACGGCGAACTCGACGACTTGCCCGAAGCAGCGTTCAACCTCGTGGGCACCATTGACGATGCCATCGCGAAAGGCAAGAAAATGCAGGAAGAAGCCTCTAAATAATTGATTATGAGTTATGAATTATGAATTGCGGAGAGTGTGCTGTGATTCATAATTTATAACTCATAACTCATAATTATCAAAAGTTATGAATCTGACCATCCTTAGTCCTGAAAAGGAAATATTCTCCGGCGCGGTTAAATCGGTGAAAGTGCCGGGCAGTGCCGGGCAGTTTGAGATGCTGGAAAACCACGCTGCCATCGTGTCCTCCCTTGCGAAAGGCGAAGTGCGCGTCATCAAAGACAACGGCGAAAAAGTGACTTTCCAAGTGGAAGGCGGCTTTGTGGAAGTGCTGAACAACGAGGTGTCGCTGTTGGTGTCGAGTTTATCCGCCGAATGAATGTAGGCGGGCACAAAAGAAGATTGATATTTCCTTGATTCTGAAAATATTGGAGCGCCATCGTTGCAGGTTTTGCGGCGGTGGCGCTTTCTTTTTTTGACATAAAAAAACCGGCAACCCCATTGGGTCGCCGGTCCGCGTAGTAGTGATTCAAATGCTTATTCGCAAAGGTTCAAGGAGGTACGGAAAGGATTATTGGTCAAACATCTATGTGAAATTCAGGTGTCAATTTCTAAAACCGGACACATCGGGAGTCGCCAGCCACAAAAACCCAAGAATGATGAATGCCAACAAAATCAAAGCGCCCGCGATTTTGAGTAGCAACAGAGCGATACGTCCGGGTTTGTTCAATTGCATTATTTCAAAATTACTTTTCCAGAAAACACCCCGCCATTGCCGGTAGTAATGTTGAAGAAATATACGCCTGCCAACAGGTTTTTGCGCTCAAAGCGGTACGTTTTTTCAGAAAAATCTACTGTCATCACCGTCTTCCCAAGGTTGTCCATCAATTGGAAACGATTGTTCTGCGCCATCTCCGGCAATTCAAAAAATACCGTCCCAACTGCGGGATTTGGATAAACTTTCAAATTGCCAATCGAAGTCTCATCCGTGCTGACCAGCACAAAATGGTCGCCGATGGTGTGGAAAGTTGTGTTGGTGATGATGGGTTCGTTGAAGTCAAAATAAATGGCAGCGTTGTTTTCGATGAGTGTCCCGTCGGCATTGTCGGGTTTTTGCGATACCCGGAATTTGACAAAACCATTCGAGGCCGGCTCGTTGGTGCTGCTGTCGGGCAACAAGATATTGTCGAAACGGAAGCGCAGCACGTTGCCGTCGAGCAAAGCAAAATCATAGGCATGGCTGCTCGCGCCGGGGCGAATGGAGGTGGCGTCGAGGTGTGGCGAGAGCGTATCCAGCACCACTACCGTGAAGGCCGTGTCGGTGCCAGTGTTTTGAAAACGGATGCGATATTCGATGTCGGTATTTGCTTCAATAAAATGAGCAGCCCCGTAGCCTTTCGGGAAAGCCTGTTTGTCGTTCGGGTCGTAAGAGCCAATATTTTCCTGACAATCAATTGCTTCAAACGGATTGGGGGTGCCAAGGGAGAACATGGTGACCAAACCCGTCGTGTTCAAACCGCCGCAACCTTCTACTGCTTTCGCCTCTACCCCACCCCACGGATGGTTTGGCACCTCGGCGCTTTCCAGACGCCAAGTAGCGCCGTTGGCTGGCACCACGAAATCCACGCTCGCGCCGCTATTGAGTTGGAACGGCACAGCCATGTACATCACCACATCTTCCACCACCACAAAATCTTGGCCTTG
>CAYZVM010000141.1:0-15530 GCA_964481485.1 uncultured Saprospiraceae bacterium | reverse complement strand
TCGCGGACTCCCCTCCCTTTTAGGGGAGGGGCCGGGGGTGGGGTTGAACCAAGGGAGGGGTCAGGGGCAGGATGGACACCCAACAACATCTCCCTTTTCTCGCTCCCCGCCTCCGCCCACTCCAGCAGTCCCCGGTACATCGCCACAAAGCCCATATCCATCATATCCGGCTCCAGACACCAATAGCCCTCCGTCTCAAACGGTTTGAGGTTGCGCTGGCGGTAGCGGAGTTGCACCACCACCCGTTCTTTGCCAAGTTCCGTAATGGTGCATTTGATGACTTGGTGGTGCATCACCGTGTCCGTTTCCTCCAAAGCCGGGTACAGCACCGCGATGTCGCCCACGCGGAAATTGGCGAGCGGGTTGGTGCGTTCTGTTTTTTGAAAAACGATGCACGGCTCGGGTTGGTCAGCGCGATTTTCCAACATTTCAAGATGACTTAAAATACTGAAAGCCTGTTGTTTGTCCTCAAAACTGCTGCGCCAAAGGGCAGCGTGGCCGTTCTGGCTGTCCACATTTTCCTCACCCACTTTTGCCAGCCAATGCTCGCGAGCAATGAAACCCACGAAGGCGTTGAAATATTTTTTCTCCAAAACAGACAGCTTACCGTAGGCAGCCTCGAACTGCCCGAAATCGCGCTCCATAAATCCCTTGCCGTTGGTGGCGCGGAGGCGGCCAAAAGCCGGAACGGACTCTTCGCCGGGCTGGATTTTGGTCAACAGCCGTTCGAGGGCCACGAGTTGATTGCGGAGTTGGAGCGCCTCCCACTGCTCTGGCGCGACGGTGGGCGCAAAACGCAGTTGGTTCAAATCCGCGCCGGAATAAAGGATGTATTTGGCAGGGTCAGTAGCGGGGCCGAATACCGAGCGCACCAACAAATCATACAGCAACGTTTGGGTGAAATGACTGCGCTGGATGCCATAACTGTTTGGCTTAAAAGGCGTTCCGCTTTTCAATTCCACAATGGCCGCTTTTTCCTCCGTGCGGTAAAACAAGTCGAGGCGACCTTGAATGCCGTATTGTTCGCTAAAAAAAGTAGGTTCGAGAAAACAGTTTTCCGGCTCAATGCCCTCTTTTGCCAACCCCTGCGCGGCCATGTTTTTCAGGTTCAAAAAGTGCTTTTGCGCTTTCCCAGAAATCCCTTTCACCTGTGCGTCGCTCATAGGGGCGTACGCAAAAGGGTAGAGTTGGAAAGTTTCGCGGAACACCGTCGCCCAATCTGCCGAGGGTTCGTTGAGCAGCCGGTCAAGGAAAAAATTGGCGATGTTGCCGAGCAAAATCGGCTCCGTCGTTTCGTGCGGCAGAAATTTTTTGACCAAATAGGAATACGGCTCGGGGCCTGTGTCCTTGAAACATTCGGCGATGGCCGACACATCCATCAAGTAATCCGGCTCTACCACAAAGGCGCGGGGGCGATAGTCGCCGTCGGCGTTGATGTCCACATCCAGCAAATTGAGCGTGACCGGAAAGCCGAATACCTTTCGGATGACCTGAATGGTCGGCATGAAGTTCTCATTTCGTTCGGGCAGGCCATATCGGACGCGGATGAGTTGACCCGCATTTTCTTCATCACTGACGATGAGGCAATTGTGTTCGGGCTGGTCTTCGAGGGCGACGACGCGGGCGAGGCGGAGCCAAGTCAACCTCTCTCCCGGCTCCTCCCCTTCGTCAACCCCACCCCCGACCCCTCCCCTAAAAGGGAGGGGAGACGTAGAATTGTCCGCGACAACGTCGCGGACTCCCCTCCCTTTTAGGGGAGGGGTCGGGGGTGGGGTTGACGAAGGGGAGGGGTCGGGGGTGGGGTTGAGCACCCCAAGCACCTCTCCCGGCACCGCCGCACCTGTCAGCACCAGCACCGTTTCGGCCACAGCGCGCAGGCCGAGTTGCACGGTTTGCTCGTGGGCAAGTTGGCCGTTGCGTACCCATTTGGCGGCAAGCCGAAATTGGTGGATGCCGCGCAGGGTATTTTCCTGAAAATGGAATTTGTGACCGGCGTAACTGATGCGGGCGAAAAGGGTACTGAACGCAATTTGCTCCTGCTTGGTGGCCTCGAAAAAGATGCGCTCCATCAGCCCCGCCAATGCCAGCACCTGCTCTCGGGGCGACCAAGTGGCGTGGGCAGCGATTTTGACCAATTCGCGATAAAGTAGCGGAGCAGACTCGGGTGGGAGCATGGGCAAAGTTCCTGTTTTGCCGCCGATATTTTTGGGAGGTTTGCGTTAAGACGCCACACCTAAACCAAGAACACGCCTCGCTTTCTCACTTCCCCCGCTTCGCTTGCCTTTTTTCTTCCAAAATAGCGAGACTTTTCCTCGCCATCAACAAATGCGGATGATTCGCTGGAAGCGATTTTTCCAAAATAGTCACCGCCCGACGCATATAATTGCAGGCTTTGTCTAAATCGCCCAAGGTGTAATAAGCCCAAGCCAAATTGTTATACGACTGCGCCAAATCAGGGTGTTCCGGTGGCAGAACTTTCTCCCGAATGGCAAGGGCTTTTAGACTGTATTCTAAACCTTTTTCATTTTCACCCAACGCGCCATACGTCAACGATAGGTTGTTGTACGACAGTGCCAAATCGGGGTGGTCCGATGGCAGCACTTTCTCCCATGTCGCAAGGGCTTTTTGATTGTATTCCAAACTTTCTTGGTATTCGCCCAACTCACGATATGTTTCCGCGAGGTTGTTGTACGACTGCGCTAGATCGGGGTGCTCATCTGGCAGAACTTTCTCCCGAATGGCAAGAGATTTTTGGTTGTATTCCAATCTTTTCTGATGTTCGCCCAACGCGCCATATGTCACCGCAAGATTGTTGTACGACGTTGCCAAATCGGGGTGGTCCGATGGCCGCACTTTCTCCCATATCGCAAGGGCTTTTTGATTGTATTCCAAACTTTTCCTATGCTCGCCTAACGCGACATACGTCGCCGCAAGGTTGTTGTAAGACTGCGCCAAATCGGGGTGTTCGGCAGGCAGCACTTTCTCCCGAATGGCAAGCATTTTTTTGCTGTAATCCAACGCTTTGTAAAATTCTCCTAATTCCTGAAACAACCAACCCAGCCCCAAAGCCAATCCTGCCATCGCCTCGTCCGTCTTGGAAAAATCACCATTCCCCTTCCATACGCCGTTGAAAACCGCCTCACCCAAAGGCGCGTAAGGCTTGTGGGCGATTCCGTGTTCGTGTTTTTCTTCATCAGGAATGAGCAAATTCGTCACGTTTTTTATCAAAACAGCACAGTTCTCCGCGTCGGGTTGCAGTTGGGTTTTGGCCGTTTCGGCAATCACAGGGTGGCAGGCATAAGCGCCGTCGCGCTCCACCAGCCAGTGCAAGCGGGTAAGGTCGCGCAGCAGGTTGTGGAATCCGGGCTTATCTTCTTGTTTGCCAAGCAAGAGGCACAAAATGTCTTCGCTCATCAACTCGGGGGCAATCGCCGCGCCAGCGGGTGGGAGTATGCAAAAATAGCGCATCAATTCTTTTTCCGCCGCACCGAGGTCAAGCAGGAAGGTGTCGCGCAAGTGGGCGTGCAGGGGTTGGTTTTTGCCCGATTTTTTCACGGTCACGTTGTAGCCGTCGAGTTTGCCGAGGCCGCGCTCTTCCAATTCCGCGCGCAAGGCGGGAATGTCGAGTTTTTTCTCGCGGGCGTAGGCGGCCAGTAATTCGACTGTCAGGGTGTGGTACCCGATGGCGCGGAGCAGGGCATCCAAAATAGTGAGCGTCTCACTTCGAGTGAGACGCTCACTGCGCTTGCTATAAATATTCCAAAACACCTGCGCCGCTTCCGGCGGGGTGAGCGTTTCCAACTCGAACACCTCCATATTCTGGATTTCGTGGCGCGAAGTGATCAGGATGCGCCAGTTTTCCGACAATTTGCTCAAGTCTTCGGCGAAAGCGGCGGCGGCTTCAGGGGCGTTGTCCACCACCAGCAAGTTGCGGCCGGTCACAGCAGCGAGCGCAGCCACCACCTGCCGGAAATGTTGCACCGGGCGTTCTTGTGGGTCGAATGTGATGGCGAGTTTGGTTTTCAGTTCCACATTGTCGGTGAAGGCGCGGAGGAAATATTCGGCGTTTTCCGTGCGGCGTTCTTCTTCGGCGGAAAAAACGGCCACCGCGCTCAGCCACGCGACGTGGTCGTATTCGCCTTTGTACTGCCGCCAAAACATCTGCGCGAGGGTCGTTTTCCCCAAACCGCCGATAGCGCAAATCACGACGGGGCGGCGGGCGGAGCGGAGTTGGTTGTGGAGTTTTTTCAATTCATTGGTGCGGCCAATGGCACCGGGCGCGAGGTCGGCAGGCGGGCGGGCGAAGTATTTGGGTTCAATCTGAGGGCGCTGGCCGCGTACTTTTTCTACTATTTCTTCCCACCAAGCTACTATGGAAAACAGTATCCCGCCGATGACCGTCAATGGCTCGACCTCTTGCGGCATCCATGCGGGATGCGGCAGCAATTTCGCCCACACGAGGGCGAAGTAGAGCGTGAGCGCGATGAAGGAAAGTTTGAGGACAGGGCGATACACTATTTTGGTATTTAACTCAAGTTCGACCCATGTGCGCACAGAGCAGGATGGCAAAACGGATGAAGCGGACCTTACAGATTTAAACGGATTTTTTGAAAAAATCAGAGAAAAACAATCCGTGTCATCTGTTTCATCCATTTTCCCATCCTGCTGACTCGGTGGGTCACAACTTGATTTATTTAGGCTTTCAGACAGAGCGGGCAAAACGAAAACAAATACAAATACGAATTACAGGTTTAATTCGATACCAATTTACTCTTTAAAATCCTATTCCTGCGTTGTCATCCTTCACTTCGTTCAGGATGACAAACTCTTATTGATAGAAGCCAATTTTCAGCTTCCCCAAGTCCCTCGTCCTAACCCGTGATTCGCATTAGAAATGTATGCACGACGAACGGTGCTTACCCCTTCTTCTTCCGCAATTCCACCAAGAAACGCTCCAGCTCTTCTATGCCGTAATACAATACCTCGCGTGGCTTGGAACCCTCCGCCGGGCCGACGATGCCAAGACCCTCAAGTTGGTCCATGATGCGACCGGCGCGGTTGTAGCCAAGTTTCATGCGACGCTGAATCATGCTCGTAGAGCCGTGCTGGGTCTCCACCACGAGGCGGGCGGCGTCTTCGAGCATATCGTCCATTTCGGCAAAACTGAATTGTTTGACCTCTCCACCTTGTTCGCCGTCGGGATGGAATTCGGGTAGGAAAAACGGCTCGGCAAAGCCCTGTTGGTTGGCGATAAATTCGATAACACGCTCTACCTCAGGCGTGTCCACGAACGCAGACTGCAAACGGATGATATCGCCGCCGACCGAAAGGAGCATATCGCCGCGACCTGTGAGTTGTTCCGCGCCGCCCGTGTCGAGGATGGTGCGTGAGTCCACCTTAGAGGCGACTTTGAAAGCAATACGGGCGGGGAAGTTGGCCTTGATGACCCCCGTGATGATGTTCACCGATGGGCGCTGCGTGGCAATAATGAGGTGAATGCCCACCGCGCGCGCCAACTGCGCCAATCGGCCAATCGGCAATTCAATCTCTTTGCCGGCGGTCATGATCAAGTCGGCAAACTCGTCAATGATGAGGACGATATAGGGTAGGAATCGGTGGCCTTTGTTCGGATTCAGCCGCCGACTTACGAACTTGTCGTTGTACTCGGTGATGTTCCGCACTTCCGCTTTTTTCAAAAGGTCGTAGCGCGATTCCATCTCGATGATGAGCGAATTGAGGGTATGCACCACCTTCGTCGTGTCGGTCACGATGGGCTCCACTTGGTCGGGCAAGAAACCCAAAAAGTGGTTTTCGAGGTGGGCATACGGGAAGAGTTCGACCTTTTTGGGGTCAATCAAAATCAACTTTACTTGCGATGGGTGCTTTTTGTAGAGTAACGACATCAGCACCACGTTGATGCCGACGGACTTGCCCTGACCCGTCGCGCCCGCCACGAGCAAGTGTGGCATTTTGGTCAAATCCGCCACAAACACCTCATTCTGAATGGTTTTTCCGAGCGCGATGGGCAGTTCCATTTTTGCCCGTTTGAAACGCTCGTCTGCGATGACTTCGCGGATACCGACGGTTTGCCGCTTTTTGTTTGGCACTTCTATACCGATGGTGCCTTTGCCGGGAATGGGCGCGATGATGCGGATGCCGAGTGCCGAAAGGTTGAGCGCAATATCGTCCTCGAGGTTTTTGATTTTAGAAATACGAATGCCTTTAGCTGGCACGATTTCGTAGAGCGTGACGGTGGGGCCTATGGTCGCCTTGATTTTTTCGATTTCTATTTTGAAATACATCAAGGTCTGGAGTATCTGGTTTTTGTTGGCCTCCAGTTCTTCACGGTCAATCTCCAGCACCGTGTTGTCATGCTCCACCAGCAGTTGGGAATGCGGGTATTCGTAGTGCGAGAGTTCGAGTGTGGGGTCGTAAGGCTCGGTCAAATTAACGCTGTCCTCTTGCACGGCCACCACGGGCGGCTTGTAGGCTTCGGCATCTTCGGGCGTGGCGGGCGCGGGCGGTGGGGTGTTGATGATGATTTCCATATCGCCTTCGCCGCCGGGTTTGAGCACCTCACGTTTGGGCAAATCAGCAAAAAGGGCACTTCGTTGGCTCAGGTCGAGCGCCAATTGGGCGGGCGACGGCTCTGCCTCTGGGGATTTGGGGATTTGGAGGTTGGGGGCTTCAACGGGCGCAGGTATCTCGGTTTTGACGCGGGCGGCGGGTGGCGGGGTGGCAGCGGCGGCGCGTTTGCCAAAGTTGCCGGCAAGCAGGTCATTCCACGCCTGTTTGGTTTCTTCCCAGGCTTTTTGCCAAGTGATTTCTTCGAGGTTGGGATTGTTTGACCAGACGAATGTCGCAATCAGCGCAAACAGCATGAGCGCAAATGTGCCGATGCTGCCGAGGAAATTTTGCAGGTAATCACTGATGGATTTTCCAAAAACACCCCCCCACGGGAATTCGAACGCTTGAAAGAAAAACGAAGACACGATGGAGACAATCACCATCAGTATCACAGTGCGTTGGAACGTGATGGCAAGGTAACTGAGCGGGATGCGCCGGACGAGCGCGAGGCCGTATTTGTACAGCAAATAAACGATGCCGAACGACGATGCGCCGAATCCCCAATAGATGATGCTGTCTGCCAAAAATGCGCCGAGGCGACCGAGCCAGTTGTCCACTGGTTGATCGGCGAGGAACATTTCCCAAGAAAACCGGAACACGATGTCGTGGTCGTTTTTCCAGGTAAAAAGATAAGAGACGAAAGCGATGAAAAAATAGAACGACAGGAAAAGGAGAAATATCCCGAAGAGTTTCGAGACCCGTTCGCTGTCGAAGTTCATGCTGAGTTGTCCGCGTTTGCCTTTAGCCATGCCGTGAGGTTTCGGGTTCGATTTTCCCGCACAAAGTTAACAAATCAAAGTGGCTCGCCGCCAATGAGACGCGATGGGTTCGTGTTCTTTTAATTTTTTCGCTCAAAAACCGACACACTCGCCTGCCCCTGCACCCGGTAGTATGGCAGCGCCTCCCGCCAGACGTACTTCGTCTTGCCCGGCCCTACCATATCTGCGAATCCTACCATGTTGTAGTGCGCAGTGGAATAATTTTCAAACCAATCCAAAATGCTTTGGTCGGAATTTGGGCGCACCAACCAAGAGAAAGGAGAGTCCACAAACACCAGATATTTCGGGCGATGCCCCTCAATGTCCGCAATCATGCGCTGTTGCATCTCCATGCTATATGGCTGGTTTTCCATGAGCGGATAGACGTAGAGAAACCCCGTGGCCGATTTTCTTTTGCTATAAAAATAAACCTGCGGTTCCGAGCCAATGACAGCCACGCGGTCAGAGTCTGCCGTATTTTCCCGGATGAATTTGGCGACTTCCAACGTCTCCGCGAACGGATTGCTGCCATACAACCGCGCGCAAACCTCCGCGACGGGATAAGTGAAATAAAGTTTTCTATGCGGATAGAGGCTTAAAATCACAAAAAGACCGAACAATGCCAGCGGCAAATACCGTGCGGCGGGTGCTTCCAATTTTGTTGCTCGCTCTATCATAAACTGAACCGCCACGCCAATCAAGAGTGACAAAACCGGGAGAAAAACGATGAAATAATGATTGCGGAAATAAAACCCCGGACATATACACAGAAACGAAAAAACCGCAAATAGCGTCATTACCAACCGATTGCGGCTGCTCAGCGCGATAAAATACAGCGCTACAAGACCCGCCAAACCCATCACCCACAACCACCAACTGCCTGTAGTGACAAAGTTCATGCTCGCCACAAATTGGCTTGACGCTTCGCCCCACGTTTTAATGCCCACATATTGGCGGGCATAGTCCATCGTCCAATGCCAGAATTGATCGAAACTCCCCGTACTCAACGCCACCAGCACCACCACGAGGTAAGGCAGCGCAACGCCGATGGCAAAAACCACAAGGGTGCTGGATAAATTTTTCAGGTCGCGGGGGCTGCGTTTCAGCCCATCCACAAGCAGGACGATACCGCCAAACATCACCAAAAACACCGCTTGCTGTTTCATCACAAATGACAACCCGAACAACAAGCCGCTCGCGACAGTCCATTTCCATTTCTGATGCTCAAGCGCATAGAGCAGAGACAGAAAACCACCTAAGCCAAACAGCACATTAAAATGTGTGGCATGAGCAGCCAACCCATAAGTCCCCGGCGTGGCAGACAATATCGCGTATGACAATCCGGCTATTGCGCCCACTATCGGGTTTACTATTTTTTTACCTATAAAATATAGAAGTGCAATAGAAATTACATTGATAATCAACAGTCCGAGATGGATACCCACAATGCTCTGACCAAATACCCCCATGAACAGTGCATACATATAATAAGTACCCGGCAATTTCATATTGAACGCCTCTTTATAGGGCGGTATCCCATCCAGAATCAACTGCCCCATGTAGGCATATTCCCCTTCGTCGCGCTCTAGCGGCAGCCCCAACAAACGCCCACGCACGATGAGCACAAAGGCCAATGCGAGCAGCAGCAAAAAATAAACAAGATAACGCTCGGTATCGGGCGGCGACACTGACTTTGGCGGCAAAGATATTTGAGCCGGACGCTCCTTATTTTTCTTCGACATTCTTCAGTAAGTTATTGATTTCTTTTGCTTTAGCAGTCTCGCCAGCCAACTCGTGGGCGCGGGCGAGCGCCGTGAGTGCATCGGTATTCCCGGGCTGGAGCGTGGTCAGTTGAGTCAGGCATTTGATGGCATCTTGATATTTTTCCGCTTTTGAAAACGCCACGCCGAGCCAATAAAGCGTCTCCGGCGCATTGGGGAAAACCTGATTGGCGTACAGCAAATATTGAATCGCCAAATTGGGGTCTTTGCCCGTCTCCACGATTTCTTTTCCATATTCAAATAGCGCGGCGGCGAGGTTGCGCAACACCTCCGGCCTGCCGGGGCTGAGCTTAGCGCATTCGCGCAAATCCGCGATAGCGGCAGGGTAATTTTTCAAAAAATAATTCGCCGTGCCGCGCGCAAAAAACGCCTCCGAATAAGTGGGGTGAATCTCCAGCGCCCGGTCAAAATGACCCACTGCCCGCTGTGCCAATGCCCGCATTTTCAACGAATCTTTTTCTTCCAAAGCCTCTCGCAGCAAGATGCCCCCCACCGAAGATTGCCCTTTGGTGCTGTTGGCCGACACCTGTATGTCTTTGAACAACAGCGTTTTGCTGTCGGAAAAATCAAAATTGCGCACGAAAGTCCGCACCGCGAACATCAGACACACCATGCAAAAAAGCGCGAATACCAATTTTCCGAAAATCGCCCATTTTCGAAAAGTCAGCACATGACAAATCGCCCCGGCTATCGCCAAACAAAAACCGACCGAGGGCATAAAAGCAAACCTTTCGGCCATATTCACCCCCGTTGGGAAAAGAATGTTCGACACCAAAAAAATGGTGGCGAAATAAAACAAAATCCCGTAGCAGACCGGCCCGATTTTGCCTTTCACCAGCCCCCAAATGGCGTATCCGAGCGGCAATAAATTGACCACCACGCTCAGCCAAACCCGCCAATCAGCAAAAGTCATGATGGCGATATGGCGCGGATAATAATCGGTCGTCAAAGGATGCGGGAAAAACAAGAGTTGGACATACTTTCCCATCGTGTAAAAAATGGTGGCAAATCGCTCGCCGGGCGAAAAGAACACCCAATTGCTGCCCACATATTTTACGAACGGGTTGTTTATTACATTCATTTGCAACGCCCCAAACGTCCAGTCCAGCACCACGCCGCGCACAATGAAAAACACCAAAAAGGCCGACCACAGGGGCAAGCAAATCCACGCGATGCGCTGCAAACTTTCCGATGACTCCATGCTCTCAGAAAGTGGAGGTTGCGGCTTGATCTGCATTCTCATCCACATCGCCAACGGAATCAGCCCTGTGAACACCACCGCGTTTTCTTTTGAAAAACAAGCAATTAGGAAAACCGCTCCCGCCGCCAAAGCCAATTTCCAGCTGTTTCCCTGCCAAGCCCGCAGCGCGAGATTCAGCGTGAGCAGACTGAACAACAGCGCCAATGTCTCGTCGCAACTTTTCACATTGTTGGCGACCTCGGTATGAATCGGATGCACCACAAACAGCAGCGTCGTTATCCATGCCAGCAGCAGCCCGTAACTTTTTCGCCCAAACAACCGCAGCACTGTCCGGTACAACACCGCACAGGTCAGCGCATAGAGCAGCACCGCAATCAAGTGATACACAAAAGATTCAGTGCCAAAAAACTGATAAACGACGGCAAAAATCGCCTGCGAAATCGGTCGGTAACGTCCCCCAGTCACCAACTCTTTGGAGAGTTCGCTCTGCGCAAGACCATAGAACATATCGGACGAAAAAATACCCGGCAGCCCGGCGAAACCTTTGGTAGTCAGCGCATTTTGAGTAATCAGCGCACTGTCATCCAGCACGAAACCGTGCGTGAGCGAATTGGCGTACAGCAGAAATGCCGCCCCAAAAAAGAGCAAGGTTTGCAGCCGGATGTTTTGGAAAAAAGCAGGCAGGGCAGCCGGAGCAGTTGCGTCAGGTGAAGATTGAAAAAGTGCGTCCTCTGCGTTCGTCAGATGCTCGTCGGGCATTGGAAAAAATTTCGTTCAACGCAAAAGTCCGAAAATCTGCGGCCTTGCCCGATTGTTCGCCACCAAAATCATCCTTTTTTCACCCGCGCCGCGCAGCAGTGTCATGTCGCGCACCTCTTTCGTTGCCCAAAAACCAGAGGCGTGATTTTCCACAAATTGAAAACCTCCCTTTCCGTCGCCTTGCAACAGCACTCCGTTGCCCGCGTCGAGGCGGTTGGTTTCTACCTCCATGCCGTATTTGTTTCCGGCCAAAAGAATGTCAATGCGGCCATCGCCGGTAAAATCTTCCACCAAAATTGCGTTTGCCGGGGAAGTTTGCGCCGGGGTGGAAAGTTTGCGCCGCACAAAACGCCCGCCCTGATTTTCCCACCAACAAGTTTCGAGGGTGTAGGCAAAGAGGTTGAGCGCCGCGTCGAGTTTTTGTTGCGGAAAAATCATTTCCATGCTGGCACGGGCGTAGTTGCGGGCATAAATGTATTTTTTCTTCAACTCCGGCATTTGTTTCACGAGTACATCGCGCTGCACGAGCGGCCAAGTTTTCCCATCCTCACCAAAAGCCACGATGGGGTCCAACTGGCCGTTGTTGTCAAAATCATCGGCGCAAACCCGGAGCGGCAAATCGGGCGAGGCGGTCAAACAACTGTTCAGACCCAAGTTGCCGCTCACCAAATCGAAGTCGCCATCGCCGTCGAGGTCGGCGGCGGCGAGGCTGTTCCAGAGGCCGTCGGATTTTGAGAAACCAAATTTTTCGGTGGCGTTCGCATATTTCCCGCCGGAAAATCGAAATACCGTGACGGGCATCCACTCTCCACAAACGACCAATTCCGCCAGTCCGTCGCCATCAAGGTCGGCAAAAAGCATATCCGTCACCATGCCGCAGCGCTCGAAATCGGGCGCGACTTGGGCGGTCATGTCGGTGAATTTTCCTTTCCCGTCATTTTGCAAAATGAAACTTCGCGGCGCGAGCGGCCATTTCCCGCCAATTACTCTGCCGCCCACAAAAATGTCTAGATCTCCATCTTTGTCGTAGTCGTGTACCCGCACCCGCAGCCCCACATCTTTTATAACTGGCAGTGCATCAGCGGCTTTAGCGAAATTGCCCTTGCCGTCGTTGAGGTAAAGCCGGTTTTGCCAAGCCAATTCGGACACGGCTTCCATGCCGCCGCTCACGACGTACAAATCTGAATCGCCGTCGCCGTCGGCATCGAAAAAAACCGCGCCGTGGTCTTCGTAGAGTTTGTCTTGCTCCCAAAGTTGGGTATTGCTTTTTTTGAAACGCCCGTCGGGTGTTTGCACAAAAAGCGCAGCCGGTTTGTCGAAGGTATTGCCGATGAAAAAATCGTCCAGCCCGTCGCCGTTCACGTCGCCTTTGGCGGTGAATGGGCCGAGGTCGGTTTCCGTCCACGCATTGAGTTGCCACACCTCGAAGTCGTTGAAAAAGTTTTCTTCGTGCAAAAAGTCAATGCCCGACGCAGCTGTTTTTTCTTCAAAAAATTGCGGCATAGACGGAGCCGGGCCAATGTGGGCCACATAACCAGCGGCATCGGCGTATTTGAGCACAAGTCGTTGATTGGCAGGTACGTTGGTGAGGGTTTGGGTTTTGCCGTCGGGCCACCGGATGACAACTTTGTCTAGCGCAGGCGTATTGCCGAGGCCAAAATGGAGCAGGTGTTCGACCGAGGAAAAGATGCCCCGCGTGGGGTTGAGTTCTTGATATTGGCGTTGGCCGCCGTATTCGATGAGTGCCGACGCGCCCACCGCCATTGGGTTTTTGGCGCTGCCTTGTACTTTGATTTGGAGGAAGCCGCCCTTGCCTTGTTCGCGGGAAAGATTTTGATAAATAAATGCCGGAGATTCGAGGTTGTTCACCACGAGGTCGAGGTCGCCGTCGTTGTCCAAATCAGTCCAAGCCGTGCCGAGCGACCACGAGGCCTGCATGGTGGCCCATTCTCCTACCTTATCTTCAAATTGCCAGTTTCCTTTGTTTTGAAAAATAAAATTGCGGGGCTTGTAGGTGGGCAGCAGGTTCAAAAAATCGTCAAAATTGGGGTACACATCGCGCGGGTGGGTGCCTTTGCTGCGCAAATTGGACATGGTGAATTGCATAAAATCGCGGTCGGTGATTTCCCGCCGATACCCATTGCTGATGTGGATGTCGCGCAGGCCGTCGTTGTCAAAATCGGCAATCAAACCGCTCCAACTCCAATCCGTTTTGTAGATGCCTGCCATGCAGCCCATCTCGCTGAACGTACCGTTGCCGTTGTTCCGTTGAAGCACGTTGCGTACCACCGGCTCGAAGTAGCCATTTTGCATCAGCGAGGTATATTGACTTTGCGTGAGCGTGGCCTGAAAAATTTTTTGGCGATAATTGTTTGCCCCGCGCATATCTATGGCGAGCAAATCAATGAGGCCATCCCCGTCAAAATCGGTCAAATCGGCGCCCATCGTGTGCTGGGAAATATGGCGGAAATAATCGCCGAGCCGGTTGGTAAATTTTCGACCTTTTTCATTGATATACAACAAGTCAGGTTGTATCACATCGTTGCCGACGTACACATCGAGCCAGCCGTCGCGGTTGAAATCGGTGACCGAAACAGACAGCCCATAAGCGAAATTCCAGACACCCAATTCTTTGGAAATATCGGTGAACTTGCCGCCGTCGTTCCGGTAAAAACGGTCGGTGTCCAACGCGGCTTTGGGGTGGAGCAAAGGCTGCCGCGTTTTGCCGTCGGGGCCGACGACCGATTCGATTTTGATGGCGTAGATGCCTTCCACGGGGTGGTTGAGCAAGTACAAATCGAGGTCCCCGTCGTTGTCGAAATCGAAAAAATTGGCACCCGTGCTGGCGCTTTTGTCGTCGAGGCCATACTCTTTGGCGCGTTCAACGAAGGTAAGGTCGCCGTTGTTGATGTAAAGTTTGTTGCGCCGCGCCTCGTTTTCTTCCGCCCCGCCCCGACACACATAGAGGTCGGCGAAACCATCGGCGTTGATGTCCACGACGGTCACGGCTGTTTCAAAACCGTCCGTAGAGGTCAGCCCTGCGGCTTCGGTGATGTCTTTGAATTGGAGATTGCCGAGGTTGAGATATAGCCGGTTTTGGCCATCGCAGGCGACAAAATAAATATCCTGCAAACCGTCGTTGTTGAAATCCGCCACCGCCACGCCGCCGCCGTTGTATTTGTTGAGGTTGGTGGCGATGTTGTCCTCGTAAGTTTCTTTGATAAAATTTTGGAAATCAATACCGGTCTGCTCGGCGGGCAAGAGGTTCAACAACGGATTGGAAGCGGTGCGCGTTTCCTCGACTAAGTTGTCGGGTTCGTATTTGTCAATGGTTTCGTTTTGTTGGCAGCCCGATATGACGAAAAAAAAGGCGGCAAACCACATCGAAGGCTGTCTTACGCACAGTCGTTGACCCTGTGCGTTTGGCGTTTTTCCAAACTTCATAAACGATTAAGATTGATTTCTCTCTTGCGAAATAAAATGGAACAATAGCTCCATGGTTTTAAGCCATGAAGTGCTTATTTCATTGTCCCTCAAATATCTGCGGTTTCCCGTGATTGTTTGCTACCAGCACTATTTTTTTCCCACCTGCGCCACGCAATAGCGTCATGTCGCGCACCTCTTTCGTTGCCCAAAAACCGGAGACGTGGTTTTCCACAAATTGGAAATTCCCCTTTCTATCGCCTTGCAAAAGCACCCCATTGCCCGCGTCGAGCCGGTTGGTTTCTACCTCCATGCCGTATTTGTTGCCCGCCAAAAGAATGTCCACGCGCCCGTCGCCAGTGAAATCTTCCACCAAAATTGCGTTTGCCGGGGAGGTTTGTGCTGGGCTGGGGAGTTTGCGCCGCACAAAACGCCCGCCCTGATTTTCCCACCAACAGGTTTCGAGGGTGTAGGCAAACAGGTTGAGCGCCGCGTCGAGTTCTTTTTGAGGGTACACCTGTTCGATGGTCGCCCGGCTATAATCCCGGTAGTACAGCAGGTTTTTTTTCAATGCTGGAATCTGTTTTTGCAGCACCCATTTTTGCACGAGGGGGAAGTTTTTTCCTTCTTCGGCAAAAGTCACAATCGGATCCACTGTGCCGTTGCCGTCAAAATCATTGGCAAAGACGCGCAGGGGAAATTCGGCGGAGGCTGGCAGCCGCGAGTTCAGCCCCAAATTTCCAGATACCAAATCAAGGTCGCCGTCGCCGTCGAGGTCTGCGGCGGCGAGGCTGTTCCAGAGGCCGTCGGATTTTGAGAAGCCGAATTTTTCGGTGGCGTTGGCATATTTTCCGCCGGAAAATCGAAATACCGTGACGGGCATCCACTCGCCGCAAACGGCCAACTCCGCCACGCCGTCGCCGTCGAGGTCGGCAAAAAGCATATCCGTCACCATGCCGCAGCGCTCGAAATCGGGCGCGA
>CAYZVM010000140.1:0-15580 GCA_964481485.1 uncultured Saprospiraceae bacterium | reverse complement strand
TGCTCCCCGCCGCCACAACAACACCTACCGCATCACCCCGGAAGAAATACGCCAGTTCAAAGAGCAAGGCTATCTTGTTCTCCACGATGTGCTCACCGAAGCGGAAATGGCGACCCTCGACCCTTGGTTTGAGCATTTTATCAATGGAAAAGAGCCGAACATGGGTCGGGATTTTTGCGACATGAGCCAGCCCTACGGCACGCCGGTGGAAGAATTTTGGCTTGTGAACGCCATGTTGCCGAGTGTGTACCGCCCGGAGTTCAAGGGCAATATTTTTCAACAGCTGGCGCAAAACATCGCCGATCAACTGTACGAAGAAGGCACAGCGCAGATGGATTACGAACAGTTTTTGGCAAAAAAGCCCAATAAAGCGCAGGCCGAATTCGCCATGCACCAAGATTTAGGTTATTGGCCAAAAACAAAAAATACGTGGACGGCGACTTTTTCCCTCGCGCTCAATGACGCGACCACCGAAAACGGCTGCCTCCAAGTTGTGCCCGGCTCAAACAAAGAACCGGAACTGCGCCCTCACCGCCCCAAAGATTATGGCCATCAGCAGGATGGCGAAGTCAGCCGCGACGACTCCCACACACTCGTCATCGAAATGAAGCCCGATGACCAGATTGTTTTTTTGCCCGTCAATAGAGGCAGTGTCACCATCCACGATGAAAGGATTGTGCACGGCTCGGGCGGAAACTACACCGATGCGTGGCGCAAAACCTACGTCATGGCCTTCCGCGATGCGGGCACCATCGCCGAAGAGCGGGCGATGGGCTTCACCCATTCGCACAACGACACGGTGAATTGGGCGGAGATCATCAAATAAGTTCTCTCAATATCCCAGACACAAAAAGGGGCGCCGTGCATTGCACGACGCCCTTTCTGATTTTTTCAACGAAGGAGGATGATGTCCACTCCCAATCAGCATGGCCCCGGGTTGGGTACGGCAAAGCAGCAGCCATTGGCGTCCACATCAATTTTGTAAAACACTTTTGAGTCGGCAGGAACCAAAATGTTGACAGCGGTTGCGTCGCAATTAAAATACACCCGAACCGTCACGTCATTGACCGGGTCAAAATTGTACAGCGCAAACGCATCATTTCCATCTAATGTGTATATGGCGGATGCTCCGACAATAATGATATCGTTGGACAATGTGCCGCAAAGGTCGCATTGGGTGGTGCCAGCCCCGGCTGGCACACCGCAAAGCCCCAGCCCGTCGCCTCCATCAATGTTGATATCCATGCACGGGCCGCGGCTGCTTACCGGCAGGTTGTCGAGTCCTGAGGTCGTCACGGTGGAGGAATTTTCCCTTTGGCAAGAGAACAGAAGAACGGCGGCGAATACGCTGAAAAAAAGTGCTTTTTTCATCTTTGGAATGTGTGTTAAAAAGTGAAGAAATGATGTGAATGATGCGGATTAAAAAAAGGCAAGCCTGAAGGCCATATCCGGAGGTGAAGTTACTTGGCTGGCCACTTCAAAAAAAACTACACTTTTTGCCGATTTTCTGCGCACCGCCGCGCCGATAAGCGGTTTACAAACTTTGAAAATTTCTCAAACCTTCCTCCTTTTCGGCATACTTTTGAGCGCCGGACAAAAAAGCCCGGGATGGCTATCATTCATAAAAAAACCAAGCGCAGCACATGGATGCCTCATACGAAAAAGCCTTACAAGCAATTCGCCAAGCGAAAGAAGAAAACGCGCAAACGCTTGATTTAATCGCCTATCAACTGACGGTGCTGCCAAAGGAAATCGCCGAACTCAAAAATTTGCAAATGCTTAATTTAGGCGGCAATCAAATTACGGCGCTGCCGAAGGAAATCGCCGAACTCAAAAATTTGCAAATCCTTTATTTAGACGGCAACCAACTGACGGTGCTGCCAAAAGAAATCGCCGAACTCAAAAATTTGCAAATGCTTAATTTAAGCAACAATCAACTGACGGGGCTGCCAAAAGAAGTCGCCGAACTCAAAAATTTGCAAACGCTTATTTTATACGGCAATCAACTGACAGCATTGCCAAAAGAAGTCGCCGAACTCAAAAATTTGCCTACGCTTGATTTCGGTGGCAATGAACTGACGGCGCTGCCAAAAGAAATCGCCGAACTCAAAAATTTGCAAATCCTTTATTTAGACGACAATAAACTGACGGTGCTGCCAAAAGAAATCGCCGAACTCAAAAATTTGCAAACGCTTAATTTAGGTGCCAATAAACTGACAGCATTGCCAAAAGAAATCGCCGAACTCAAAAATTTGCAAACCCTTAATTTAGGTGCCAATCAACTGACGGCGCTGCCAAAAGAAATCGCAGAACTCAAAAATTTGAAGCCCAATAAAGGGAAAGAAGACTGGGAAAAAGGGCTTTCACTGCGAGGTAATCCGTTCCCTTTTCAAATCCCCGATGAGGTATTCGAGGAAGACCCGGAGGTACTGCTCAAAACCATCCTCGACTTGCAGGAAGCCCACCGTGCTGGGGCCTTGGTCAAACTCAATGAATTGAAAGTCATATTGTTGGGCGACGGAGAGGCGGGCAAGTCGGCGCTGGTGGAGCGGCTCATGCACGACCGATGGAGCGGCAAAAAATCGGCCACGCAGGGTATTGACATCTGGAAATGGCGGCCTGAGGAGGTGCAGTTCAACATCTGGGATTTTGGCGGGCAAGAAATCATGCTGGCGCTGCACCAGTTTTTTATGACCGACCGCACGCTCTACATCCTCGCCGTGAACGCGCGCGCCAACAACCAAAACGACGACCAAACGGACAACTGGCTCAACCTGATAAAAACCTACGGCAAGGACTCGCCCGTGATAGTGGCCTACACCAAAATAGACGACAACGGCGAGAGTTTCAAACTGGCGGAAAATGAATTGCAGCAGGCCTACCCGAAGAACATCGTGGAGTTTATCCGCACCTCTTCCTGCGAGCGCATCGGCATTGACGAACTCAAAACCTGCATCACCGAAACCCTGCAATCGCCGGAGTTGAAACACGTCCGCGACGATTTGCCCAAAAATTGGATAGCCGTAAAAGAAGCCGTGGAGGCGCGGCAAAAAGACCGTGACTACCTGAACCTGAACGAGTATTACGCCATTTGTAACGCCAACGGCTGCACCGACAACGATACCCAACTGCGCCTGCTGGATTTGCTGCAAATCCTCGGCATCGTGTATAACTACGGTAAACGCGACGAACCTTCGCAAACCAATGTGCTCAAACCGGAGTGGGTGACGAAGGGCATTTACGCCATCATCAACAACAACACGCTTTTTCAAAACAAGGGCAAATTGCACCCGAGGGATTTGCCCGATATTTTGCAGTCGGCAGGCAATTACAAAGACAAATACCATGTGATTACAGGCCTCATGGAGCAGTTCGAGCTTTGCTACCAACTCGACAAAGAGCATTTCCTCGTGCCTTCGCTGCTGCCCAAAGACGAGCCACCCTTGCTCGACGAGCATTTTACGGAGGGTTTGCGTCTGCAATACGCCTACGAGTTTTTGCCCGACAGCCTGATGCCGCGCTTCATCACGCGCATGAGGCAATACAACCAGTCTTACTGGCTCAAGGGCGTCATCATCAAAAAAGACAATACGCAGGCGTTGATAAAAGCCGATACCCGGCAGCGGAAAATCCTGATAACCGTCACCGGCGAAGGGCGGAAACGCGCCACGCTGGACATCATCCGCCACGAAATAGACGATTTGAACACCGAATTGAAAGGGACAAAACACGAGATACTCGTGCCGATACCCGGCTATCCTGAGGCCACGCCTTTTAGATTTGACCGTCTGCTGTTGTTGGATGAAATGGGGGTGCAAGAGGAATTGCACGAAGATTTGAAAATGAAATTTCCGGTCAAAGAACTGCTCGACGGCATCATGCCGGAAGCCGAAAGAGAGCGGCGGCGGAATGCGGGGAAAGAAACAGGCTCGCTGAGAGGTCGTTACGGCGGCGGGCAAATGGAGGAAGAAAACTTTGCTTTTGAACCGAAAAAACCGGACTTAGCGCCAACTAACAACTTGAATATGAATAAAACAAAAATCGCGTTGGGGCTGATAGCCGCCGCTATTCTGGTGTTCGTCGTGTATCAAATGTTTTCCGCCAAACGCCCCAGCGAACTGGGCGTAAGCAAAGATGGCTTTTCGCTCAAAACAGGCGAAGAGCCGAACCCCGCAACAAGCACTGAAAAAGTCGCCGAAATCTCGACCCTGACGGTCATCGGCAGCATCAAAATCAATGGCAAAAACATCGCTGCCCATGACGTAGCACGGGTCTATGTAAAAGGCAACAACCTCGTGCAGCCTGTGTTGCCGTCCAACAATCAGTTCCGCTTGCAGGGCGTGCCATCGCCAAAAGACAACCTGATCGAAATAGCCCTCGATTTTAAAAACGGCCTCAGCGCCGCACAAATGTTGCCGTTGCCCAAGCCACAAAACGGCGTGGCCGACTTAGGCGAATTGCTCATCACCTTCCAGCCACCAACCGGCGGCCAAAAGGGCAAAAACGCTCCGCCGACCATCATTATCAACAATCAAAATATTCAGAACAGCGAGCAAAGTCAGTGAGCAAGGCACCAAAAAATGTTAGCCATATCCGTCGCCGCGCTAACTTTACCCACCCAATAACGCAATGACCTTAATGACGGCAATGACTTTTTGAAATGGCAAAGGCGAAAAAAGACGGAACAACCAACAATAGCGGCGGTGCCCCTACCACACCCCTCATGCAGCAATATGTGGCGGTAAAAACCAAATATCCTGACGCAATCCTGCTGTTCCGGGTAGGCGATTTTTACGAGACTTTCGGCGAAGATGCGGTGAAGGCCAGCCGTGCGCTCGGCATCACCCTCACCAGCCGCAACAACGGCGGCTCCGATATCGAACTGGCGGGCTTCCCCTACCACGCGATGGATATGTACTTGCCACGCCTCGTGCGGGCGGGCTACCGGGTGGCGATTTGTGAGCAAATGGAAAAACCCACGCCGGGAAAAGTCGTGCGACGTGCTGTGACAGAGGTCGTTACGCCCGGTGTCACCACCGACGATGCGCTGCTCGACCACAATGCGAACAACTTTTTGGCGACGCTGGTGTGGGGGCAACACGAACAATTTGGCGCGGCATTTCTCGACATTTCGACGGGTGAATTTTTTGTTTCCGAAGGCGATTTCGGCACGATGGACAAATTGCTGCAAAGTTTCAGGCCCGCCGAAGTCATTTTGCCGAAAAGCCGGATGAAGGAATTTGCGGCGCAATACGGCGACAAGTTTTACACCAACACCCTCGAAGACTGGATTTTCACCCGCGACTTCGCCCGCGAAAAATTGCTCTCGCATTTCCAAACTCAAAGCCTCAAAGGTTTTGGCGTGGAAGAATTCGACCTCGGCCAAACGGCTGCCGGTGCCGCGCTCCATTACCTCGCCGCCACCGAAAACACCAAACTCGCCCACATCACCAGCCTGAGCCGACTGCAAACCGAGCGTTATGTTTGGCTCGACCGATTCACCATCCGCAATCTCGAATTGGTGTCGAGCAACCACGAGCAAGGCACCTCGCTCCTCCAAGTTTTGGACAAAACGGTGTCGCCCATGGGAGCGCGGTTGCTGCGAAAATGGGTTTTGTTGCCGCTCACCAGCCTCGCTCAAATTCAGGAACGCCACGACGTAGTTTCTTTTTTTGTTGAAAATCAGGAATTTGCAAATGAAATAGAACCACACATCCGGCACATCGGCGACCTGGAACGGCTGATGAGCAAGACGGCGGTGGGCAAAATCAACCCGCGCGAGGCGATGCAGTTGCGGCGGGCATTGATGGCGATTGAACATTTGAAAACGCAATTGTTGCTGACCAATCATCAGGCTTTGCGGAAGTTGGGAGAAGGGCTGAATCCGTGTTTGACTTTGCGGGAACGCATCGAAAAAGACATTGCTCCCGACCCGCCCGCTGACATCCGAAAAGGATCTGCGATGGCCGACGGTTGCAACCCGGAATTGGACGACCTCCGAAATGTTGTCCGCAATAGCCGCGAACTGTTGTTGGAAATCCAGCAGCGCGAAATCGAACGCACGGGCATCACAAGTCTGAAAATTGCATTCAACAATGTGTTCGGCTATTACATCGAAGTCACCTCTAAATGGAAAGACTCGGTGCCGCCCGAATGGACGCGCAAACAGACCATTGCCAACGGCGAACGTTACATCACGGAGGAACTTAAAATATTGGAAGCCAAGATATTGGGCGCAGAGGAGAAGATTTTGGAATTAGAAGAAAAACTCTTTCGCGCCCTTGTGGAAGAAATTGGGCAGTACATCCAGCCCGTGCAGCACAACGCTCATCTGATTGCCCGGCTCGACTGCCTTTTGTCATTTGCAAAAATCGCCGTGAAAAACCACTATATCCGCCCCGAACTTGACGATACTACTCTGCTCGACATCCGCGAAGGCCGCCACCCCGTCATAGAAACACAGTTGCCCATCGGCGAATCCTACATTCCCAACGACGTGTACCTCGACAACGAAACGGTGCAAATCATCCTTATCACCGGCCCCAATATGTCGGGTAAATCCGCCTTGCTACGCCAGACAGCACTTATAGTTTTGCTTGCGCAAATGGGCAGTTTTGTGCCAGCCCAAAGCGCCCGCATCGGCTTGGTGGATAAAGTGTTCACCCGCGTGGGCGCGAGCGACAACATCAGCGGCGGCGAGAGCACTTTCATGGTCGAGATGAACGAGACCGCGCTGATTATGAACAACATCAGCGACCGCTCGCTCATCTTGCTCGATGAAATCGGTCGCGGCACCAGTACTTATGACGGCATCTCCATTGCCTGGAGCCTCGCAGAATACCTGCACGACAACGAGCGCGCCCGCCCAAAGACGCTCTTTGCCACGCACTACCACGAACTCAACGAACTCGCCGAAACCCACGAGCGCGTCCACAATTTCCACGTCAGCACCAAAGAAGTCGGCCACAAGGTCATCTTCCTGCGAAAACTCACGCCCGGCGGCTCCAATCACTCTTTTGGCATCCATGTGGCACGCATGGCCGGAATGCCGCAAACGATTGTGGAGCGAGCGAATGAGATTTTGAAAACGTTGGAAGACAAGCAGATAGAAAGTAACGCCAACCTTCCGGTTGGCGAAAATGCTTCAGAAAAAACCCAACCGAAGCAGAAAACAGAGACTCAAGCCGAAATGCGCAAAAAAGTCAAAAACATCGCCTCGCCGCTGCAACTCCACATCTTCGACGTGGACGACTACACGATGAAAATCAAAGAGGAGTTGCTCGCGCTGGACTTGAACACGATGACCCCGATGGATGCGCTTTGGAAGTTGAACGAGTTGGTGAAGATTGCGGGGAAGAAATAGCTTCGAAAAGGTTTACGGCTGAACTAAATTTCGAGGGCAAAAAGCCGGAACTTTTGAAATTGAAAAAAATGTTGGGCAGTTGGTTTTGCAGTACGGGTTTGACTGCATTACATTTGCGACCCGTTTGGGATAGGTGGGTGAGTGGCTTAAACCACCGGTTTGCTAAACCGACGCACGGGTAACCCTGTGCCCCGGGTTCGAATCCCGGCCTATCCGCAGTTTTTTTAGCCCGCTTTTGCGGGCGTATTTTTTTCGGGATGTAGCGCAGTCCGGTAGCGCACCTGCTTTGGGAGCAGGGGGTCCCAGGTTCGAATCCTGGTATCCCGACTTGAAAATCAAGGAGTTACGAACGAAAGTTTGTAACTCCTTTTTTATTTGCAAACAACTTGCAAGCAGAATCCGGTCTTGTCTGGATTTATGACACAAAGGATGAAAAACGGATCAATGACGAAGAGGCGACGAAACTTCTGCACATCAGTTCCAAGGCTACTTTGCAGAAATACGCGATAAAGGGTTAATCCGCTTTTCGCAACCCACCCGTAAACTCATTCTTTACGCCCATGCCTCCATTCTGCAATTTTTGGAGAAAAAAGCAATTTCGCACAAGGGTATATCGCAGGCAATAAAGAAATGGTTGCAGAGCGAACCCAAGGGGGGGCCAAGTTCCTTGACCCGCGCTGCTCTTTCCATCCGGGACTTGCCCATGCCATAACTCGCCCCTCGCCTCCAAGCGTAAAACAAACTAAAACAAACACTTATAGCTTCGCACAACACCCGCGCCGAATAATCGCCAGACATCCAGGTGACCACCCTGTAAACCTCCCTCACGTCGTTCGCCCGAAGATGGCCAAGGCTTTTTTTAAAATGTCCCGCTCCATTTCAACCTGTTTTAACTGCTTGAGCAGGCTCTCCAATTCAGCCTGTTGGCCAGCCTCCTCCGGCGTGTAGGACGGATTTTGCTCCGAACGCCATTTGTATAGCAGATTCTCGCTGACCCCCAGTGAACGCGTTACATCCGGTATGCTCCGAACTGTTGATACCATCCGAAATGCTTCCGTTTTAAAGCCTTCGTCGTACTTCCGACGAATCTGTTTGTCTTGCTTTTTTTCCATCATGACTCAAAGTTAAGGGGCTTTTGTGTGCGGAAAATGGCGGTCTCAGTGGTGAAGAAGTGCTGCGTGTGTTGGCACTCATGCCACATTGGTTTCCCGGCGAAGCAGATGGGCAGCCAGTTCGATTTTCACTGGAAAATGACAAGTCAAAGCGAAAGAAAAACTGAACAACCCTTTGTAAAAGGACAAATCCAAACACGAAAAAGCCTCCGGGTGTACCAAACACCCGGCGGCTTTTCATTTTCAGCAATAAATATCGGCAACCGATTGCAAAAATAACCGAAACTCTCCAACAAGTTATTTCAAAATCCCACAAAAACCGTTCTTTTGCAACGCACAATTGACTGGAAACCAAACGCGATAATATGTCTGATTTTGAAATTCCTGCCGTACCCGTGACTGACGTGAAATCCATATCTGCCCCTTCATACAGCGGTGCCGCCCTCGAATGGCTCTCCGCCCTGCCGAACGAACCGGTAAAAGCCGATTTGACGGCGCTCGATACCGACCTCGCTATCCGGTGCATCCACGAATTGGTGGAAAATCGCACGTTCGACCTCGCCGTGCAGGCCAATTTCCCCGCTGGCGAGTGGCTCAACCACTTTTACTTTGAAGCCCGCAACCGCGAAAAAGTGTTTGGCACAAAAAACCTCGGCATCGGATATCCTTTCGTGATGGCAAAATTGGGCGGCTACGACGTGGCCGCACCTTTGTTTGTCTGGCAATTTTCATTGGAGCCACATTCGCAGCACGCTGACTCATGGTCGGTGCAGCGCACGGAAGGACATTCGGCCATGCCCAATTACCCTTTTTTTCACCTGCTCGATGCGCTGCACGGCACCGATTTTTCGCGCCGGGCGCAACAGCTGGCTGAAAATAAAACCCTGAATACCAAAACATTCGACGACCTCTGTGAAGGCATTCGCCTCATGCTCGGCCTCGTGGAAGATGGCCTGCCGCTCAGCATCCAGCCGTTCCCCTCCAATGGCGCGGCAAAGACAATCATCAACGAGGGGCGTCTGTTGTGGTCGGCGGTGGCGGGCATTTTCCCGACACTGCCGCGCACAACAGTGACCACGCCGCCGACCGTCGCGCCCGATTTGCCCGCCGATGGTGCGGATTGGAAACACACCTTCACCATGCTCCCGCTCGACCCCTCGCAGCGCTCGGTGCTGCACGCGGTGCATCACAATGCGCTCACAGTGGTGGAAGGCACTTCTGGCACGGGAAAGACCTACCTCATTTCGGCCATCGTGATGAACGCCCTTTCGCACGGCAAAAAATGCCTCGTCGTTTCCAAAAGCATCAATGCTCTCCGGCGGGCGCAGAAGTTTTTGCTGGAAAAAGGTTTTGGCGACGTATCGTTTGTGTTGCGCGATATTTCGAGCGACCAACTCATGCTCGCCGATATGCTCCGCATGGCTTCTGAAAACAAAAACAAGGCACTCTACGACGAGGAATTGTTCAAAGCCGTGCTGAACAAAACCCAGCGCGAACAGCGCAAACTCGACGATGCTTGGGAAGAACTCCACGCTCCCCTATTCGGAGAATTGAATTTTGCAGAAACCGTCGGGAAATACCTGCGCGCCAACCGCACAGAAGGCAAGGAACTCTTGCTCAGTTATTTGCACCCGCAGGATTTTGAATTTTCCAAAAAAGAATACGACGGCATCGTGACGGCGATTTACGCCAGCGAGCCGCTGTTCCGCCGTTTTCCCACCCTCACGCACCCGCTCGGAAAACTCAACAATTCGGTCTTTCTCAACCACGACACCCAAAAAGGTTTGGCCTGGACGGAGGGACAGGTGAAGATGCTGTTGGCCAAGGCGACCGCCCTCCAACACCGCTATATTTCCAAAACCAACGACTACTCCGAAACCCTGCTCGACCACTACGAGCAGTATTATTCCGATTTGGCTGCTTTCGTGAAACGAATCCGCGATGGCCTGGAGGACGGCGTGAACCGTTTTGGCAGCGACTTTGAAAAACCGATTTCGGCAGCAGAAAAACTCTACGGCGTGTTTTCTGACCGATACAAAGAAATCGTGACGGCGAAGGAAAAAATCGGCGCCACATTCGACGAGATGCGCCGGGCTTACGGCTTGCGCAAGTATTTTGAATTCGACTTTCCGGCATTTTTTGACAATAAAAACATCAAAAAAATCTCCGAACTCACGAAGGACTTTGAAGCATCGCTGCGGCTGTGGCGGCGGCGCATCCCCAGCGTGGTGCGCGAAGATGTGCGCCGCCTGAATGGCAAAAGCATTCAGGCCGACCTCGATTTTCGGGAGCAAATCAAGGAGTTGGAATATGCGATGGATGTGTTTTTGGAAGAATTCAACACGACGGGACTTTATGACGACGCGCTGAAACACGAGATGCTTACCATCCCGAAACGACAGGAGTTTTTGGAGGATGTGATTGCCCGTTTGGAGGACACGCAGTTCTATCTCCGCGATTTCGAAGATTTTTATATTTGGCAAAAACACTGGCTCAGCCTGCGCCCTGCCGAGCAAAAAGTGGTGCGCGCCCTCTGCAAAATCAAGCCGAACAACTGGTTGGCTGCGTTTGAAAGTTGGTACCTGCACCACCTTTTGCAAAACGAGTTCAACCCCGGGATGCAGTGGGACGACACGACGCTGGCAAACTTGAACAACAACCTCCGCGAACTCCGCGAGATGTTGCCGTTCCAAATCAGCGCCCAATGGCAAAACCGCAAAAACAAAGCCTTGCGCGGTTTGAAATCCGTTGACAGTAAGGCATTTAAGACTTGGTTTGGCAAAGACAACCGGACAATTTCTGCGGGAACCAAGTCCGAAGAATTGTTTCAAAAACACATTCAGCCGCTCACCGAAACCCTCCCGGTGCTGCTTGTGACGCCACAGGTAGCGCTCGACGTGGTGCAATTGTCCAACATGAAATTTGACGTGGTGCTGGTGGACGAAGCGCACAATATCCCCAAACAGGAGTGCTACCATTTGTTTGAAATGGCGAAAAACCTCGTCGTGTTTGGCGACTCGAAACAGGACATGACCCCTATGGCAGAAGACGATTTTCTCGAATTTTGCAAAGGCATCGGCGCGAAAGCCCACACCCTCGAATATCAACACCAGGACAGCCCCGAGGAATGGGTGAGGTTCAATAAAATCGCCTTCGACACGCCGTACAAACGCCTCCCGTCCAACCGTAGCGCCCGCGAAGCCACCGTAGTCGCCAACGTGGAAGGCCGCTACGACGAATCCAACCGCACCAATGAAGCCGAAGCCCGCCAAATCATTGACTGGCTGAACCTGATAGAGCCCACCATCGCCCGCACTTATCCTGTGGTTGGCATCGCCTGCGCCACCGTGGAGCAGCGCGACCTCATCGCTGGCCAACTGCTCAAAATCCGCCAGCGCAAACAGCCGGGCTACGAAAAAATACAACAAATGCTGCTTAGCGGTTTGGGCGTGTACCAATTCGCCGAGCTGCAAGGCCAGCACGTGGACATCCTGCTGATTTCGCTCACGCACGGCATGACCAACGCGCAGGGTGCGCTCACACGTGACTTGCATTTTTGGAACAGCCAATTGGGTTTCAACCAGTTGCACGTCGTGCTGACCCGCGCTACACAGAAAATGTTTATCGCGCACTCCATCCCTTCGGGGCTGTACGCTGTGCTGGCAGCGGACAAGAATTTCCTCGGCACCTGCATCCTTTCTCACCTCGTCACCTTTGCCGATTATTTGCAGCAAGGCGACAGCGGTGCCGCCGAAGAGCAATTGCAAAAACTGAAGGGACTGCTCAATTACACCGAGTCATTCCATCCTTTCTCGACATTTATGGAGGAGGTGGAAATGGCATTGCGCCCCTATTTTGAAGCCAGCATGATGCGCCGCAACGCGCAAGCTGCGGGTGTACGCGTGCCGCTGTTTTTGCAAGCGAAAAATGAAAAAGAGCACAACAGCGTCTTGCTCTTCGACGGCGTGTTGGCGAAATCGCCGATGCCATCCTACGAATGGGAAGAGAAGATGAAAAACTATTTCCACCGCAACAAAATAGAGGCGGTGCCGACACTTTCTGTGCAATGGTGGAAAAGCCCGAAACAGGAGGCTCGGCGCTTGGCGAGCAGATTGTTGAAAAAGGGGTGATGGGGGCTTAAAACTCCATCTTGTGCCAATACGCAGTCCGTAGATACCACACCACCAGCGCAAGCATCACCGCCCAATACAACACCTCCGCCGCCCATACCCACAGCAACCCGAGCGCGGTGTAATTGGTGATGAAAAAAAGGTAGCCCAAATAAATGCCGACCGCCAGTGCCTGCAATTTCAAACCAAACCAAGTGGCGCCCGTGCCTGCCAGTGCGTTCATAAACACCACTCCGAACGTCGCCATTGAGAGGATCAGCAGCAACAGATAGAAAACCGGCTGCGACTCGCCGATGAGGCTCATGTCTTCTTTGCCCAACAAGGGGTAGAGCAATTGGCCGGGAAACAACAAAATCGGCACAGCCAAAATCATTGAAATCGCCCAACAGAATTTGCCCGTCTTCCAGGCGGCGGGCAACACGTCGTGGTGTCGGCTTTGCCCTATCAAGTTGCTAATCAGCGTATTGGCCCCCGATGAAAAACCCCACATCGGGATGGAAAGAAGCAAATAGACCATGCGGGCGAGGTTGGAAATCGCCAATGCGCGCGGCCCCAGATTCTCCACCATGCCAAAGAAAAAGACCCAACTGCCTTGCCCGACTGCTGCATTTGCTACCACTGGGAGGGCGAGTTTGAGTTGTTGTTTGGTGAGCGGCCAGTCGGGTTTTGGCACCGTGAAAATGCGGAGCGGGCGGTTTTTTTTGTCAAAAACCATATAGGCCACAAACACCACAAACCCAACTCCTTCGGCAATGCTGCTCGCCAACCCCGAGCCTCCAATGCCCATAGCCGGGAGGCCAAAAGCACCGAAAATCAGCCCATAATTGAGCGCCAGATTGACAATGGCGAGGATGACCGTGGTCGCCAAAATAATGTTTGGCCGCGCGATGCCGCTATACAGGGAAATCAACGCGATGCCACCGTAACTGAAAAAAATGCCGAATGCCCGGTAGTGGATATATTCCAGCGACTTTTTAAGAACCTCCGGGGAATGGTCGAGGAACAACTCGAAAAACCATGGCGTGGCGTACCGCATGAACGCCCACATCAGCAGTGCCAACCCCAACTCGAACAGCAGCATCGTGCGAAAAACGTGGCCCACCGCCTCTGGCCTGCCCTCGCCCATGCGGCGTGCAATCATCATCTGCCCGCCCCGCGAAAATGCGTACCCAATCGCCGCAATCGTGATATAAAAAACCCCCACAAAACCGATAGCGCCAAATTCCACCTCTCCCAAATGGTACAGTAGCACCGCATCGCTCAGTGCGATGACATTTTGCGCTGCCGAGCCGAGCATGATGGGGGCGGAGATTCTCCAAATGTGGCGATACGTGAGGTCGAGTTGCACGAAAAAGGTTGCTGGTTTAAAGGTTTCGGGTTGCGAGTTTCTGGTTTCTGGTTGTGGGTTTCGGGCGGTAAAAACGTGAACCGTGATATGGGAACTTACAATATTTTCCACGGTTTCCAGCGGGCCGGCACGATTTTGAAATGTTGTTTTTCGCGAAATTCGGGATTGATGAATGCCAATGAAATTTCAAAAAAATCCACCGTCAACGTAACGCGCGGGTGGTGTTTTATTTGTTCCCAAACCTGCGTCATCTCCGGCGACCAATAAGCGTCGTCAAACACGAAAACCGTTTTTTCATGCGCGAACGGCAGGCAAGTTTCAAAATAGTGGAGTGTCGGCGCGGCGCGGTGGTTGCCGTCAACAAACACAATATCAAGTTTTTGCAGTTGTTTGAGCACAGAGGGTAGGGTAGTGGCGAACTCGCCGACCGCGACCTCGGCATTTTTCAGCCCCAATATTTCGAGGTTCGAGCGCGCCACATTTGCGAAGTCGGGGCAGCCTTCGAGCGACACCAATTTGGCGCTCCGCATCCCCGAAGCCAGATACATCGTGCCAATGCCGAGCGAGGTGCCGAGTTCAAGCATGGTTTTGGGAGCCGCCCAATTTGCCAAATGAAAAAGCATCTGCCCTTGCCGGGGCGGACTTGCCGCTTGCCGGGCGATTTGGCGGACAGAGGCGTGCCGCTTTGTCGGATTCCCGCTTCCTGTCCCCAAATCCGTCACTTCGAGTTTGACGCTGCTGTGCAGCATTTTGTCGCGCAGCCCTTCCACGTCGCGGAACGCATAATACCAGCGTTCGCCGTCCAACACTTCATTGGCCAATTCGAACACGAATGGCGAATGGAGTTGGTACTTCGTGACAGCGTCCCAGTAAAAATGCAGGAATTGGCGTAGGCGGTGAAAATGGGTTTGCAAAACGGCTGTTTTTTTAACGAATATTTTGATTGGCGGGCGAAAATAGCACCCTTCCGGTTAAAAAAACTTTAAAGCAGATTTCGCCCCGAAATAGCCGATGTAGCCCCTCGTTTTTTCGACATTCTAAACATAAAACGAAGATACCAACCACGCGATATGAAAAACACACGCTTGCTCCTCATCCCCGCTCTTGCCCTTTTGAGCCACCTCGCCTTCGGTCAATCCTACAAAACCGCCGTCGGTTTTCGCCTCGACAAAGGCATCAACATCACCGCCCAGCAGTACATCGTGGACAACTGGACCGTGGAGGGTATCCTGCACACGCCGCTCCGTTCCGACGAATTGGGTCTGACTTTATTGGCCGAAAAACACCAGAAAATCCTGTTTCGTGGTCTTAATCTCTACGCTGGCGCAGGTGGCCACTATTATTGGCAAAGCGCCGCCAGCCGCACCGAGAATGAAGAAGTGGCCGACAACGTGTTTGGCCTTACGTTCATCGGCGGCGTAGAACTAACCCTCGGAAAGTTCAACCTCGCGTTCGACTGGAAACCCGAACTTCACCTTGCGGGCGACCAAGTCCACCCTTTTGAATGGCACGGCACGTCGGTTTCTCTGCGCTATGTCATCGCCAAGCGCGAGCGCAAAAAAATCAAAGACTGGGGCGTGTGGGACAGCTTTGGTGGGAAGAAGAAGTAGTAGTAGGCGACTCGCGT
>CAYZVM010000139.1:8215-15612 GCA_964481485.1 uncultured Saprospiraceae bacterium | reverse complement strand
CGAGCATAGCAGGGCTATTTGAGCGAAAAAAGAGAAAATATGGCATCAAAAGGTGCGCATCAATTTGGCACTTTATTCCAGCACCGTTCTAGGTCATCACTCCCATTCAATCGTCGCCGGCGGTTTCGTAGAAATATCAAAAACCACGCGGTTGATACCTTTTACGTTGTTGACAATTTCATTGCTCACCTCGGCGAGGAAATCGTAAGGCAGGCGGCTCCATTCTGCCGTCATGCCGTCGGTCGAGTTGACGGCGCGGAGGGCGATGGTTTGTTCGTAAGTGCGCTCGTCGCCCATAACACCCACAGACTGAATGGGCAAGAGAATGGTGCCCGCTTGCCACACTTCGTCATAGAGGCCGTGTTCGCGGAGTTTTCCGATGTAAATCGCGTCGGCTTCTTGGAGCATTTTCACCTTGTCAGGAGTGATGTCGCCCAAAATGCGGATGCCAAGACCGGGGCCGGGAAATGGGTGGCGGTTCAGGATATTGGGCGGCACACCGAGTTCTTTGCCCACGCGCCGCACTTCGTCTTTGAAGAGCATCCGCAGCGGCTCCACGATTTTCAGTTTCAATTTTTCCGGCAAACCGCCCACATTATGGTGGCTTTTGATGGTGACCGAAGGGCCGTGCACGCTGATGGATTCTATCACGTCGGGATAAATCGTCCCTTGCCCAAGCCATTGAAAATCAGGGTGCGCCTCACTCTCGTATTCAAAAATGTCAATAAAAAGTTTGCCGATGATTTTGCGCTTTTCCTCGGGGTTGCTCACGCCTTTGAGCGCCTCGTAAAAACGCTCTTTCATGTCCAAGCCTTCGATATTCAGCCCCATGTCTTTGTAAGAATGCAGTACTTCTTCAAACTCATTTTTGCGGAGCAAACCATTGTCAACAAAGAAACAAAACAGCCGGTCGCCGATGGCGCGATGGAGTAGGGTAGCGGCTACTGTGGAGTCCACGCCGCCGGAAAGCGCCATGATAACTTTCTCGTTGCCAATTTGTTGGCGCAGCGCGGAGATGGTTTCTTCCACAAAATGTGCCGCCGTCCAGTCGCCCGTGCAGCCGCAGATATCGTGGACAAAATTTTTCAAAATCTCAAAACCTTCGAGGCTGTGATACACCTCCGGGTGAAACTGGATGCCGTACACCGGCGCGGCAAAATGCCCCTCTTTCGAGCGGAAAGCCGCGTAAGGAATCGTATCCGAATGTCCCAGCACCTCGAAACCTTCCGGTAGCCGCAGGATGGTGTCCGAATGGCTCATCCACACCTGCGAGCGTTTGGAGATGTCGGCAAAAAATGGGTCGTTTGACGCGTGGTGCTGGAGCATCACCTTGCCGTATTCGCGCTTGTCGGACTGCACTACCTCTCCGCCGTAAAAGTCCGCCATGAGTTGCGCGCCGTAGCAGATGCCGAGCAATGGTTTTTTTCCGGCGATTTGGTTCAAATCGAGTTTGAGCGCATTCGGCCAGCGCACGGAAAAAGGGCTACCAGAAAGGATAACGCCCTGAATATCAGGTGCCAACTCCGGCATTTTGTTGAAAGGAGCAATCTCGCAAAAGACGTTCATCTCGCGCACACGCCGGGCGATGAGTTGGGTGTATTGCGAGCCAAAATCGAGGATCAGGATTTTTTGCATAAAAAAGATGGCGCGAACTTTAAGTTCGCCGGAAAGAAGGGGCAAAGGTAGGGAATGGGGCGTGAGATGAACTTGGCTCTGCTTTTTTCGGCAAGGATTTTTTATTCGAGAGGGCGACGAGATGCCGCCTTACAAATGGTTTGTCATTCAGAGCGTAGCGATGAATGACACGCGCCTTCTACTAACTCAAACAACTTCTTAGATTTGCCACACTTAAACTACGCGCCATGAAAAAAATCCTATTCCTTGCAGGGTTTGCCATTTTTTGTACTGCCCAACTTGCCGCACAAAACTATCCGCCTTTTCAGGCCAAAATTTTTGACACCACGAACGCGGGCTACTATTTTACCTGCCCGATAAAAGTAGGCCCCAACCCGACCGGCATCCGAGCCACGCACACTATTTTGGACCACAACGGCCATTTGGTTTATTACAGGCGTTTTCCGGCGAATGTCAATTCCGGCGATTTCCGGTTGCAGCCCAATGGGCTGATTTCTTTTTCCGTGCAGGGCAGGTTTTTCTTCATGGACAGCACTTTTACGGTAGTTGATTCCGCTTTTTGCCAAAACGGCATTTTTCAGGATGGCCACGACGTGCAGTTGCTGCCAAACGGCCACTACCTGTTGATGGGTTTTGAAAATGTACCGATGGATTTGAGCGCGTATCCTTTTTTCAACGGTAACCCGGGCAGCCCCAATGCGTCGGTGAAAAGCGGCGTGATTCAGGAATTGGATGCCGATAAAAATGTGGTTTTTGAATGGCACTGCGCCGACCACTACGATTTTGCCGACGTGGACCCGAACACCCTGAACAATCCGGTCAATGTGGATTGGACGCATCTGAACGCCGTGGAGCAAGATGCGGACGGCAATCTCCTGATTTCTGTGCGGCATTTTCACGAAATCACCAAAATCAACCGGCTCGACGGCTCGATAATGTGGCGGCTCGGCGGCAAAAAAAACCAGTTCAATTTCCTCAACGATGCCGATATGTTTTTGGCGCAACACGACTGCCGCCGGATTGCAAATGGCAACCTCACGCTCTTCGACAATGGCGGCAACAGCCTACCGTTCCATCCCGCCGCCGGGAAAGAATACCGGTTGGACGAATCGGCCATGACGGCCGAGTTGGTGTGGAGTTATGTGGAGAATGGCAACTCTTACAGTCGCGCTATGGGCAGCACGCAGCGGCTCGCCAACGGCAACACGCTCATCAATTATGGGATATTCCCCGATGCCAATATAGTGTTTAATGTGGTGGATACGGCGGGCAACAAGGTTTTTGAACTGGGTTTCGACGATACGCTAACAGCCTATCGCTCTTATCATTACGCTTCTTTGCCCTGGCAACTCAAGCGGCCAAAAATCTCCTGCTACGAAAGCAACGGCAACTTTTTCCTCGATGCGGGGAGTGGCCACGGTAGTTATTTGTGGTCGTCGGGCGAGACATCGCAAACTATTCAGGTGACCGCCGCCGACACGTTTTTCGTGTATGTGCCAAGAGGGCCGGGCTTTATCAGCTCCGAACTTTTTGTGGTGGGCAATCCGAACAATCCCTGCGAGACCACCTCGGCAGGAGAAATGGCTGTGCTCAAAACCTTCTCGGTGTTTCCAAACCCAGCGACGGGATATGTCACCGTGCGGCTGCCTGAGGCCGAAACCGGGGTGTTGGAATTGACTGATATGGCTGGCAGAAAAATGATGTCCATGCGGGTGGCCGCCCCTGCCCATGAACTGAATCTGGATGTTTCCGGGCTGCCGCCGGGGGTGTACTTGGTTCGGCTAAACGGGTATTGCGGAAAGGTGGTGAGGTGGTGAGGGCAGCTTCCGTGCTAATCGCCGCGTTTAGCGGGTGATTGGCGGGGAAGCGTTGTTGAACGAAACTGGCACTACTTGCGGTACTAAGCAGTGGTGCCGGCTTTTTCATTCCTGTCCGGTCGGTACGATGGGGGTTCCAACTTGGGTTTGTCCTGCTTTCTTACCGAGACTTTCCCCGTTTTTTCTAAAACCTATTAGGTTTTTGCAGACCGGAACTGCTTTCAAGCAGTTGGTTGTGACCATTCTTTTGCCACGTGCCTATCTGCCCACTCTGCCGCAGTTTTTCGCCAAAGCGGGCAATCACGTCCACCATCTCCCACACCGGGCGGCTCACTTCCGCTCCCGGCGACGACCCCGCAACACGTTTGCGGATCGGCGCCAACGGTGCGCCTCCCGAACGGCGTATTGCACTGCCTTGATTGATGTCGCCTCGCCATGCGTGTTGCCCTCGAACAACCCCCGCAAGACTTCTTTATTGATTGTAAAGGCCATGCAGGATTATCTCTTAACCTGTAAAGTTATTTTAGGACGAGACAAACTGGCGCAGCAGCAATTTCCACCAAGGCTTTTTCTTCCCCTCCTCCCATTCGTTCGGGCCGTATTGGGCGAGGTGTTCTTTGGCGTGGACGGGCGTGAGCCCCAGCGAAGAGGAGCCGAGCAGTTCGTAGATTTTTTTGAGCGGGAGGGTGTGCCAGTTCATGTATGGCAAAGGTATTATTTGGGAGCGTTATTTAGGGCGTGTTTTCGCCCGCTGCTTGCACGGTTTCGACCGTCCATTTGGTGGCTGGTTCGGCAATCCACTGCTTCGAGGCGATGCCGACAATCAAAGCGACCCCTAATAATGCAGCACCGGCTATTCCCACTGGAGGCAACTTTTGCAGTGCATTGGAGGCAGATTCGCTCCCTAAGGCCGGAAGAAAAAGTGCCGCGGCTCCCACAAAAAAGATGGTCAACAGGGCCAAGCCTGCGAACAGGCAGAACCGGGTCATTTTTTCGCCAAACAACGAGCGGTAGCGAATTTCCTCGATGCTTGCCATCGGGACGACCTCCCTTCCGTGCCTCGATTGAACGACCAATTTTTCGTTGTTGGCATCCTCTAATTTGCCGGAATACTTGACGCGCGCCCCGGTGGCATCGCGGGCAAAAACTTTGACACGTTGCCCGGCTTGGATGACACTTTTCGTTGAGTGGGCGCGGTGCTGAAAGGCGAAAGTTTGGGCATGAGCCGCTGCCACCAATAGCAGCAACGTGAACATAAGAAAAAGAGAACGAGACATAACGGCTTGGTTTGTCTCGCAAAGAAACTGCTGTTTTTCAGCAGAATAGGTGATTTCTCTCAATCAGGGTGTTGATATTTTACGGGCGAAAGAAATTGGGCAAAACGGTGTAACAGGCGAGTTGTGAATTGCTGTGCTGGATTGTTTTTTTGCCGCTTGCCTGACGTTACGATAACTGGAGTTTGGTATTTGGCGGAAGGTGTGTTTTTTTATCGCGGCATTCTGGCGCTCACCCTGCCCATTGCCAAGTGAAAAGATGACCTGGTTGATTTCTTTCTTTTTTGGCGCGTTTGTCTGGACGCGGGGTATAAGTTACTTGCCCGCAACGAACGACTAGAGTGTGTCTGAAAAATGGCGTTTAAGCAAAATACGGATGAAAGCCAGGTGAACCAAAGCGAGGAATTGGGCTGCTAATTTTTCAAATCGAGTAGCAAAGCGCCGACATTCTTTGAGATGATTGATCAGCCTTTCGATTACATTTCGTTCTTTGTAGGTCTGTTCATTGAATCGGTGATGGGGGCCTTTTGGCGTCTTTTTTTGCCTTTTGGCAGTTTTTTCTCTGGAATCAGGGCTTTTATAGCTCTACTTCCGAGGTATTTTCGAGTTGGCTTACCGGTGTATGCTTTGTCGGCGACCACCTCGTTTGGGCATGAACGATAGCCTTTGGCGGTGGGGATTATGATGCCATCCAACAAGATTGGCAGTTGCGGCGCATCGTGTCTTTGCCCACCCGTAAGGACGGCTCCAAGCGGATTGCCGTGACGGTCACAAGCCAGGTGGATTTTGCACGTAAAGCCGCCGCGAGAACGGCCTAAGGCTTGTTCACCGGCTTTTTTTTAGCTCCGGCTGCTGACTTGGCTGCTTTGACAGTGGTGGAGTCCACTTCCCACAAATCCCAGTCGATCAGCCCTTGTTCGTTCAGTTTTAAGTGCAAAAACCCTAAAATCCGTTCAAAAAGCCCATTACTTTGCCATTGACGAAAACGGTGATAGACCGGCTTCCATGAACCATAGCGTTCCGGCAGGTCACTCCACGGAGCACCAGAGCATAAAATCCACAAAATGCCATTTAGTATTTGTCAGGGAGGGTGTCCGGGACGGCCTTTCCCACGGCGTTCAGGAAACAATTCTTTAATTGCATCCCATTGATTATCATGTAGTTCATATCTCTTCATCGCTGAAAATTACGAACCAATTTCATTAACCTCGATTTTTCAGACACACTCTAGTAATAATTTCAGAAGCCGATTTTCTCCAAAATCTATAAAACGAAATGAGATAAAATAGAATAAATACGTACCGAATAACGCATTTACGCCTATTTGCGGCGACCCAAACCCGCAAGCCCACCGCACTCCCTTCCACACCTCAAACCAGCCCACCGACACCGCCGCCGCCAGCAAACACCAGCCGACTTCAGCCAGTGTGAGCGGTCCCAGTTGGAACATTACACGCATCCAAGGCATCAGCAGCACCGCAACGGACAGGGCAACCGACACTCCTATCATGCCCCAAAGCAAATTGTTTCTGTAAAAAATGGTCTTGACAACCGTGTATTCAAACGAGCGGTTGACCAGCGTGAGGAAGATATTGGCAAACAACATGGTCATGAACACGAATGAACGGGTGGTCGTTTCGTCTTTTCCCAGCGCAATGGCGAAGTGGTACATGGCGAATATGCCGATGGTAATAGCCGCGCCCTGCACAAGGCTCAGCGAAAGTTCGGGCCATGAAAAAAGGCTGGCGGTGTTGGCGCGGGGCGGTTGTTGGAGCGCATTCGGTTCGGCGGGTTCGTTTTCATAAGCAATCGCACAAGTAGGCCCCATGATGAGTTCGAGAAAAATGACGTGCACGGGCATCAGGATGTGCAAATACGGCCAGCCGAACAGCAGCGGCAGCAGCACACCCAGCACGATGGGCAAGTGGATAGAAATGATGTAGCGAATGGCTTTGCGCAGGTTTTGATAGATGCGCCGCCCGGTTTCGATGGCCTTTACCATGTGGCTGAGGTCATCGTCGAGCAATATCATGGAAGCAGCGCCTTTGGCGACCTCGGTGCCACGGTGGCCCATTGCCACGCCTACCTGCGCGGATTTGAGGGCAGAGCCGTCGTTCACGCCGTCTCCCGTCATAGCCACCACCTCGCCGTTGGATTTGAGGGCTTCCACTACGCGCAGTTTGGCATCGGGAAACATCCGGGCAAACACAGCAGTACGCGGTGCTATTTCTTTCAATTGACTTTCAGTCATTTGCATCACTTCCTCGCCTGTCAGCACCTCGCCATCTGCCCGGATACCGCTTTCATCCGCAATGTTCTTGGCTGTTTCTGGGTAGTCGCCGGTCACCATTTTTACCGCGATACCGGCTTCGTAAAAACTGTTTATCACCTGCCGGATATTTGCCTTGGGCGGGTCGTAAAGCGCTACCAAACCTTCAAATTTCCAGGGGAAATCGTCTTGTTCTTTTGGATAATCGCTGTTTGCCCATTCAGCACTCGCCACGCCCAACACGCGGTAGCCTTTGCGCGCCATTTCTTTTGTTTTTTCGAAAATCTCCCGCTCTTGCTCGCCGTGGATGAGGCAAACCTGGAGGATACGCTCGACGGCACCTTTGGCGGCGACCACCCCCATCCCCGGCTCCTCCCCTGACTCAACCCCACCCCCGGCCCC
>CAYZVM010000139.1:0-8205 GCA_964481485.1 uncultured Saprospiraceae bacterium | reverse complement strand
AAAATGGTTGGTGTCCCCTTTTTGGAACCTTTACGTCCCCCCTCCCTTTTAGGGGAGGGGCCGGGGGTGGGGTTGAGTCAGGGGAGGGCAAGCGATACACATGCGTCATCATCGGCGGCACACCTCCCAACGGATATTCATGTGCCATTTCAAAATCGGGGCGGCGGTCGCGAGCGGCGGCTTTTTCGTAGGCTGCGTGGATGGCTTTTTCCATCGAATCGAAAGGTGTCGGCTCGCTGGCCCACATCGCATATTCGAGCACACGCCCTCGCCCGGAAAAGTCGCTCACTTCCGCGACGGACATTTTGTTTTCCGTGATAGTGCCGGTTTTGTCGAGACAAATCACGGTGGCAGCGCCGAGGCTTTCCACCGTTTTGGGTTGTTTTACCAAAATCTTTTGCCGCGTCATCCGGTAGGCGCCGAGTGCCATAAAAGTGGTGAACGCTACTGGGATTTCTTCCGGCACCAGTGCCATGGCAAATGCCAGTGAAAAAAGAAGGGCGGTCAAGATGGAATTGGCGTAAGCGTAATTGATGGCAAAAACGATGAGAAAAGCCACCAAACCGGCCAGCAACATCTGTCGCACGAACCGGTCAATCTGCCGTTGGAGCGGCGTTGGGTCGGTCTCGATGGATTCGATGGATTTGCCCAATTTTCCCAATTCCGTCCGCGCTCCCACTGCCTGCACCTGCGCGACACCGAGACCAGATGCCGCGATAGTACCCTGGTATAGGCGGTTTTCACCTTCAGAGATATTTTTGGAAACAGGCAAAGATTCGCCGGTCAGGATGGCTTCGTCCACACTCAAGTCATTGTGTTGCAGCAATATACCGTCTGCCGGGATACGCTGGCCTTCCGAAAAAGCCATCAAGTCGCCCACCACGATTTCCTCCACCGGCACCTCTTGGCGTTTGCCTGCTCGGATGACGACAGCACGGGGTTGTGAAAGTAGTTGCAACGCCGACAGGGCTTTTTCGCTGCGGAATTCCTGCACGATTTCAATCAGGATGACGAACACGATTGCTCCTGCCATCAGCCATGCGTCCGATTGGTCGCCAATGGCGAAATAAAGACCGCAAGCCAGCACCAGCATTATGAACATAGGCTCTACGGCTACTTCTTTCAGGAGAATAAGCAAGTGCCGTTTGGGGCGCACATAGATTTGGTTGCTGCCGTGTTGGGCCCGGCTTTGGGTCACCTCTTCCGCCGAAAGGCCTTGTAATGAGGAGTCAACGTGATTCATATTGTCTGGTCAATTTGGTGTAAATGTAATATTAAAAACCCCACTTCAATCTGAATATAAGCGCGTTGCCGCGATTTTTGAACTTGTCGCCTTGTGGAGAGAAGAAAGATTGCGCCACCAGATTTGCATCCCAGTTGTCGCTCAAGGAGTATGTTAGCACGGGAAAAACAATAAACGCATCGGTGCCGGGGCAATAAATCAGGCTCAGATTGGTGGTAAAAAGCGGCGTGATTTGTTTGGACACCTGTCCCAAAACGGAGTATTTGAACGGCATCAGCATTTTGGAAGAAAGTTGTTGGGCGGCCAATTGTTCCAATGCTTCCGCGTCGTCGCTGCCGCCGGAAGTGTACAAAAACGCCCCGCCAACATACCACCCGCCTTCAAAACTGTAATCGCTGCCCAATGTCAGGGACAAAACGCCGGACGTGTCGCCAAACGATTTTCGCGGCTGAAACCAAGTCGCCTCGCCTTTGAAGCCCGTCTCGCCGATGCTGCCCGCCCATCCTGCCCCCAATGCTACATCGTCTTTGTACCAACTTCCCAATACCTGAAAATCATAGCCCCAGCGATTGAAACGATACAAAAGTGCGGCAATCGTCGAAGCCGAGTCTTTGCCCTGACTTATCGCCAAATCGAAACCCGACATCCCGCTGGTAAAATACCGCACCCGCACCGCGTCGCTGCCGGGTCGCTCTTCATAATCGAAATCGAAAAAATTGTAGGCGTTGAAAAGGTCGTTCGGATTCCATGCCGTCGTGATGCCCCAGTTGACCCGTTGCCGCCCGACGGTGACATCCCAATGTTGTTTTTGCCACGTCAAGGAAAGGCGGTCGGCGATGGTGTGCAACACGAGAGCCGGTTCATCCACGGTCACCCACGACAAGTCCATCCAACCGTTTTCGTAGTCCACCTGTGTGGCAAAGTCCGGTGTCCAGCGCACCTGTTCGCCCCAAAACAATCGGGTGCGCAATTCCAGCCGAGCCGAGAGGTTTTCGGAGAAATCATATTTGAAATTCAAACGGTTGTGCAAAAAATTGCCGGTAAAAAGCGAGCCTTTGTCTGGCGTGAAAGTCGCTGTTTGCAAGTCTTTCAAATAACCTCGAACATGGAAGCGGGCGGTTTTTTCTTCCGGCACGGGCACAGAATCGGTCTGCCCTTCTGATGCGAAAGGGAAAACGAAAAAGAAAAACACGGTGACAAAAACGACTTTCATGAAAACACATTTAGGGACGCACGTTTACGAAACCTCGCAGGTTTCGCAAACGTAAGAACCGTGCAGGTTTCGCAAACGCGGATTCAATCATGCTTCACCTCGACACGCGCCGTGTCCGAGGCCACCCGCCCGTCCACCAAAGTAATCACCCGGCGGGCGCGCTCGATGACGCGGGCATCGTGCGTGGAAAAAATAAAAGTCATGCCTTCATCGCGGTTGAGTTGCGCCATCATGTCGAGCAGGTTTGTGGCAGATTTGGAGTCGAGATTGGCGGTCGGCTCGTCGGCGAGGATGAATTGCGGTTTGGAGGCCAGCGCCCGCGCCACGGCAACCCGTTGTTGCTGACCACCAGAGAGTTGCGCCGGGCGCACATCCATTTTGTCGCTAAGGCCGACGGCTTGCATCAGCTCTTTTACACGGTGTGCGCGTTCATCTTTTGAAGCACCCTGCAACAGCATGATAAATTCCACATTTTCACGGGCGGTCAGCACCGGGATGAGGTTGTAGGATTGAAACACAAAGCCGATGTTGTGCAAGCGGAATTGAATCAAGCGGTTGGGCGACAAGTCCGTGATGTCCGTGTCATTGATGACAACCCTGCCTTCCGTCGGCGCGTCGAGGCCGCCGATGATGTTGAGCAAAGTTGTTTTGCCCGAACCCGACGGGCCGACTAGCGCCGTGAACTCCCCTCGTTCGAGGTGCAGGTGGACGTTATTCACTGCGTGCACAGGAATCGTGTCCGGGTTGTAAATTTTGCTGACGTTGTGGATGTCTATGACTGTTTTTTTCATAATCTTTTTCCTGCTTGCAAGCCTTTCCAAGATTTAAAAAACTTGAAAACACTGTGAGGTTTCAGCGCCTTATTGCTTCGGCCGGCCTCATTTTCAATGCCTTCCATGCCGGGAAAACGGAAGCGAGAAATGCCGTGACAAATACGATTTGTAAAATTTGCCACACCTTGTCGCCCGGCAAATCGGGATAAATCACGGCTCCGTACCCAAAATCTTTCATCAGATTTCCGGCAATAGAAGAAAGGTCAATGCCCGTTTTCGATAGCCAAGCATTGACTGCCCAAGCCACGCCAAAACCAATGGGGCAGCCCACCAATGTCAGCAACAGAGTCTCCAACACGACCATGCCGAACAGCCGCATTTTGGACATACCGACGGCCATTAACATCCCGATTTCGCGGGTGCGTTCGAGCACGGCCATCAGCATGGTATTGATGATGCCAAATGCCAACGCGATAAGAATGATAGCAATAATGATGAAGGAAGTCACGTCGAGCGACGACATCACGAGGGCGGTTTCGGGAGAAACGGCGCGCCAGTCTTCCACTTCGAGGCCGGGCAATTGTTGTTTTAGGGCAGCCATGGCCGCTGGCAATTCGCTTTCGCCAGTCAGCAAAACGGCGGCTTCTGTGCCGCGTCCCGGTGTGCCGAGCAAATCGTCGAGGTCGCTGCGGCGCACGTACACGTTGCGCTCGTCAAGCGGGGCATTGGCAGATTCATAAATACCGGCAATGCGAAACGCGCCAGCAGTGATATTTTGTTCTTTGTCTTGAAACGTCAGCACGATTTTGTTGCCCGGCACGAGTTTCATTTTGTCGGCCAGTTTTTTCCCCACCAACACCTGATTTTTCTTTCCCTCCTCGAGGTACTCGCCATTTTTTACAAAATTTTTCAAGCCCCGCGTTGCGTCCTCCGCGTCCGGGTCAACTCCGTTGATTTGAACGCCGTTGCTTCCGGCGGCGTTGGCCAACATTCCTTGCACATTTGTCCGCAGCGAATAGGCTTTTACGCCCGGAGTATTGCGCAACGCAAATTCGAGGCTGTCGAGCGAAAAATTGAAAACCACGTCGTGGTCGTCTCGGAATTTCGGATGATGCACTTGAATGTGCGACACCTCCTGTTCTATGGCGATGCGCACACGCTCGTTGCCCATGCCGTAGTACAGTGACACGATGAACGCGCCGGCCCACACGCCCAGTGCCACCGAACTGATGATGGCAAGGCTGCGCGTCCGGTGACGCCATAAATTCCGCCAGGCGATGATGAAGAGCATTTTTCGAGTGTTGATGAAGGTTGATAAAAGTTTACTTCGGCATCGTTCCTAAGAGTTGACATTATCCAATTAGCGTATTATCCCATTAATTTTTAAGCCCGCATGGCCTCTACGGGTTTTAAGAATAAAACCTTGAGAACGGGATAGAGCGACAGCAGCAGCCCAATAACCAGCACGGCCAATGCCTGATTCCAAAAAATGGAAGGCGCGAGGGATGCTGGGAAAATGGCCTCAAACCCAAACTTTTCGTACACCTCGGCCATCTCGCCTGTGATTCGGATGGGGTGTTCTTTGAGCCACCACACGAGCGGTATGCTGACCAAAATGCCAAACAAACAACCCGTCAACGTGATAAAAACCGACTCGAACAACACCACACGGGCGAGTTGGAGTTTTTTCATGCCCAATGCTACGAGCATCCCAAATTCGCGTTGCCGCTCGGCCAGCATCATCAGGAGGGTGGCGAAAATGCCGAACGAAATCAACAGATACAACACCCCGAGAATGATGACGCTGCTCGCTGTGTCGGTTTTGATGTGTTCGTGGATGTCGGGCATCATTTCCTGCCAAGTGAGTGTTTCAAAATCGGCCGGGAGCGAGGCTCGGAGTTGGGCGGCGGTTTGTTCGGTGGCTGCGGGTTTTTTGGGCGAAATGACCAGCGTGGTGGCCAATCCCGGCGCGTCGAGCCAATGTTGCGCCAATGCGAGCGGCATGAACACAACTTGGTCGTTGAGTTCGGGCGAGCCGAAATGCAGGATGCCACCGATGGCGTATTTTCCGGCTGCAGTGGAACCATAATAACCCTGACCGAGCAAAATGACGGTGTCGCCAACGCCAGTTTGCAGGCGTTTTGCCAAGCCCTCCGCGAGCAAAATCACCTGCGAGCTGTCCTGCAAATATTCTCCCGCGACGATTTTGCTTTTCAATCGCGTGACGAGGTCTTCGGTCTCTGGGGCGATGCCCGCCACGAGACAGCCCTTGGTTTTTTCGCCGGTCGAGGCCAGTGCGAAGGCTTCCAGCCGGGGTGTCGCGGCGGCCACGCCGGGGCTGGACAGCACGGCATTTTGAATAGAATCGGTGAGCGGGAATGTGTTTTCCAGCGTCTGCTCCGCTTGATAGCCCGCCCGGTGGACTTGGATATAGCCACTGTAAAAACTGACCACATTGGCAATCAGATGGTCGAACACACCTTTTTGTAAACTGCTCATGGCAACGGCCAGCACGACCGCACACCACACCGATGCCATCGTGATGAGGGATCGGTTGGGGTTGCGCCAGAGGTTGCGCCATGCGAGTTGAAGGAGCATTGTGAGTTGTTTGATGTGGTTTGAAGTTGTTTGAAATGGTTTGAGGTTGTTTGATATTTTTGCAAGATGTTTTTAATAAATTAAGCAAGCCATGACAATTGAAAAATTTGAAGACCTCATTATTTGGCAACTTGGCCGGGAATTAGCCAAAGAAATTTATCATCTTACAAAATCTGATTGTTGGAAAGAAGATTTTGAATTCCAAAATCAGATAAGAAATTCCTCTGGCTCGGTGCCTGACAACGTTGCGGAGGGTTTTGAAAGGGAAGGCGACAATGAATTTGTCAATTTTCTGAGCATAGCAAAAGGCTCTTGTGGTGAATGTCGCTCTCAAATTTACAGAGCATTCGACCGGGAATATCTTACTAAAGAACAGCACGATTATTTTACGGCAAAAACTACAACGCTGTCGGTCAAAATCCACAATACCATAACTCCAATCAATAAGTCTGGCTTTCGCGGAAATAAATTCAAGAAAGGCTAACCGCCCCAAATAACCTCAAACTATTCTCAAACAACTTCAAACAATTTCAAACTACTTAACCTTCGTCATATTCTCCGTTGTGAAAAAACTGTCTGCCAACGGTTTGTCGAATTCGAGAGATTTGTACACAATTTCGGTTTTCTGCCCTTTTTTCCCGGCAGGGGTCATTTCAATGCGCGAGGGGAGGAGTTTGCCGCCGAGTATTTTCAGGTCGGAGCCGATCATCGTCTGCGATAGTTCGCCGTTTTCGTCGTAGAATTCGGTGCGAATCTGGTTGTAGTCTTTTTTGTCAATCCACGCGATAATTTTCCCCCACACAACTGCTGCCTCAGGCTTTGGAATCAGTTCGATTTTGTGGCAATCGCGGTCGCCCTGTTTTTCGGAGCCGAGCAGTTTGTGTTCGTAGTCATCCACGATGGAAGATTCTTTCACCAAATCGTCGTTGGTAAAATCGGTGCCCATCCAAGATTGTGACATCATAGAGGGCGGCAGTTTGATGGTGCGTTCGAGCGAAGGGAGCCAGTTCCAGACTTCTTTTTTGCGTTTCAGGAAAGTCGTGCCCTTGTCTTTGGCGGGCGATTGCACAAGGATGAGCGCCAGTTCAGTGCCTTTTGTCCATGCTTTTATGTCCATCGAACGGGTCCATTTGGGGCGAACGGTCGTGATGGTCATTTCGGCGAGTGAGGTTTTGCCGCGCGCCCGTTCGTCGGCTTTTCGGACGATGGCGACGGCATCTTCTGTTTGTTGTGCGCCAGCATTTTTCCCCAAAAAGAGAAAAATGGGTAAAAAAAGCAGGAGAAAATGATTTTTCACGATGCTATCAATTTGTGCCAAAGATGAAGCAATTTGTCTTTTTAGGAACGGGTAAATAATAACTTGTAAATTTCAGGTAGGTTGGTTTTTGTCCAGACAACCATCTTTTTGTGCGAATAGCAGCGCTCTTTAATCAAAAAGATGGGCCGTATGGGCAGAAAGAAATCACATCAAATTGATAAGTTATTGTTTACCCGTTCCTTAGAGCAATCAAAATTAAAAATACCGGGAGACAAATGAATGTCAACCCGGTACAACACACAGTTTGCTCCAATCTGATATCCTTCTTGTGCTCAACCTCTCGTCCCCCGAAATCCGCCGAAATAATATTGCAGACCCAGCGCGAGGGCGAATTGGTTGGTGCGTGTCTTGGTAGTAGTGGTCACGCCGGCATTGGTTGCGTCGAAATTGCTGTTGGCGTAATTGTATTTCAAAATCGCTTCGATGCCGAACCCACCTTTTGAATACACCGTCAGACCCGGCCCTACGCCTACGGCAAAGACGTTCGTTTCGACGCTCTGTTTGTTTTCTCCAATGATTTGCTCGTCCGTAGAGCTGCCGAAACCGAAGTCAGCCAACAAAAAGAGCGCAACATTGTCGCCTGCCGGGAAGTAGTAGCGAGCAAAAGGCCCAAATAGCAAGTCGCTGTCGGTCGTTTTGTCTTGGCCGGGCTCGGTCACAGAATTCAGTGTAAAATCGGCACCGAGACCCAAAACAAAATTGTCCAAAACGAAATAGCCAATGGCGGGCGCGATATTGAGTTGTTGAGCCGTAAGCCCTTCGCCCTCTACGTCGCCGGTGGTCACTTTGGAGTTGGCGGTCGAAAAACCGATTGCTGAGCCGACCATAAAGTTTCCTCTGTCCAAGGTCTGGGCATAAGTGCCAACTTGCGATAGCATCGCGAACAATGAGAATAATGCAATTTTTTTCATGGATGGATAGGTTTAGTTGTGTGCGAAAAATGGCTGAGAACAGAATTTTTCCCAGCGCCCCGGTGTGTCGTGTGGACGAATGAAATGCCACTTGCTTCCTCCGTTGGGACAAAGGTGGGTGCAGGTGAAATGCAAAAACGATGAGAAAA
>CAYZVM010000138.1:5481-15626 GCA_964481485.1 uncultured Saprospiraceae bacterium | reverse complement strand
GCGTATTAGCCGCCAGGGTTACCGTGGTCTGGCCGCAGGTGGCGGCGCCCGTTTGATCTGGGCCTGCGTTGGCCGTCGTGGGCGCGGCATTGACCGTGATCGTAAATGTGCAAGCACCGCCGTTCGCATAGGTAATACTATGCGCGCCTGCTCCCGCCGTGGCAGGATTGAACATTCCGCCACTCACTCCCGGGCCGCTGTACGTGCCGCCCGCGGGTGTACCGCCCGTCAGGGCAAATGCCGGGTCGCCGATGCATACGGTGCTGTTGCCCGGACAGGAAACGCTGCTATTCACGGTGATCGTAAACATACAAGTGCCCGCACATCCTGCCGCGTTCGTATACGCATACGTGATCGTGTGCGTGCCACCTCCTGCTGTAGCCGGATTGAACTGACCGCTGCTCACTCCCGGGCCGCTGTATACGCCACCTACGGGTGTAGCACCCGTCAGGGCAAACGCCGGATCGCTGAAATTCACGGTTATATCGTTCGGGCAGTTGAGCACCGGAAGCTGGTTGAATGCTACTGTCATTTCATCAAAAGAAGCCGTGCAGGGCGAGCTCGAAATGGTCCAGCGCAACACGTACGTCGTGCCCGCCGTACCCGTGAACGTCGAGCTCGGGCTGCTTGCATTGGCGAAAGAACCACCCGTGCCGGTGACGATGCTCCAGGCCCCGGTTCCGACCGTGGGCGTATTGGCCGCTAGGGTTACCGTGGTCTGGCCGCAGGTGGCGGCGCCCGTTTGGTCCGGGCCCGCGTTGGCCGTTGTCGGGTTGCGGTTGAATTTGATCGTCACGTCGTCCGTCGAAGCCGTGCAGGGCGAATTCGAAATGGTCCAGCGCAAGGTGTAGGTATTGCCCGCCGTGCCGCTAAACGTCGAGTTCGGGCTGCTGGCATTGCCGAACGAACCGCCTGTGCCGGCGACAATACTCCATGCCCCCGTACCGACAGTAGGCGTATTGGCTGCCAGGGTAACTGTGGTCAGGCCGCAGGTAGATGAACCGGTTTGATCCGGGCCCGCGTTGGCCGTTGTTGGGTTCCGGTTGAATTTGATCGTCACGTCGTCCGTCGAAGCCACACAAGGCGAATTCGAAATGGTCCAGCGCAGGGTGTAGGTATTGCCCGCCGTACCGCTAAACGTCGAGTTCGGGCTGCTGGCATTGCCGAACGAACCGCCTGTGCCGGCGACAATACTCCATGCCCCCGTACCGACAGTAGGCGTATTGGCTGCCAGGGTAACTGTGGTCAGGCCGCAGGTAGATGAACCGGTTTGATCCGGGCCCGCGTTGGCCGTTGTTGGGTTCCGGTTGAATTTGATCGTCACGTCGTCCGTCGAAGCCACACAAGGCGAATTCGAAATGGTCCAGCGCAGGGTGTAGGTATTGCCCGCCGTACCGCTGAACGTCGAGGTTGGGCTGCTCGCGTTGCCGAACGAACCGCCTGTGCCGGCGACAATACTCCAGGCCCCCGTACCGACAGTAGGCGTATTAGCTGCCAGGGTAACTGTGGTCAGGCCGCAGGTAGATGAACCGGTTTGATCCGAGCCCGCGTTGGCCGTTGTTGGGTTGCGGTTGAATTTGATCGTCACGTCGTCCGTCGATGAACAGATGCTATTTACAATCGTCCAGCGCAAGGTATAGGTGCCGCCCACACTACCCGTGAATGTCGAGGTCGGACTGGCCGCATTACCGAAAGTGCCGCCGGTGCCTGTCACGATACTCCAGCTGCCCGTGCCTGCAATGGGCGTATTGGCCGCCAACGTGACCTGGCTTAATCCGCAGGTGGCCGCACCGGTTTGATCCGGGCCGGCATTGGCCGTCGTCACGGGAAAAGCAGTCACCCGGATGGATACGGTCCGGGAACAACCATTGGCGTTATCCGTTACCACAAAATACAAGGTATAAACGCCGGTTGCCGGCATGGTTGCCCAGGTAAACGTATTTGTCGCCTGATTGTACGAACCGGCTACAGACGTCAGGGATGGGTTCCAGTACCAGGTGGAGGCTGCAGCGAAACTGTTTGTACTTCCGATAGTAAGCGCGGGCGCGAAACTGATGCCGCATATAGTGATTGGAGCAATGAGCAGGTCATTGTTCGTCACACCCGGAATGGGGTTGCCCTGTGGGTATTCAATGATACCGTTGTTTGGCAGAGCGTTGTTGACATGCGTTTCGGTTGTATTTACACTAAACAAGCCGGAATTTGAAAAGGAACCGCTGTTGCTTATTGGATGATTGATCATCAGCTGACCGCAGGCATTATTGCTGACCGTTTCGGTACTTTGAATGGCGTAAACGCCTACATCTGCCAAATTCCCGATGGTGATTTTACCTGAATTTACAATATTTCCGGAGGTCAGGGCACTGGTGTTGTAGATGCCCGCGGAGGTAGAGCGGTTGATCGTAATTTCTCCGCCGGCATTGTTGTTAAAGTTATACCGGTTAAGCAGTCCATACGTTCCAACGCCCGACACGGAGCCTATGGTGATCTTCGCGTTGTTGTTAAACGTGCTGCTGTTGGTGTTGGTAATTCCGAAGTCGTTTGTCTGGTCAATTTTGATTTCTCCGCCGGCGTTGTTGTTAAATGTACCCTGGTTTATCAGGCCGTGGTCCCCGGCAATGGCTACGGAGCCTATGGTGATCTTTCCAAAGTTGTGGAACGTGCCGGCAAAGTTGTACAACCCAGCAGTTATCGCCCGGTCGGCCCTGATTTCGGCGCCGGCATTATTCGTAAAAAGCCCCCTGTTCGTCAGGCCGATACCTCCCGAACTCAAGCCGGCACCAAACGTCATCAGGCCGCTATTGGTTACGGTTCCAAAGTTGTCCAAGCCGGTTGAGGCTTGTGTGTCATCGATGTTTAATGTGGCCGAGAGACCAACTGTGAAAGAGCCTCCGCTAAAAATAACCATGGAACGGATTGCCGCTACCGCGCCATTGGGTATCGCCGGGTCATTGGCCCGGTCGTAAATGTTGACGTGGTCTGTCGATACCGGCACTACGCCGTCGTGCCAGTTCGACGCGACATTCCAGTCTGAAGAGACACAACCCGACCAGATTTTTCCCGCCGCGGTGGTTACCAGGCCGGTATTCGTGACAACGCCAAACGTGCCGCCATTGAGGTTTTGGATAATACCTGTATTGGTGGTGATATTACTGCCTATCGAGTTGTTTTCAATGATCGTACCGGAATTGGTAAAGGTTCCGCCGGATATCGTACCGAAAATATAGCTGTTCGATACGACATTTATCAACGCCGTGCAGCCGTTGTTGTTGATAAAACCTTCGTTCCAAATAGCACCGTTGGATCCGAGGATGGCGCCAAAAACTATTTTCCCCGAGTTGGTGACGGTCCCGGTAGATTTATTGTGCAAGGCATTCATAGCCTGAGACGGTCGGTCGATAGTGAGCGTTGCGCCGACGTTGTTGTTCAGGGTACCGTAGTTTTCGAGGCCTACGGTCCCCAATGCCGTGATGTTCCCAAGAGCGAGTGTTCCATAGTTGATTACTGTTCCATTGTTGGTCATCCCAACTCCCGTGGAGCCGTTGATACTAAGACTGCCCGCGGCGCTGATCGTGAGCGAAGCGCCGGAGTTAACGGTGACCGATTTTGCGTTTGCCGATACCCCTGCAGGAATAACCGGATCATTTGCCACATTCGGAATAGTTACGTCGTCATTGCTATCGGGGATGCCTGCCGACCAATTGGCGGCATTGTTCCAGGCAGTGTTGGCCGAGCCGTTCCAGGTGGTTTGGGCGTCGAGCGTGCCGGCAAGCAGGAGCAGGCTTGCCAACAGGAAAACGCAACGGTTTTTATTCGAAGTGCCTGCATTCCGCCCGCAAAAGGGCAACAGGAGGAAGTATGCGGAATTGTGTTGGGTAACCATAGTAAGGTATGCGAATTTTAGCGTCAAGGAAATAAAGGTGAAGGAGAAGGCAGGTGCGCGCCTGCTTTCCTGATGATCTTTTGCGCGTGGATTTTAAATAATTGGAGTCCGGTGAAAACCGGTCAGGAAACGTCGGTCATACCTGTTGCAACCCCGGCGTCGATTTTCATCCAGTATTGCCCCAGTTGAACCTCGTTTTCCTTTTGTGCCTGAAACTGGCTGGCATTGTAGACGGCAAACTTGCCCAACGCGGCATTTTTGACCCGGTAAATCTGATTGACACTGTCGCGAATCGTATAATACCCGGGTTTGTCCGGCACGCCGGCTACAGTCAGCAATTCATGTTGCCCGATTCCGCAGTTATTCATCGATAACAGGTTCTTTTCAAGGCGCAAATACCATTTTGCAGGAGCATTTCCGGCAAAAGCGACAACAGCCGCTAAAAAGTCAGCATTCCAGCGCAGAAAACACAATTGGGTGATGGCGCTTTTATCCGGGTAAAATTTCAGTTTCGACCGGCCTATGACATCGAGGGAAATTCCCAAATATTGATTTTTGTAATTTTTGATGAAGTGCAGGTTCCGCTCCCATTGCCGTACACTTTCGGGCAACTGATCCAAATCGTCGAAGGACAAGGGCTCGAAAGTAAATTTATCGGCGTCGCCTGTAAGAACACTGGAAGAAACGGGGGCTCCGGTAACCGGATTACAGGACAATCCATAAGCCTCGTGGAGTTCCAGTTCCCAGCGCTGGTTGTTTTCGTTTGGTTTGTAGGCCCAACCTTGCAGGTAGGTATCCCCATTATCCAAATCCAGTACGGTGTCGGACCGTTTGTTCCAAAGGCAGCCGTCTTTTTCATACCAGAGTTGATTGTAGATATTATTTTGACTCCATCCCCCGACTGGGGTGCCGTTGGCGCTGCTCCCGTTTTTCAAATCCATGACCTGCTCCGGCGGGGTCATACTTTTCAGCCAAAAGGCATTCGCGACCGGGGCATTATTTTTCGTATGCGGTTTTAGTATTTGGTAATTTTTCGTGTGGTCGATATTTACCTGCGCCCAGTTTTTATCGAAACAATCGATGCTGATGATATTCACGCCGCATTTCAGCGCGCCGTTGAACAGACCTTCCTGCGCACTGCATAAGCTTTTTGCCGCGGGATAACACCGGATAAAGGACGCGTTGTTGTACGCCTGGTCGCGGATCATGCCGGTGTCAAAATTCCGGTAGTTAAAAAACACCCGGTTCTTGTCGACATCAAACGGGAACAACTGCTGGTCGTCCATATCCATATCGGCAAAACACAAGCGATGCCTGGGAGCGTAGTTGGCATAATTTTTTTTCGACTCCCCGTCGCCGGTGAGTACCAGGATAAATTTACCGCGGAGTTGCGCCAGGGTCGGCCAGCCGTTTATTATGGCGCCTTCATACAAACTCTGGCAATCGCCTATTAAATCGGCTGGTTTGAAAAAGGCCGCGTCGTTTGGCGGAAAACAATTCCGTATATGCTCCTCCAACGCCAGGGTCAAATCTGCCTCGGAATGCTCGACGGTTTTTAGGTCCAAATAAATGATAATCGGATCGTGGTCGGCATTTCCCGGCTTGTTGTGCCAATCGTTCAAAACGTTCAGGTAAGCTTCGATTTGAACATTAGGATCAGGGTTATATCCGCCGTTATGGTTTACGGACCATTTATCGCCGTCTTTTAAATGGTTGATATCGAACTCGATCGCCCGGCAACCGAACGTATCAATTTGCTCGACCGGGGAATAATCCTGATCGTAGGAATTGTGGCTTCCCAAAAAAGTCAGCCGATTGAGCGGAGTTAGCTCTTCAGCATTCAGGGGTTCGGATAAAATCTCGGCAATAGATACCTGCGTTGTGTTTTCCATGTTCCGAATATTTAAAAGTGACTGGTTTTAATGATTGTCGGTGGTTGTCACAAAGGTGGGAACAGGGCATAAGCAGGGCTTTCAACTATAGCTCAAAGGCTTTCGGCTATGTTGTATCCGGTTTTTTTTTTGAAAAAAATGGCAGAAATGTCTACCCCTGCCGCCACTCGCTGGGCGTTTTTCCGAATGCCTCCAGAAACATGGTGGAAAAATAAGCGGGTGTGGAAAAGCCGACTTCGTAAGCAATTTCGGCAATGGTGTGTGAATGGTCCTGCAACAATGCTTTGGCCTTGTGCAGGCGAATGTTGCGAATCAACACGCTGGGCGAGGCACCGGTGAGGGCCTTTACTTTCCGGAACACCTGGCTGCGGCTCATGCCCATTGCCCGCTCGAGTTGGGGCATTTCAAAATCGGTTTCCGACAGGTGAGCCTCTACCACGTCGCGGATTTTCTGCAGGAAGGCGTCCTCCAATACCAGATCGGGGTCCTGGCTGGGTGCGGGCAGATCGGGAATACCGGCATACCGTTGTTGCAGCCGGCGGCGGAGTTTTAGCAAGTTTTCCAGGCGTACCTGTAGTTCGGCAGGTTCGAATGGTTTGGCCAGGTAATCGTCGGCGCCGCGTTTCAGCCCGGCAATCCGCGATTCGACATCGGCGCGGGCCGTGAGCAGCACGATGGGGATATGGCTGGTGCGCTCGTCGTTTTTGAGCGTTTCGCAGAGTTCGAAGCCGTCTTTTTCCGGCATCATCACGTCGCTAACGATAAGGTCCGGAATCCGCTCAATGGCTTTTTGAATACCCACAGCGCCGTTTTCGGCAGTAGTGATGCGGTAATCACGCTTTACACATTCGGCGATAAAGAAACGCACGTCCGGGTTGTCTTCCACGACCAACAGCAAAGGCCGCGGATCGTTTTCCTCCGTTCCTTCCGGAATCGGGGCATTGTTTTCAACAAGCGTTGCGGTAGCCGGCGGAGCAATGACAAGCGGCTGGAACGCCGGCGACGGCGGTGTATAGGGCAGGGTAATGTAAAACGTGGTACCCGCCCCCAGTCGGCTTTCCACTGAGATCGCCCCTTTCATGAGTTTGACTAATTCCTGCACCAGCGCCAGGCCGATTCCGGTTCCTTCGCTTTTGCGGGTGCTGGAATCGTCCACCTGGTAAAAGCGGTCGAAGATACGATCCAGTTTGTCTGCCGGGATTCCGGCGCCCGTATCGTTTACCCGGATATGAACCCGGGTGGGCGCTTGTGCCGCACCGGGCGGTTCCACGCCGAGCGCCACTTTTATCTGGCCCGCTTCCGGCGTGAATTTCAGCGCGTTGGAAATCAGGTTGACCAGTATCGTTTGAATTTTTTCCTGGTCGAAAGCCATTTCCAGTTCGGGCACTTCGGACTCGAATTGCAGCCGAATGTGCCGGGTTTGGGCGTACGAGTGGAAAGATTCCAGCTGGTAGCGCAAAAAAGCGGTGAGGTCGCCGTTGGAGCGGTTCAGTTCCAGTTTGCCGGATTCCAAGCGGGAGAGTTCCAGGAGTTGATTGACCAGGCTGAGGAGTTGCCCGCTGTTGCGCCGAATCATTTCGGCGGCCTGCTCGTGGTCGGCTTTGGCCCCGGCCGTAAAGTGTTTTTTCAAAGCATCCACCATGCCGAGGATTACCGTGAGCGGTGTGCGGAATTCGTGGCTGATATTGGCAAAAAACCGGGTTTTGAAAACGTCCAGTTGCTGGAGGCGTTCCGCTTCTTTTTCGGCGATCCGCCGGCCGAGTTGAAATCGGTAGAAATAAAAACCGGCTGCGGCCAGCACCCCGCCGTACAGCAGGTACGCCCACCAGCGCTTGTACCAAAACTCCTGTACCACCAGGCGGAGCGTCACCTCGCGACTGCCCCAGTTGCCCCGGTCGTCGGCGCCCCGCAGATAGAGGGTGTAAGTACCTGCAGGAAGTCGGTCAATCCGCAGATCGCGGTTGGCACCCAGATAGTTCCAGTCATTGTCCAAGGCTTCGATTCTATAGGCAAACTGGTTGTCGCCAGCATTGTGGTAAGCCCCCAGTGCCAAACGCAGATGCAGGAAACGGCTGCCGGGCGTCAGGGTAATTGTAGCACCGTCCACTAAGCCCTCACGGCGGACAATGATGCTGTCCTTCTGCCCGGCTACTGACATTTCGGACACCAGCAAGGGCGCGTCGCTGGGGCTGGGGCGAGTATCCTTTTGGTCAAAGGCATTGACGCCGTTCATGCCGCCGAAATAATAACGGCCGTAATCCGGGTCAAAGTAATAGGAAAAACGGTTGAACTCGTTGTGCGACAGGCCATCGGCGACGGTGTAATTCCGAAACGTTTTCAGTTTCGTGTCGAAATAAGACAGGCCGCTGAAGGTGCTAACCCAATAATTTGTTCCCGATGACTCGAAATCGGGCAAAATGCCGACCGTGCTGTTGTTGAGCAGACCGTTCTCCCGGGAATAGATAGCCGTGACCCGTTCCCGGCGCGGGTCGAACAGGTGCAGCCCGCTTTCCATGGTACCTACCCAAAGCAATCCAGCTTCGTCTTCGTAAATGCAGGTAACGTGATTGCTGCCAAACCCCGAGGGGTCGTCCGGGCTGGCCGTATAGCCCCGGCTTTCACCTTTTTCGGGGTCAATACGGATCAGGCCTGCCACCATGGTGCCTATCCATATCGTTCCGTCCCGCCCGTTCAGGATAAAACTGGGTTGTTTTTTCAGCAGCGGTTCGCTGCCGTCTTTGTTCCGGTAGATGCTGAACGCTCCCGATACCGGATTCATGTCCAGCAAACGGCCGTCGCGCCGCACAATCCAGATGTTGCCCTTTTTTCCGAAGGCAATCCCCCACAATTCGTCCACCCCGCTTTTGTACTCGCTGGTTTTGTAAAAACGGAGTGCGTTTTGGCCATAGTGGTATTTCAGTACGCCGCCCAAACCGGAAATCCACAACACGCTGTCGCCCTGCGAAACCAGGTTTCGGGGGTATTGGAATTGGTTGAGCAGCGCCAGTTGAGGGCGGCGGTCGCCGGGCCGGGAAAGCGAATTCGCCTTTATATCCAATTCAAAAATACCGTCGCGCTCGGTAGCGATGAACAATTTATCCTTCCCTAATTTAGCCATGCCTCGCACACTGACGCCGTATGGTTGGCCGCCGAGGTCTTTGTCCAAAAACTTTTTGAACCGTTCAGGACGCAGTTGGTAATTGTTGAACCCGTCGCCAGAGCCGGCCATCAGCCCTTGGGTAAAATCGTCGCTGAACACTTGGTCAATAATAGCCTGGTAGTTGAATATCCAGCTGTAATTGACCACCTGTCCGCCGGAGGTGATTAAAAAACAACCGTTGGCCGGGTCGGCGGGTTTCGTTTGATAGGCCAGCAGGTTACCTTTTTTATCCCTGGCAAAAAAATACCCTCCCGGCGGCAAAAACGGATGAGGCTTGAAAACAGTCGGACCGCCGGGATCAAGCACATACAAAAAACGCCCGGAAAGGGTTAGCCAAATCGCGCCTCCATTGCCTTCCGTCAGGGTAAGGTCACCCTGATTAAACGCTGTAGCCGAAGAAAAATCGTCCAGGGTATAGGAATGGAGTACCTGCCCGCGCAGGTCGGTTTGCACGACAAAAAGCCCGTCCTTATCTTCCCAAACGCAGGTGAACCAGTAAGAACCGTCGGAAGCCTGTAGAAAATCGGCGTCTCTTATTACCCTTCCCGACGGGAGCGCCACGTCGAGCACCTTGTCAAATCCCGCTTTGGTCTCCTCGTACCGATAAACAGTGAACGTCCCGGTGTTTTTTGCCAAAAAATAAATCGTGTTGTCCGCCGCCTGAAAAAAAGAATAATACAACCCGTTGAATCCGGTGCCCGGCTCCGGTTCGAATATGGAATGTTGCCCTGTCAGGGGATCGAGCAGCCCGAGCGGCCCCTTGCCTGGCGCGTCGTAGCTGATGAGCAACTTGCCGGTCCGGTCGGGCAGCACGGCATGTACTTTATTGAAGCCGATTTTGTGTTTGTTGCGCGGGCGGGAGTCATAATTCAGAAAATCGTAACCATCGAAACGATTCAGCCCGTTGAAGGTGGCGATCCAGAGAAAACCCTGTTGGTCTTTGGTGAAATAGTTTACGTTGCGGTTGGAAAGCCCTTGTTCAATGGAGTAGTGCTCAACCCGCACCATGGGCGCGCGCGTAGGTTGCCCCCATACCGACAGCGACCCGGTTAAGAACACAAGCCATGCAATATGTTTGGGCAATACAAAAGACTCAGGCATGAACGGTCAGCGTAGATTTCCGTCGCAAATATACGCTTGTTCAACGGGGTCGTGGGGGGGGGCATTAGCCGCCCCCCCCCCCAGAGGGAGGTTGTAGGTAAAAGGGGGG
>CAYZVM010000138.1:0-5471 GCA_964481485.1 uncultured Saprospiraceae bacterium | reverse complement strand
CCTGAATTACGTGTCTCTTTTTTTTCCCTTCTAATATATCTGTTTTAGCTGGGGGGTCGTGCTGGCTCACGCCCCCCCCCACGACCCCGTTTGTAAGGATCAAGGTAACGGTGGTGGTTCATGGAACTGCGCCATAATCATCACTCTCCCGCCGCCACCATTTTCTTCGCCAGCACCCCAAACGGCGTCACCAACTCATAATACGACACCCCCGACACGCCTTCCAAATTGAAGGTTTCTTCGTTTCTACCCGCCGGATATAGTGCCTTCTTTTCTGCCAACATCTGCCCCGAAGCATCAAATATCCGCACCTGTGCCTCGCAACTTTCGGGCAGCACAAAACCAATCGCCGTCGTGCCGTTGAAGGGGTTGGGGCGGTTTTGGTACAACTGTAAACCTACTTGCCCTGCCAACAGCGTGGTGCCGCTCGTTTCGGAAAATTTCAACTCCACTTTCGACTCCGCCAACGCGCCCGTATAGGCAAGGGCAGGCAAATCTGCCTCTTTCAGTTGAAGTGCCTCGCTCAACTTGCCGCCGCCTTGCAAAACGTTGAATTTCAGTTGGAAAACAGGCGCGGCTTCATCCAGCGTCATGCCTTCATTCTGCGACCACACGACTCGGATTTCTCCGTCGGCAATGTTGTAGGTGCCAAAGTTGTCCGCTACAAGGGGAAGGCCTCCCGAGGGTTGAATTTCCACAAACTGAAGTTTTTCAGAGGCAAAATTTAATGCGAGCTGGAAAGCCGCCAAATCGTCGAACTGCTCGGCTTTGAATTCCACAGTCACTTCTTCGTCTGACTGCAAAACGCGGTCTTGCGTGTTCAAAACCAATGGGTTGTCTGCTCCAAAATTGGCTGGATTGGCATAAGCCGCCACGATATCGCCGGTTTTGATGCCATAAAAGTCCTGGCCGGGCATATCGCCGCTCACGCCCGTCAAGGTGATTTTTTCGGGGAAGCCCCAAGGCGGTATCGTCATCGTGTGTGAGGTGGGCGAGAATCGCCACGAGGTTTTGAAATTGGCCAGCGCCGCCGGATTTCCTGCCAGTGACTGAATGATAATCACGACATCCTGCGTCGTCACGGAGTTGCTTTTGTTCACGTCGGCGCCCACCAACTTGTATGGGTCGGTGATGGGGATGACGCCCGCGACGTGTTTCTGGATAGCCGTAGCATCGGCTACCGTGATGCCGTTGAGTTTGTTGATATTTTTGGTGGGCGTCACCGTAAAGTTGGAACCGGAAGTCACGGTGAACGAGTAAATCCCATCAGCGAGTGTCACGACTGAACCAGACTGGTCGCCGGTGAGCGCGACGGTCGCATTGCCCACGCCGGTGGCGTCGTCGTGTTCCCAGATGAGGGTGCCGCTGATGGTGATGTCGGAGTTGGGAAGTGTCGGCGCACAGCCCGGCGGCGTGTTCAGGTAAGGGTGGGCATCCACATCACCTGTGTAACCGTTGGGGCCGTTGAGCGCGGGCGCGCCGCCACCCCAGTAGTTGTTTTCGGCGTTCAATTGCGTAGTGGTAAACTGCGAATTATCAACAGCAAGCATATTGTCCACGAACGTGTTATTTTCAACCAAGCCGTTCTCGTCGCCATAGCGAACCACCCCCGTCGCGTTGTCGTAGATGAGGTTGCACTGGACCGCAACATCCGCCTGATTAACAGCCACTCCAAATTCGAAATTTGAAATCCTGCAATTTTCTACCAGGCCGATAGCACTGCCATTCATAAATGAAAGCCCCGTGCCGGACATAGCGCCTTTTCCAGTAAAATCAAGGTCGCGAATGGTATAATTTCCTACCCCCAACCCCACTTCATATCCGCAATAAATGACATCCGTTTCAATATCGTCGTGGCCGTCGTCTTCGGTCAGGATAATATTGGCATCGGGTGTGGTGGGCGAACCTACCCCCACGTTCAAGCCTTCCCCAACCGTAATGCCGATGCCGCGCCCAATGTCGCTGAACTGGTTGCCGCTTACCAGCAGGCCGTTGGGCAGCAGGTTGGAGCCGAGGTCGGTTATCACAATATTAAGAAAAACCTCCGCGCCTTTCCCGCAGTTGGCAAATGTGTTGTCTAAAATCTGAACGTCCTGACAAGACACTATGCTGCAAGCGGAATTCAGATTCCCAAATGTACAATTTTGAATGGTGACATCCGTGCAACCATCCATACCCAAACCCAACTCGCCAGCATCGCCCGTTTTGACCAACTGCAAATTGTCGAACACGATGCCGTGACAATCGCTTATCCCGACACAATTGGCGTGCGAAGTGGCAAACCCTGCATCGTCCTCGATGGTGATGTTGGCGCCGGGCACATCCTGATTCCCAATCAGCAAATCCTGCATTCCATACAATTCAAAAAAAAAGAACCATGAGTCCTCTTCTTGCACAGAAAACGTATTGCCATAAGCCAGTACACCTCCAGATATCAGGTTTTCCTCAACATACTGAAGAGAAATAGCACTGTTGCCAGTGCCAACACCCAACATATCGAAATCGCAGTTGATTATTTGAATGTCAGCACCGGAATTAGCATAAACACCGCCTCTTACCTGCGTGAACCGGCAATCTTCCACCTTCAGGTTGGACCAGCCTGAAGACGCGTTGATGGCCGGAGCGCCGTTGCCGCCGTTATTGAAGGCAAGACCTTTTATCCAAACGTTTGCCCCCTGAACATTTAGGACAGACAAGGAACTTTTCCATATTTCAATCAACGGCGTGCCGCTGTATCCCGGCTGGGTAGTGCCGTCGATGGTAAGATCGGAACCGAGGACGCTGCCCGGAAAATTCGCGTCTACCGTATGCGCCCCGCCGCCGCCGATGTTGAACGCGATGACATCGGCGCCTGGGTTGGCATTGGCATCGATAAGGGCCTGACGAAATGAGCCGGCGCCGGAGCTGAGGGTGTTAGTAACGGTGTACGTATTGGAAGATGCCGCAAAGGGCAGAAAAAGAAGCGTGAAGATTTGGATTGCCTGGAAAGGGTTGGGTCTGTACATCTTTTTCATAAGAAAAGGGTTGAGTTGAGTGAAAAAATGGTTTTTCGAGGTTTTTGGTCATTTGGCGCTTACCCGCAAATGCGGGCTTATTTCAGACTGTCCGCCGCTATCATGTTTTTATAATCCCAAAAAGCGGCCACGCTTACGATTTTCCACTGGCCGCCCATTTTTTCCATCACCCGGGTTTCTTTGCTGTACTGCCAGACCTGCCGTTTATTGCTGAAGTTGTACTGATCCCAACTCATCCACGCGACGTTATCGCAGTAAAATTTGACAATCATGTTGCGCCGCTCCACTTTCGGGTAATTGCTGCCGCCGGCCGGCGCGGGGTTTTCGCGGATGTATTTTCCAATTTTTTCGTCCACTGCTTTCCAGCCTGTTTTTGCGTCCACCGTGCTGTCGGGGTTATTCCATGCCTGAAAAGAGTAGTCCGTTTGAGCGTAGGCCTGTTTCCAGCATTCGTAGTCGCCTTTGTAAAAACACTCCGTCTCCTGTTGGATGGTGGCCATGATGGCCTCTTGTTCTTTTTTCTCATCAAAAGCGGAGGCAGGCGCTGGGGTGTTTTTGTTGTCGCAAGCAGCAAAAAGGAAGCATAGAAGAGCTGTGGCAAGTAGAATGTTTTTCATGATGAGTGGTGGTTTTTGTTTGTGTGCGGTTGATAAGGATTGATAAAGGTTTATGAAAGTCGATATTGAGGCCGAGGCGATACTGATTCTTGTACTTTCATCAACTCTTCTCGACCTTCATCAACCCTTATCAACTTTTGGTAAATTGGAAGGGGTGACACAGGGTGTTGCAACGGCACAAAAGTCGGTCGGGCTGTATCACGCTGCAATCCCATGATGGGGGGACAGAAGAATGGTTTGATTTCCAGATGCAGCTTACATGATCGTTGATTTTTGATGTAAATGTTCGTTGTCTGAAATTTGATGTCGCGCACGACAACATCTAACATCTGGATTCATGTAAACGGCATTCTGAAATCAAACCCTCATAGGAATAGCCGCTCCGGCGCGTACCGGAGAAGGGCATAAGCAATATGATTTTCAATAAGGAAACAGCGAAAGCGAAGATCAGCCCCCAAGTTGGCTTATGAAATCAAGGTGGTCCCATTCAATATGGAGCTGAGCAATCTTACGATTTTCATTCAGTTTGAAAATAAAGATGTGGTCGCTTCCGAAGCGCAGACCCTTGCTGGTGATTCCCGCAAAATCTTTCATCTGTGTGCCGGAAATCATAACGCTGGCCCTTACGGTATTTTCATTTTCCATAAGAGCCGCATCTACGGTGTTGGTAATGTCGGGGAAACAGTCCATCAGTGTGGACCAAATACCTTTACCCAGTTCGCCGATGGTACCCCGGCCTTGCTCGCCAAGCGGTTTGAACCAAACCTCCCCGGCAGTGTCGCAAAAGGACATCATCCTGTCGAGGTCATGTTCCTGGTATGCGAATAGAAACCCGATACAGGGTTCTTTCAAAATTTCGTGGGTACGAGTGTCAATGTTTTGTTCCAATGTATTCATATTCCGGATTTTTTAGACTTGAGGCGAGTTGAAAGTCTGTTAAATATAAATCAAAGTTACGGCTGTATGGTAGCGTACGATTGTAAAAATGCGCCAAAGTTCATCGCTCGTTCAGAAAGCGGTACAACTCTGCGTTTTCTTTGGTATAAACAGATGGGGTCACTCCCATGAAGTCTCTGAAATCCCTGATAAAATGCGCCTGGTCGTAGTAGTCGCCTTTGCCCATGAGGTACTGCCAGTCGATGACTTTCGAAGTATTCATCAGGTGGCAGATCCGGCTGATCCGGCGCAAGCGGGCGTAATATTTCGGACTGACGCCGACCTGCTCCAGAAATTTTCGTTCGAAGTTCCGGCGGCTCATAAAGGCAACGTGGAGCAGGTCGTCCATTTTTACGATACCGTTATAGTTGAAAATGTGAGTCGCCGCATCATGGATGGCTTTGTTACCCGGTTGTATTTGATGTAATTGATAGAGCAGGAACTGGTCGAGAAGTGCAATTTTTTGTTCATGACTTCGGGAGTTGCCGATTTTTTCAACCAATTCTCTTCCTTTTTTGCCAAAAACGCTCTCAAAACACACTCTTTCTCCTGTCAACTCATACATCGGTACGTTGAAAAAGGCGCTCATACCGCCCGGTTTAAAAACAACGCCCACCATGCCGACCTGTCCTTCCAACCAGATTTGGTAGCGACGGGTGAATTGTCCGGCTAAAAAAGCGGTAGGTACTTCTTTTACCAACAGGTTGCCGTGACCCGCCTTGTAGATAGAACCGTAATTGACGACCAGCGAGGTAAAGCCGCTTGGAGGCGATTCTACGAGGCGGGGTTTCCTTCCAACCTGCCATTCCCAAATAAAAAAACACTCTACAAATGGCCGAAGGAGTAGAGTGAGATGGTTCAGTTTTGCCGGACACAAAACTCTCTTAAATTTGTGTTCTGATGA
>CAYZVM010000137.1:0-15730 GCA_964481485.1 uncultured Saprospiraceae bacterium | reverse complement strand
AAAAATGGCTCTCTGATTTTGCCTATCGCATTGATATCCAATGGTGGATGTTCGCGGCGGCCGGGGTGGCCTCCGTTGGCATCGCATTTTTGGCGGTGAGTTTTCAGAGTGTGAAAGCGGCGCTGGCGAACCCGGTGAAGTCATTGCGGAGCGAATAGATTTACCCATCTTGTATCCATTTTTCAATTAACTCCTGACATTCCTTCTGCGGCAATCTGTCATTGAAAAGCATCAGCCTTTCCAATAATTCCCGGGCTTCTTGTGGCTTGACCCATCCAAGGGACACCCATTGTTCCAAAATCCACAACAAACCATGCGTCTCAAGATGGAAAGAAATTGCCTGTTTGCGAAACAAGTTGTCGCCGGTCAATACCATTGCGCGCAGCGTTTTGGCAAGATAAAGCGCCGTTTTATCGGGAAAGGAAAGCCTGTTGGATACCACCCAATCGTCCAAATCAAGGTAGGCTTCATCGGACAAATGATGCACGACCAATTGTTTCGACTCGATATATGGCTGCAATATATCCAATTGACCCTGAATAAGTTCTTCCATAACCTCGCGGGGAGTGACCACCTCCAATCCAAGTTCAAACAAGCCTTGAACGCGGTCAAGCCAAATCAGATCAATGAAGATGTTGGCATCGGTGACTGCAATTTTCATGGAAGTGAGGGGGTGGCGAGTTCTTGTCGGAATTCGGCTAATTTTTGGTTGTTGAGCGCGGCGGCTTTCGAGTAAGTGATGATTTCTTCCGACACGGCGCGGAGCAGTAGTTGGCGGAAGCGGGTCGCTTTTTCGCTGCTGTTGAACAGGCCAAGTTCTTTTTTCTTCAACCCCTTTTTGGATAAATCCTGCCAAAAACTTTTGCCATAAAACTCAGATACGACTCCCGCGTGCACTGCCCGGAACATGGCCGCCTGCGGCGAAATGCCAAACTGCTCTTTCAGCAAAACCAGTTCGTTGAGCGAGATATGGTGCCGCTTGTTGCCCAACACTTTCCGGCAGACATCCTGCGGGAGCAGCATAGCTCCGGCGAAGCGATTGCACCAGCGCTCTTGTACTTTTTCGGGCAAAGTCTCCAACTGGCGCTGCATCAGGAAATGCCCCAGTTCGTGCAAGGCGGTGAAACGTTTGCGGTCAATAACTTTGTTGAAAAAAGCGTTCAGCACTATCACCGGCACATTTCTTTCCACAAAGGCCGACATCCCGTTAAAGTCCTCGTGCGCATTGATTTCCAGCACTTTGATGCCTCTGTTTTCCAGAAATTCCACTACGTTGTAAATCGGGTCTTTGCCCAATTGCCAGCGTTCACGCACCTGTTCTGCGGCTGCCTCCACGTCATCTTCCGAGTGAATGGCCACGCCTTCTAACGGATTTTCAAACACGCTCGCCTCGCCGAGTATGGACTCCAGTTCCAGGTACCGCTGCAAAAAATCGCGGGTGCGCTCTATAGCCATGTCTTGCTCCTTCGCGCTCAGGCGGGTGAGTTTGCGGAATTTGATTTCTTGCAAAACAGGCATGACGGAGCGAGCCAGATAATCGCTGCGGATGTCCAGTGCTCGGCACAGCGCGGTCATCACTTCGCTGTCGGGCCGCATCACGCCTTGCTCGTATTTGCTCAGCGCCTGCTTGCTCACAAGATTGCCCATGCGGTCGGCCAAAGCCTGTAAGGAGAGGCCTTGCATGAGGCGGGCGGATTTGAGACGCTCGGGGAAGTTTTTCATGTGTGGGCGAGTGTATCTGTTGGGGTAAAGATAGGGTAGTAAGTTGACAAAGTTTAAAAAATTATTGTTTTTGTCAACAATAGTCGTTTAACTTTGCTCATCATTAAATCATCATCACCGCTCATGCCCGAATTCATTATTGGCGTTTTTGGAAACCTTGTTAGCGACTGGCTGGCTAAAGGAGGAAATTTTGTTTTGCGCGAACTCACAAAAGATAGCATTGAGTGGCAGCAATGGAAGGCCAAATACAACCTGACTGACAGCGACAATGATTTTCTCGTGCGCTACGCTGAGGCACTCGTGAGCATTTTAGACACATTCGAAAAGTGCGAGATTTATGGGCCTTTTTTCAAAGACGAACACACAATTTGGCTTTTTCAGGAGGACTGGTACAGAAAATTTTCCCCAGAAGAATTTACTCAAAAACTTGACGAGCAGTTGTATCGGTTCACTCTATCGAAAGACTCACGGGAGATTGCCCGTTTTCGAGAAGTCTTAAAAGAAAAAGTCCATGATAGTCGCTCGGCAAAACAGGCAGAGCATTTTCATCTCGATTTGAACACGAATGAAATAGTCAAGAATATCCAGCAAAAAGTAAATGAATTAGGCAGCAATGCTACTGATGAAAATACTCCGAACCTGTCTCCTCAAGAAATCTTGTCAAAATTCCACAAGGCTTCATGGGCACTTGATGCTTGGAAAAGCAATTTTGGAAAAAACGCTGACACTCATCTCCAACGCAAAGAAACTACTCAACTAATTCATTGGATTTGGGCTCCACTCAAACCCAAAGAGAAAGGTGTCGCGCTGCTGGTTGGCGGCGCTGGGGCTGGCAAATCAGTTATCCTGCGAGATGTTTTGCGCGTCTTGGAGAAGGATGGAATTCCTGTTCTCGGCATAAAAGCAGACCGTTATTGTGTAGAAAGCATAGGCGAACTTGAGAAAAACCTTTACATAGAAGAAGGAATCGTGCGTTGCGTGCGAGATCTGACAAAAACGAGCGAGCGTATTGTCGTGCTGATTGATCAAATTGATGCCTTGTCGCAGACCTTATCTGCCCGACGAGAATACTTCGAGACCTTTCATCGCTTAGTGCTGCAATTACTGGAAATTGCTGAAGTACGAATCGTGGTTTCCATTCGAACCTACGATTTGGACAACGACCACGATTTTTCATTTTATCGAGAGCAGAAATATTTTCAGGTTGGCAAACTGGACGTAGCGGATGTAAAATCTATACTTCAAAAAGTATCCGCCAAGTTACCGCCTACCGACCTGCTTGAGTTGTTGCGCATCCCTCTTCACCTTGATGTTTTCTGTCGGATTTATCACCCAGATTTATTATTTGAGAGAATAACTACTCTTCGGAATTTATATGACGAACTCTGGGTGCAAAAAATCATCAAAATTCAACCATCTGCACAGCCCAAAGCCGTCTCGGAAAAATGCAAACAATTGGTTTATCAATTGGCGCAAACGATGTACGAGCATCAAATGCTGGCAATAAATGCTCGAAAGTTTCGGGAAAGCTTCCCTAATGAATTGGAATACTTTAAAAGCGAAGATATCATTCAAGAAACAACAGAAGGTATTGCCTTCTTCCACCAGACATTTTACGATTACGCTTTTGCCCGACAGTTCATTGAATCAGGTAAATCACTGGAAGGCTACTTGGAGGAAAACGGACAAAGTCTGCACATAAGGGCTTGTCTGAAAATGATAATTGAGTTTTTGCGCGAAGATAACCCAAGCGAGTATCTGCGGATTTACAAAACCATATTGCCTTCACCGGACTATTTTTTCCACATCAAATCGCTGTTACTGTCCTTGCTTGGTTTTGCCCCAAAACCCACAATGGAAGAAAAAGAGATCGCGCGACACATCATCTTTCCTGATTTCACACTTTTCAAGGAGTTTGTCGCTGCTGTCAATAGCCGCGAGTGGTTGTTGTTTTTGCTGGAAGAAAAACAACTCGAACGGTTTTTGATACCTGAAAATTCTGAAAACACATTATCTTCTGGCTCCAACTACAGCGGATTGGTGAACGGGCTGTTTTCCAAGCACTTGCCGGACAGTCGGGCAGAGATATTAGAATTTCTGTGGCATTTGCCGAATGTGGCGGATAAGGCTTGGCTTGTTCAGAATGCCTTGCACAAATTAGAGGATTGGGACAATCCATTGGCTTTCAAATTATTTGACGCATACCGGGAAAATATTCATGAGGTGTTTTTCGATGATTATTTAAAAAAGGCAGCGACGAGTAATTTTGACTGGGCCTTCTCTCATTTGAAAGCAAAAATAGAACAACGCTTAGACACTGCGGAATTCACGTTCCGAGGATTACAATTCGATTATCAAGAGGTAGAATTGATAAAATACTTTTCCGAACACTTCCCTGAAGCAACTTTCGATTTGTTGTTCGATATTTCAAACCGTTATCTTGATAGGGATAACAAAAGTGATGAAAACGAGACCTCGCCCATAGTGTGGGATTATCCATGGTTTTCTTACGACTTTGGCCGCGAAAACACGGACTTCTTTTCTCAATTGCTTACTTGCGTAAGAATTTTGTCGAAAAACGAATCACCTCGTTTCGGCTTGTATATTGAAAAGCATCTACACAGTAATTCGGGGACGAAACTGTTGTTATTAGTGGAGGGATTTAGGGCGAATCCAGAACAATACAAAACAGAGATTCTTCATTTCTTCGAGATTTTCTCAGAAAAAAACGGGTACGAACGCAACGAGACACTTTGTTGGTATGTCCGACAGTTGTTAGAGGAAGCGTACCAATTTTTTACCGAGCAGCAGAAAAAGACGGCGATAGGGTTGGTAAAAGAAATCAAATCCAAGAATGATCTGGCTGTTTGGGTGGACAGAGATGGCAAAAAACAACGTTACAGCCAACTTGGAAGCACTTGTTTTCTTTGGCTACAATGCTTTCCAAGAGAAGATGTCTTGCAATTTCCCGGCTTCAAAAAAAAGTTCCAAGAAATGGAACGTCGTTTTGACAAACCGGATGACAGGCAGCCAAACACAATTCGAACATGGGGAGTGGAAGCGCCAATCCCGAAAATGGCTTACGAAAGGATGTCATTTTCAGATTGGCGACGCAGTTTTTCAAAATATGACGAAACCTACCAACCTGAATTTGCCTCCCATAGAGGCGGGCTTGAACAAAATGCACGAGCCTTTGAAGAAGAAATTAAAAAACGCCCTGCATTTTTCTACCCATTGCTCGACGAATTGACAACAGACTCATCGTTTTCGAAGCAATATTTAGTCAGCGGATTACGAGGCTTGAAAGAGGCGAAATTCCCACCCGACAAAATCCTGACCTTGCTCAAAAAAGTTGACATGACAGGTTGGACGGATTGGCATGTTAGGGAGTTGGTTAGCCTGTGCGATTATTTCATCAGCGAAAAAGTTGACGACGAATTTTATCTCCGCTTTTTGGTGAAAATGGCCTCCGGGCATCCTGACCCAATTGACGAGACGCTGAAAGTGCGAAACATGCAGGACGAAACCGAATCCATATATCTTACTGGTTACAACTCTGTTCGTGGAAGTGCAATTGCCATGCTACCACGATGTTATTTTTTCAATCAGTATGGAAATCTGATTTTCGAGACATTGGAAAGCGTTGCTGAAAATGATTTTTTGGCAGTGCGTAGCCAAATGATGCCCCGATTGGCGGTGTTGATGAATTTGGATAAAGAACGTACGCTCCGATTATTTTTGCGGCTCATTCGAGATAATGAGGGGCTTGTCATGGAACATTCGACGCGGTTAGCCCGATACCTCGCCCGCTTTAACTTCGAGGAGATGAAACCTTATTTCGAAAATGCTTTCTCGCATCCGAAACTTCATCGCGACATGGGAATCATTCTTTCTGAGGTTTGGATTTGGGATTTAGGCGATGCTTTACTTTTGTTGAACCAATTCATAGAAAGAAGCGATGAGACAAAGGTTGGAGTAATAGAAGTTGCGGCACATAACATCACCGATAAAGATAGGTTACCTAATGCCCGAAGCCTCGAATTATTGGGGCGTTTTTTGGATGAAACCAGCGAAACCGTCATCCATGCTTATGATATAGCGTTTTCACACCTAAAGCCGTCCGATTTTCCTCATTTGTTACCGTTGCTCACTCGCTTCGCCAAGACGACTGTCGCTCGAAAGAATCCGCGCCCTTTCTACGAATATCTCATCACCTGTGCAAAAAAACACCCAAGAGAGTGCCTTGATCTGGTTTCTGATTTTGCACAGTACGAAAAACCGGACATTCGTTTTGCCGGCCATTATGGCGAAGAGCCATTTAAGGTGGTCATCAATGCCTACAATAGTCTATTGGAAAGGAAGAACGACAATGCCGTTTTTCTCCGGGAGGCGCTTCTGCTTTTCGATAAAATGTTGCTTGATGACCGTTTTCGAAGCTATGCGGTAAAGACTTTGGAGGAAGTGGAACGGTAAGGTTTCAATGCAATTTCCTGTCTGGCATCAGATCAATCTTTCAAAACTCCGCCACCCCAGCACCTTCCCATTGCTCCTGTCCTGACTTTCTGATTCCCGATAAATCAAATAACACCACCCGTCATGAGCAGCATAGCTCAATTTCCGAAAGAACTCGAGATTTTTAAAAACATCAGGACGCAAGGCGACGGCAGATTTACTATTCAAACTTAAACCCGTAAACACAAAATTTATGAATGAACCAACTTCGTCGAGTACTGCACCGGCTTGAATGCCTCGCCTTTTCTTGAATTGGGCGGCAAAAACTGCCAGGGCGTGATTTGTTTCGTCCAATCGAAATCGTTTTTCTCTTTGTACTTGCGGCGGTATTCGATGGGGGTGCAGGAGCGGTATTTTTTGAACAGCCGGTTGAAATTTGCCAAATTGTTGAACCCCGAGCGGTAACAAATCTGGTTGATGGTCTCGTCCGTGCCGAGCAGCAATTTGCACGCATGGCCGATGCGGACATCCAAGAGGAATTGGGTGAAACTTTTATTGGTGTATTTCTGAAAAAAATGGCTGAAAGCCGACGTGCTCATGTTGACCAATGCCGCCACGTCGCCGATTTTGATGTGGTGGTTGGCAAAGTTTTTCAGGATATAGCCATACACGGATTGAATCCGGCTGCTGTCCGACTTGAGCGCCTGCGGCGTGAATCCCTCACTCGCCAGAAAAGCCGTTTCCCACGATTGCGAAAGCAGGTCGAGCAATTGCATGAACCCGATAATGCTCGCAAACCCCTTGTCCTCCGTGAGGCCAATCATCATTTTCATGGCCTCCTCGAAAGTTTTTCCGTGAAATTTGATACCCCGCGCCGAATCCTCCAACAGTTTTCTGATTTTGTAAAAACGCTCTTTTTGGAACAGGTGGGCGTTGAACAAATCCATGCCGAACTGAATGGTGATGACCCGGTAAGGTTGTCCGCTGCGTTGCAGGGCCTCGTCGCCGTCCCATTTGTGATAAAGATAAGGGCCGAGCAGCACGAGGTCGTAGTCTTGGTATCGCTCGGTGGAGTCGCCCACGATGCGGGTGCCGGAGATGCCCGCTATCAAATTCAGTTCGTACTCGGGATGGTTGTGAATGGGGTAATCGAATCCGTTGCTCAGGGAGTCCATTATCACGAAAACATCCGGTTCTTTCAAAGGCGTGATTTCCCGGTAGATATCCATATTTAGAATTAAATTTTAAAATGAGGGGCAATGGCAAATTAGTGTTCCACAAAAGTATCATGTATTCGCATAAAAGTATCAGTTCCCCTTTCGAGAAAGGTTGACTTTTGCCAGTAGAATCAATTTTTGCAGAAACAAGCAAAATTCAATGCAGGCAATCATGAAACAATTCTATTCCGGGAACAGACTTCGGAAAACACCTTTTCAGCGCCTCGTTTTTCTTGCCTTATTTACGCTAACAATACTCCTTTCCGCTCGCCAAACGGGCATTGCGCAGCAAATCGCGGTGTCAGGCACGGTCGTCTCTTCCGAAGACCAGCAACCCCTCATCGGTGTGAGCATATCTGAAAAAGGAGCCTCAAACGGCACAACGACTGACGTGAACGGCAAATTCAACCTCACCGCCGCCCCGGAAGCCGTGCTCGTATTTAGTTATGTCGGTTACGAACCGAAGGAAATCCCGGTGCAAGGCCGCAGCGTCATCGAAGTAGTGTTGGGCGCAGGCGCCTCGCTGTTGCAAGATGTGGTGGTGACGGGTTATCGAAAAGAAATCCGTTCGGATGTGGCCTCGGCCATTTCCAGCGTGAAAGGCAAAGACATCGAAAGGCTCGCCGTCATCGGTATTGACCAAGCCCTGCAAGGCCAAGCGCCCGGCATACAGGTCACACAAGTCACGGGCGCGCCGGGCGACGACATCGCCGTGCGTATTCGCGGCGCCGGTACTTTGGGCAACAACAACCCACTTTTCATCATTGACGGCGTACCGACCACTGGGAACATCAATATGTTCTCCACCACCGATATCGAATCCATCGAGGTGCTGAAAGACGGCGCGGCGGCGGCGATTTACGGTGCGCGGGCCGCCAACGGCGTCATCGTCATCACCACAAAAAGGGGGAAAGCGGGCAAGCCAAAATTCAGTTTCAATGCCTCAGCGGGCATTTCCGATGTGAACCGGCTCCCCGAATTGCTCAATTCTGAAGAATACCTCACTATCCGCAACGAGGCCATCAAAAATGCCAACGTGCTGCGCGACCCGCCCCGCCAACTCGACACTTTTAATATCGCGATGCTGGACACCTTGCCGAACGTGAACTGGCTCGACCAGGTGTTCAATCCCGCGCCTTTCCAGCGCTACACCCTGAGCGCCATGGGCGGCGGCGAAAGCAGCAGTTATTTTGTGCAGGGCGAATATGTTGACCAGCAAGGTACTTTTCGCGGGCAGGGTTTTAAAAAATACGGCGTTCGTTTCAATGGCGAAATCGGCGGCAAACGATTCAAAGTCGGCAACAATATCTCTTTCTCCTTCACCGACCGGAATGTCATCAACAGTTCCGGCGACGGCTTCGGCGGAGGCAACGAACTCAGCGGCATCCGCTACACACTCATCGCCGCGCCCGTTTTCAAACCCTATCGCTTGGACGGCTCTTATGTGCCAACTTCCACCGAACTCGGCGACCCATTGCTCTACGGCGACGGCAACGCCAACCCGCTGGCGTTCATTGACGCGACCGATTGGAAAATACAACGGTACCGGATGTTTGGCAGCGTATTCGCCGAACTGACCATCATAGAAGGGCTGAAAGCACGGACTTCCCTCGGCGGCGATTTTCTTTTTGAAAATGAAAAACTCTTCAAAGAGCGGCTTTCGCAGGCAATTTACGACCCCACCTCGCTCACGGAAGGCCGCGTTTTTGACCGGAATCTGGTTTGGAACAACACGCTCGATTTTCAACGCAATTTTCGCAAACACCGCCTGTCGGCACTCCTCGGCATGGAAGCCATCCAAAATCAGACAAACTATCTCGGCGCATCGGCCAACAATTTTTCGCGCACCGACCCCTTATTTCGCTATCTGAACAACAGCGTCGCAGCCGATATCGAAAATCTCGGCGTGTCGGGCATCGTCACCGAATGGGCGCTGCTGTCGTACTTCGCTCAAGGCAGTTACAGTTTCGACCGGCGTTATGTGCTGAGCGCCTCGGTGCGCCGCGACGGTTCTTCCCGTTTTGGGGCGAACAATCGCTGGGGCGTGTTTCCCTCGGTGTCCGCCGCATGGAATGTGTCGAACGAGCCGTTTTTTGAAAATGTAAAATTCATCTCCGCACTGAAACTCCGCGCCAGTTGGGGCCGCCTCGGCAACCAAGAAATCGGCGTTTATCCATACAGTTCTTTGGTGCAAACCGGTCAACGGGTGTATGTTTTTGGCGACAAAATCGTCACCGGTGCACAGTTGGTAGAGACTGGCAATCAGAACATTAAATGGGAAACCAGTACCCAAACGGACTTTGGGCTGGACTTCAGTTTATGGGGCGACCGGCTTACGTTCATCGCCGATTATTACCGGAAAGTGACGAGCGATATCCTCGTGCGGGTGCCTGTGCCGCAAGCCGGGGGCAGCGGCAATCCGCCTTTTGTCAATGCCGCCGAAGTGGAAAACAAGGGTTTGGAACTCGCCGTGATTTTCAAAAATAACATCAGGAATTTCGGCTACACCATCGGCGCCAATATCTCATCGGTGCGCAACAAAGTGCTTTCGGTGGCCGACAGCGAGCCGATTCTCGGCGGCTTTGGCCTCTCCGACGGCCCCATCACCCGCACCGAGCCAGGCTATCCCATCGGGTCATTTTATGTGTATAAAATGGAAGGCATTTTCCAAAATCAGGCGGAGATTGACGCCAGCCCATTCCAGACCGACGACACCCGACCGGGCGATGTGAAGTTCGCCGACCTGAACGGCGACGACGTGATTGACGACAAAGACCGGGGGCATTTTGGCAATCCTTTTCCCGATTTCATCTATGGCCTGAATCTCGGCGCGACTTGGAAAAACTTCGACCTCTCCGTGCTGGCGCAGGGTATACAGGGCAACGATGTGTATTTTCTCTACGGCAATTTTGCTTACGAAACACAGTCGCGCGGGTTCAATTCTTATCGCGAAATCCTCAACCGCTGGACACCCTCGAACACCAACACCGACATCCCGAAAGTCAGCATTGATGACCGCAACGGCAACCGCCGCATTTCCACACGATTCCTTGAAGACGGCTCTTATTTCCGCATTCGCAACATCACGCTCGGCTACAATTTCAAAAACCTCATCAAGTCGGATGCCATCGGCAGTCTGCGCTTCTACGTCACCGCGCAAAACGCTTTCACCTTCACGAAATACCCCGGCCTCGACCCCGAAATCCAAGCCAACACCAACGACACACGCGGCATAGACATCTCGTCCGACCTCGCTGTCGGCATTGACTGGGGCACGGTGCCTGCGCCGAGAACTTTTATGGCGGGCGTGACGCTGGATTTTTAACCCCACCCCCGACCCCTCCCCTAAAAAGGAGGGGGGCGTAGAGTAAACTATAGCATGCTCTTAGTCTCCCCTCCTTTTTAGGGGAGGGGTCGGGGGTGGGGTTGACCTGAACTTTTAAAAATTCGATTTCTATGAAATCTATAAAACATAACCTTCTGCTCGTCGCCGTCACGTTGGCGTCTTGTCAGGACATTCTCGACAAGGAGCCGCTCGGCACATTGGATGCCGGTTCGTTTTTCCAAACTGCCGACGACGCGGTGCAGGCCATGAATGCCGCTTACGGCCCGCTGTTGTTCAACAATACCAACAACAATTTCTATTGGGGTTTTGCCGAACTCTGCTCCGACGAAGCAGTCGTGGGCGGCGATGGCTCTCGACCCGGTCTCACAGAACTCGATTTTTTTACCTACACGCCGCGCACACAGGAATTCAACGATTTCTGGGTGCTCAACTATAAAGGCATCACGCAGTGCAATACGGTGATAGAAAAAACGCCGGCAGTAGAGATGGATGAGGCGTTGAAAAACCGCATCCTCGGCGAGGCGCATTTCCTCCGCGCTTATTACTATTTCCTGCTGACGCAAGTTTTCGGCGACGTGCCGTTGCTCACAAAACTTACCCCGCCCGATGAGTTGAAAGTGCCAAAAACACCGCGCACCGACATTTACCGGCAAATCGTCGCGGACTGTGACCTAGCTGCGGGCGTGCTGCCGGTGCAATTTTTTGGCGACGATATCGGCCGGGCGACGAGCGGTGCGGCACTTGCATTGGCTGCTAAAACCCATTTGTACGCAAAGGATTGGAACAAAGTGCTGGAATACGTGGGCAGGGTGAAAGAACTCAACGTGTATTCGCTTATGCCTGATTATCAGGATAATTTCAGAAAAAACACGCAAAACAACGCCGAATCCGTGTGGGAAATCCAACACGCCAACCTCGAACTCGGTGTCGGCAATTCGCTCAACCAGTGGTGGGCCTCCAAAAAATTCAGCGAGGGTTACGGCTTTGCCGAAGTGACCCAGGAATATGTGGACGCCTTTGAGCCCGGCGACCCGCGCCGCAGATTCACGGTGGCGATGAACAACGAGGACTACTTCGGGCTGATTTACAAACCCTCTTTTTCTTCCACCAAATACGGCCCGCGCAAGTACCTCCAAGCCGACAGCACGGTGACTCAAAAAGCCGACGGCGACATCAATTACACCGCCATCCGCTTCGCCGAAGTGCTGCTCTGGGAGGCCGAGGCGTTGGCCGAACTCAACCGCGTATCGGAAGCCCAAGTCCCGCTCGAACAAGTCCGCGCCCGCGCCCGTGCCCAAGCCGCCGACCCGGCGACGGCGCTACCGCCCGTGACCGTCACCGACCAGCAAGCCATGATAGAAGCCGTGCGCCACGAACGCCACGTCGAACTCGGCTTCGAGATGCACCGATTTTTCGACCTCGTGCGCTGGGGCATCGCCGCACAAAAACTGCCCGGCTTTCAAGCCGGCAAACACGAAGTATTCCCGCTCCCACAAACCGAACTGGACTTGAACCCGATGCTGTTGCAGAATGCGGGCTATTGAGATCGCCTCGCGTGTTCAACGACCCCTCCCCTGAAAAGGAGGGAAACCGCGACGGCGACGCGGCACACTCTAAGTCTCCCCTCCTTTTCAGGGGAGGGGTCGGGGGTGGGGTTGAACGGGAAGCCACCAATTTATGATTAAAATTAACCAATTAAATGCCTTTTTCTAAAAACATACTCCTCTTCATAACAACACTCACGGCGCTCCCGCTCGCCGCGCAAGTGCCACAAATCAGCATCCCTCGCGTGGACTTGATGCCCAATGAGCCCGCGCCCTACAATGTGCGCGATTGGCAAGAGGTCGCCATGAAATACGACTCCTTCGTTTATGATTTTGGGAAAACCGGCCAATACCTGCCACTCGTCTATCTGCAAAACAACGGCATCAATTATCCACAAAACCCGGCATTCGGGCTGCACACCTACGTCGGCACCAATTCGCCTTTGGGCAACGAAGCCATCAATGTATTGCCTTCACTTGTTGGCGCGACGCTGGTCGGCGCGGACAAAAGCAATCAGTTCGGTCAAAACTGGTTGCTGATGAGCCAAGATTTTTTCAATAAAAACAACGGCGAGCTCATCTACCTCAACAACCGCAACGGCAGCAGCGGCGGCGATTGGTGGTACGACCTGATGCCCAATGTTTATTTTTACCAACTCTACGACCTCTATCCCGACGCAGGCGGAGACGCTGAAAACCAATTCGTTACCGTGGCCGACCGCTTCCTCGAATCGGTGCGCGTGCTCGGCGGCAACGACAAACCCTGGCAGAAGGCGAACATGGATTACCGCGCTTTCAACTTCAAAACCATGCAGCCCAACCCCAACGGCGTGCACGAACCGGAAGCCGCCGGAGCCTACGCCTGGGTACTTTACAATGCTTATTTAAAGACTGGAAATCCCGCCTATTTGCAAGGCGCGGAGTGGAGTTTGGAATTTTTGAATGAATGGGATTCTAACCCGTCCTACGAATTGCAGTTGCCTTACGGCACCTACACAGCAGCGCGTATGAACGTCGAATTGCACACAAACTACGACATTGAAAAAATGGTCAACTGGTCGTTCGACCGGGGACCACTGCGCGGCTGGGGGACGATTGTCGGCACATGGGGTAGTTTCAACGCCTCCGGACTCGTGGGCGAGGCGAATGACAACGGCAACGACTACGCTTTCCAACTCAACGGTGTGCAGCAAGCCGCCATGCTCGCGCCGATGGTTCGTTATGACAAACGATTCGCCCGCGCCATCGGCAAATGGCTGCTCAACCTGAGCAACGCGACCCGCCTATTTTACCCCGGGTTTTTGCCCGCGTCCTTGCAAGATGCCTCGGCCTGGTCGAACACCTACGACCCCGACCGCGTGATGGGCTACGAAGCCTTGCGCGAGAAGTGGCAGGGTAACTCGCCGTTCTCTACCGGCGACGCGGTGCAAGGCGGCTGGGCTGCCACCAATTTGGCGCTCTACGGTACCGGCTCTATCGGCTATCTCGGCGCGATGGTGGAAAAAACCAACGTGGACAAAATCCTTAAAATTGACCTGCTGAAAACCGACTTTTTCGGCGGCGCAGCTTATCCGACCTATTTGTTTTTCAATCCCTACCAGCAAACGCAAACGGTCGAAATCGCCGTAGGCAACACAGTCACAGATATTTACGACGCTGTTTCAGAAACTTTTTTGTTGCAAAACGCGAGCGGCACCGTCAATTTGATCATCCCCGCCAACCAAGCAATTTTGGTCGCGCTGACACCCGCTGGCGGCGCAATTTCTTATGACCGGAACAAAATGCTCGTCAATGGCGTGGTCGTGGATTTTATGCAAAATGCCCAGCCGTTCGACTACGAGCCGCGCATTCAGGCGCTCGCCGCCGGCCAAACCGAAGTTGAATTTGGCGACTCCACAACCGTTTTTTCAAAAGCCTTCGACCGCGATTCCGACAATCTCGTCTGGTCGTGGAGCGTGAGCGGCGGCGCAGTTTCAGGAACAGGTGCAACGGTGAAATGGCTCGCCCCGAACACGACGGGCGACTACGAAATCCGGCTCATCGTTTCTGACGAAACCGACAACCGCGATACGGCGACCCTCATGCTCAAAGCCGTCGCGGAAGTCAACCAAGCCCCCGTCATCCCCGGGCTTTTTAAAAGTGTAGCCTACGTCGCGCCGGGCGGCATGGTCAACATCACTTGCCCCGCTACTGACCCCAACGGCGACCCGCTCACTTTCGACTGGGCGACCTCTGGCGGCTCGCTCGACGGCTCGGGCAGCGCCGCGACTTGGACAGCGCCCGCTTCGGAAGGCATTTTTCAAATTAATGTAAAAGTGACCGACGACGAGGGTTTGTTCGCCGAAGCGAGTACGACGATTTTGGTAAAAAACTTCGACCCAACGCCCGCCAATCTCATCGCGCATTACCCATTTTCCGGCAACGCCAACGACGTGAGCGGCAACCAACTGCACGGGCAACTCAGCGGTGGCGCATTGATTTTTAATGACTTATGGGGAAACCCGAACAACGCGGCCCTGCTTGACGGCGTGAACGATGTCGTTATTGTCCAGAACGACCCCAAGCTCAATTTTGAAGATGCCATCTCCGTGAGTTGCTGGTTCAAAGCCACGCTCCTGCCCGACAACGAAATCTTTCTGCTCTCGCATGGCAGTTGGCAAAACCGCTGGAAAATCTCCGTCACCCCCGAACAAAAAATCCGATGGACGCTCAACAGCCTCGCCAGCGTCGGCGACCTCGACAGCCAAATTGACGTGCAAAAGGACAGCATTTATCACGTCGCCGCAACCTACGATGGCGCTCTTCTGGCGCTCTACCTGAACGGCGAATTGCACACTTACCGACCTCTCACCGGGAAAATCCGCACCGCGTCCGTTCCTTTTCTGATGGGGCAAATGCTGCCCGGCGAGACGCTGTACAACTTCAAAGGAACGCTCGACGAGGTGAAAATTTTCGACCGGGCGCTGACTCCCGAAGCAGTGAAAACGCTCTACGAAAACAGCCCGGTTTCGACTGATGATAAGTACAAACTGACTTTGCCATTGGCAATTGCGCCGAATCCCGTGGGTGAAATCCTGACCATCCGTTTGCCAGAAACAGCCGATAAAACCGCCTTCGTCTCCGTTTTTGATTTGAATGGAAAATTAGTGTTGGAACAAAAAGCCGTGCCGGGCACGACAATGGAACTGAACGTGAAAAACTGGGAATCAGGGTTTTATATCGCCGTTTTCAAAACGGATTCGGCGGTTGGTAAGGCTCGTTTTATGAAAATGTAGTCATGGTATACACCTCGTTTTTTTGTCATTCTGCCGGAATCCGTCCGCCCTACGTGCCTCTCTCGTAGAGCGGACGGATTCCGGCAGAATAACAAAATATCCCACGACCGAAGTCATGGATTAGACCTCTTGCGAAAGTCAGGGCAAGTTGATTTCGAAGTTGCAAATGGCGGC
>CAYZVM010000136.1:0-15909 GCA_964481485.1 uncultured Saprospiraceae bacterium | reverse complement strand
TTTGGCTCGACAAACAGGCGATTTCGGTGTACAACACGCTGAAAGGTTGGCTCGGTATTGATGACAAGTTCGTGAGCAAGGTGCTGAATTTCTTTAGCCGGGAGAAAAAGTAAGCCTTTCTTCCCGTTCAACCCCACCCCCGGCCCCTCCTTTCGGGGGAGGACCCGGGGTGGGGTTGAACGGGAAAGGAGCAAAAACAAGCATCAACAATGCAAAGCCAATCCACACGCACTTCCCTGCTGCTCGCTCTGCTTGGCGCGGTGTTCTACATTCCATTTCTCGGCGGGGTGCATCTGTTCGATTGGGACGAAATCAACTTCGCTGAAATCAGCCGCGAGATGCTCATCACGAAAGAGTATTTTCGGGTGTATGTCAATTTCCGCCCGTTTTGGGAAAAACCGCCGATGTTCTTTTGGCTGCAAGGGTTGAGCATGGAGACATTTGGGGTGGGCGAATTTGCCGCCCGATTGCCCAACGCGCTATGTGGCATCGCTACTTTGGTTTTGGTGTACCAGGTCGGGCGGCGACTTTATGGCCACCGGTTTGGCCTCATCTGGGCGATCGCCTATTTCGGCACCGTGTTGCCCTTTTTGTATTTCAAATCAGGCATTATAGACCCGTGGTTCAATTTTTTCATTTTCGCCGGGCTGTACCATTTCATCCTTTTTTATTGGAAAAAAGACGGTTTTAATCTCGAATTGCCGCACAGCAAATGGCGCTACCTATTTCTCGGCGGTTTCTGGATTGGTATGGGCATCCTGATGAAAGGGCAAACAGCCTACCTGATTGCGGCACTGACAATGGGCGTTTATTGGGTCAGCCAACGGTTCAGGATGTATGTGAGCGTGCAGCAATTTCTCTATTTCACCTTCGCCGCCACCCTCGTTACGCTGACTTGGTACGGGCTGGAGACTTGGAAAAACGGGACGTGGTTCATCGAAGAATTCAACAAGTACCAATATCGCCTGTTCAGCACGCCCGACGCAGGGCACAGGGGTTTTCCCGGCTATCATTTTGTGGTGCTGCTGATTGGCTGCTTCCCGGCCTCCATTTTTGCCATCCGCGCATTTTGGAAAATGCCCGCCGAGCCAGTCCGCTACCGCGCCGACTTCCGCCGCTGGATGAAATATCTCTTTTGGGTGGTGCTGATTCTCTTCACCATCGTGAAGTCGAAAATCGTGCACTATTCCTCGATGTGCTATTTCCCGCTGACGTACTTGGCCGCGCTGGTGATTGACAAAATCATCGCAGGGGAAATCAAACTAAACTTGGCGATGCGTGTGGGGCTGTGGGCAATTGCGGGTGTGTTCATACTCGCTGTGGTCGCCATGCCTTTTCTCGCCATGAACATCGAGATATTGAAACCGATGTTCAACGACCCGTTCGCGCAAGCCAATCTCGAAGCCGATGTGCGCTGGACGGGCTGGGAGGTGCTGCCGGGCGTTTTTCTGCTCGGCGTGCTGGCGGCGGCGTTTTACTTTTTTCGCCGTGGCCAACTTTCTACCGACTCTCAACTTTCCGAAAGTTGGAAACTTTCTGAAAGTTCGTCACGCCAAAGAGGTTTTCAAATCCTCTTCGTTGGCACGGGCGTGTTCGCGCTGCTCACCCTCATTTTTTTCATCAAACGCATCGAAGGCTACTCTCAACGGGCGGCGGTTGAATTTTTTGAAAGCAAAATCGGGCAGGACTGCTATGTGGTGCCGCACGGCTATCGCACCTACGCGCACCTGTTTTACACCCGCAAGCAAAAGGTGACGAACGAAAAAAGTTACGACCGCGATTGGCTCTACACGGGCGATATTGACAAAGATGTGTTTGTGGTGGCAAAAATCCAATCGGCGCACGAGGTGGCTGGCATACCCGGCATGGAGGAGTTGGGGCGGAAGAATGGGTTTGTGTTTTTTCGGCGGAGGGTGGGGGAGTAGGCAGCCCTTGTCCAATTTGAAGATTTCAGGCACCAAGTTCCGAATTGGGCGAAAAAAACAAAGGCGACGCGAATCCATATCGCGTCACCTCTGTTCAAAAATATTCAAATCCGAGTGTGTTTTATTGGCAACCGCTGGTGAAGCCCGTCGCGTCGAACGAGGTCTTCAGCGCACCTTTTTTGTTGCCCAAGGTCACCTCGATTATCAATTCGTTGGTGCCGCTGCCGTCGCGTTTGGGGCTGCAGTATTCAAACAGATAGTAACTGTTGGCTTCTGCCCAAACAAGGGCCGCGATTTCGATAAATTTGGTTTCCAATTCGGCTTTATTCGTGGCAAAAACACTCCCGCTCTTACCGATAGTTTTCAACACCGCTTGGTCAATCTCGTCGCCAAGCCCGATGGAAAAGACAGCAATGCGCTCATCGAGGCCACTTACTTTGGCGAAGGCATCGGCTTTGGCATATCTGGCGGCTTGGTCGGTGCCGTCCGTGAAGACCACGATGGAGCCCGCCGTGATGATGCCTTGCGTGGTGATGCTGTCCAATGCCTGCGTGGCGATGTCGCTCGCTTTGATGATGGCACCGTACAAATCGGTAGAGGGGTCGGCGCTGATGGTGCTTGTGATACCGTCAATGGCGTTGTTCAGGGCCGCTTTGTCGGCGGTAAAGCCCACCAACGGGTGCAGCTCATTCTCACCATCGAACCACCAGATGCCCATTCTGTAAGCATCGTCTTGGACGACGGGCATTACGTTTTGGACAAAACTTTTGGCAGCAGATTTCAACTCGGTGAGGCTGTTGGTAATTACGCTGCCGCTAAAGTCCAACACCAACATTGTGTTGTTCTTGAATACTTGGGTCTTGGGAGAAATTCTGGATCTGGATTCAGTCCCTGAAATCAATTTTGGGCAATCGTCATTGCGCCCTTTCTCATAAATGGAGAAGTTGGAAGAATCCAATTGGGCGACGGGTTTTCCTTCTGCGTCGTCCACTTTAAAAAAGACGGACACCATGCCGGGCAGGGTGGTGGATTCGTTTTGGCTTACGACAACCAATTGTGTGCTGTCAAACTTCGGGCAGCCGGAGTCGTCGTTGTCTTTTTTGCAGCCCGCGAGCGCCGCAAAAAGCACAGACAACATGAGAAAGAAAGGAAGTGCGAGGTGGCGGGTGGGGTTTTGAGTTGTGAGTTTCATGACGTTGGGTTTTGTATGATGAGTTGTTGGAAATTGGCTCGGAAAAAGATGCGCCGATATCCGGCGTGAGGTTGGGGTTTTTGATAAAAAGAGGGCAAAACGGACGGGTATTCAACGCAATTTTTGCGCTGCTTCGTGTTGCGGTGTTGCAAATTTAATCTTTTTGCAACTAAAACCTTACCACACCCACCCCAGCCGCATATCGAATACATCGGCCACATGGCGGTGTGCTTTGAGGGTACTGCCAAAAATGATGTGCTTGCCAAACCGGTAATAAAGCCCATACCGCTGGTAAACGGGGTCAATGTCGCCCGAGGGATTGTGGACGTATGCGCCCAAATGGATGTTGAACCGAACCCTGTTGATGAGCAATTCGTGGCCGAACAGCACGGCCCCTTTCCACGCGCTTTTTTCCACCTTTTCGCGGCGCAAAATCTCTTGCGCGTACCCGTCGTGTACCCACTCCATGCCAACGGAGAGGCCGCTCAACCGCCTCACCTGCCGCCCGACCAGTGCCATTGCGCCGAGTTGCCAGCACAGTTTGTTTTCCGGGAAAATTTCGGTGGCCGTCGCCGTTTTCAGGGTAGCAATGGAAAGCAGGTAGGCAAAATTTCTCGGCTGTTTTTTCCAATCATCATTTTTGGCGGGTCGGGTGATGTCCGTCGGGTGGAAGTTGTAATTCGCCCCAAAGTTCCAAGTGGGGAAATTCATGCCTTTGTTGGGCAATTTCATGCCGCCGTTGGAAATGTGGTTGTAGTTGAAACCCAACGAGGCTTCCCAATGCGGGTTTATTTTGTAGAAAAAATAGGCGTTGGTCATTGCCAGAAAACTGATGGGCGTGCTGAAGAACAGATTGGTGGGGTTGCTGTCGTCGTCATACACTTTGGTCAGGTAGGAAAAGCCCACGCCCAATTGCACGGAGGCATAAAAACGGCGCCACGGGCGTATCATCGGCTCGATAAATGGCGCGACGGAAATGCAATGTCCCAACACGGTTGGGTTGTCGAAATTCATGTACTGCGCCACAAAACCGCGCCGAGCCACGATGCCAGAATTGCGCGTGTATTTTTCCCTGTTCAACAGCCAAGAGGCGCTGACTTCGATGCCACGCGGATTGGAATTGGAGACATTGATGATGTCCCTCGAATGGGCGATAATGAAGCCGTAATGTGCGCGTGCGCCCAGCGAAAACGGGTCAGACAACCTTGCCGAATCTGCCGATTGGGTGTGCGCCACGAACGGAAGTGAGCCAAATGCAAAAAATAGCAGTGCAATCGCTTTTTGCCGTTTCCACATATTTTCCCTATTGGAATGACTTTACATATTGGTTTAGAGTAGTTTAGAGAACGTGGTTGCAGACTATTGGCAGCACGATTCTTTGGCTATTGTGCACTCTAAACTACTCTAAACCATCTCACCTCAACAAAGCGATATCCCCTTTCAAAGTTTCCTCTGTACCATCGGCATATCGCACGATGATGTAATAGGCATACACATCGCTGGGTGATTCCTTGCCGTCGTCGGTGCCGTCCCAACGCTGTTGGCTGGGCGTGGCTTCGAATACTTTTTTACCCCAACGGTTGAACACGTGGAAAGTCGTCACCTCCGTGTTGGTGCCAAAAAGCACCGGGCCGAAAGTGTCGTTCACCGCGTCGTTGTTGGGCGTGAAAGCGTTGGGCACAGCAATGCAGCGCCTGAAAGTGTATGTGATTGGCCCGGCTGTGGCTGTGCAATTGTTGGCAGCAGTAGCTATCACGGTGAATCGAGCAGTACCTTCCGGCACCGAAGGCACGAAGGTGACAGAGTCTCCCCGTATGCCATTCAGCAAGGTGTCATTTTGAAGCCAAGTCACAATAGCGGTGGCAGGTGTCACCTCCACTTCGAGGGTAATGGGCAGACCGACGCAGACCAGTTCGCTGGGGTCAGGTGTGGCGGTAATGGCAGAAAGTGTGACACCCGGTACCACTGTTACTTGCACTGAATCGCTCGCCGTGCAACCCGGACCATAAGTCAATAGTGCCGTGTAAGTCGTTGAAACTAAGGGCGTCGGAGAAAATGTAGGGCCTTCCGCGCCAAAAGGCGGCCATGTAATAGTGCCAGCAGTGCCGGTGGTGGTAGCCGTCAGAGATGCATTGTCGCCGAAGCACACAGCTTGAGGTGGTCCCGCATCAATGGTGGCAGATGCGCGGGTCACGGTGACGGTTCCTTCCGATATGCAACCTCCCACTTGTGTCTCTGCTTTTACAGAATACGTCGTTGTGGCGGCAGGTGATGCCGTGGGCGTGGCGCTGAACGGGTCGTCAAGTCCGGTGGCCGGTGTCCATTGATAATCTACCCCTTGTTCAGTGATAGTGTTCAGCAAAGTATCGCCTCCGGGGCAAAGCACCGGGTCGGCGGGCAGGTTGAGCATGGGATTTTGCAGCACATCTATCGTCACTGAGCCGCTGAAGGTACAAGCTGTCCGGACGGCCATCACAGTGTAGGTGGTACCGGTTGTAGGTGTGGCTGTTGGTGTGGCGATGCTTGGGTCGTCAAGGCCGACATTTGGCGACCAATTGTAAATAATTCCGGGCAAGTTGGTCTGGCTCAGGCGCACACTTTCCCCAGCGCATATCGTGGTGTCATTGGCAAGGTCAAGTGTGAAAGGTTGGTCTATGGCGACTGTCACCGTTCCTGTCGAGCTGCAACCCGGCGGCGTTAGCAAAGTCGCTATCACAGAATAAGTTGTCTCCGTCGTGGGCGATGCCGTTGGCGTGGCGATGTCCGGATTGTCGAGGCCGGTGGCAGGCGACCATTCATATTGCACATCCGGCTCTGAAATGGTATTGAGCAAGATGCCGTTTCCGCCGATACAAAAAGTCGGATTGGCGGGCAGGTTGAGCGCGGGCGGGGGAATGACGTTTATCGTCACACTCAGGCTGCTTGGGCAAGTCGCGCCGGGTGTTGTCACGGTATAAGTTGTTGTTTGGGTGAGTGTTGCTATTGGGTCAGGGCAGGTAGAGCAAGAGAGCGTGGGAGGCATATCCTGCCATTCGAGTTTTGTATCGGGAGGGTCTACCGTGACATTTATTTGCGATGTTCCGCCCGGGCATATATTTTCGGGAGTGGCCTGAATAATAATATCCGGCGGCACCCCGACTGGTATGATTACAGAAGACGTATCCAAGCAGCCCCGGTTGGTGAGGACGCGATACAATGTGTCCGTTTTGTCGGCAGTCAACACCATGTTCCATTTTTCCACGGGCGTTTCTTGGCCAGGGGCAGGCAGCCATTCGATTTGGATATCGGGAAAATTGCCCGGTTGGTACACCGGGTTGTCTTCATTGGGCGAAAGGATAAGAATCGTGTCGCCGGGGCAGTAAATTTCTTTGTCCGGCACCAGCACAATCGTTTGGTCGGGCAGCGAATCCACCCGAATCCGCACCGAATCGCGCACCAAACACCCGTTGATGTTGTAGGTAGCAAAAATGGTCACGGACTCGTCGGGGGAAGCCGTCGTAGTGGGGCCGGTGGTGTTGCTGACATAGAAGCTGGGCGACCATTGCACGGTAGCCCCAGCCGGGCTGGACTGAGCCGTGAGATCCACCGTTTCGCCGAGGCAAATTTCGAGGTAGTCATCGCCCCCAATTTCAACATCGGCGGCGGTAACATTCACCGTCACGCTTTCTGTTTGGGAGCAATATCCATTGGCACTGGTGGCAGTGAGCGTGTAAGTCGTCGTCACGTCGGGTGTGGCAATAGGGCCTGAACTGTTGGAGTCGCTCAAACCCGTCGTGGGAGTCCAAACATATTCGGTCGTGCTATTCAGCACATTGCCCAATTGCAGCGAGTAGTTTTGGCAAATAGTGCTTTCGTCCACCAAATCCGGGAAGAACAAGGTGTCCACATTGATGGTCACAAAATCGCTCACGGAGCAGCCAGCGATGTTGATAGTAGCTGTGTAAGTTGTTGTTACAGAAGGTGTCGCTATGGGTGTCGGGCTGTTTTTATCATCTAAACCTGCGGAGGGGGTCCAGACGAGGCCGGTGTTGTTCACGTTGTTGATTGCTTGCAAAAAAACTTGTGTGCCAACGCAAATATTCGTGTCGCTCAACGCGACCACATCAATTTCCGGGTCAACAATATCTATAAAAACAGAATCAATATCTGTGCAAACACCCACCGTGCCAGTCACTTCCAACCAAATATCCTGCGTGGGTGTGATGGTCGGATTGGCGATGAACGGGTTGCTCACAGCACCGGGCGGTGCCCAGAAGTATTCCGCCGCACCTGTGGCTGTCAGTTGCAACGTGCCGCCAGCGCACACAAAAAGCGTGTCGCCGCTGATTACTTCCACTTCGGCTTTTTCCTTCAATTCGATCGTGATGGTTTTCAAAATCACCTCGCCGCAGCCATAGTCATTAGAAAGTTGAATCGTGATAGTTTCTGTACCCTCCGAAATCACGTCAGGAATCGCGGCGATAGGAAAACTCAGTTGTGTCTGACCGGGCAAAAATGTGATAGTGTCGGGGATGCCGAGCGTATAGTCAGTCCCCAATGTCGCCGTGCCGCCGATCGTGACTTTGTATTTCACAGGATTCGGTTGTGCTTTTTGGATGGAAAGCACCACCAAATCCTGCACACCCGGGAGGCAATTTTCCGTCAGGTAATCAATGCCGGCGGTAAACTGCACGACAATTTCTGGGGCGCCCGCTTTGATGTCGGACATAAAAACGCCGGAATCCAACGAGAAATCGCCCCGGTCTGCCACAGCGATTTTCAGGTGGTAAGTATTGCAAGGAATGACCGCCGAACGCGCCGTAAGGCTTTTCTTCACGCCCAATGTGTCAGCCGTAAGTCCGTCGTATTCAAGCACTTGACTTGCCAACTGTTCGCCTTCGTTGTTGCGGTAATACTGCCAATTCACATCGTTGTTCACGCTGTTGATTTGCACCGGCGTATTTGTAAAAGGAAGCACGGCGATGTTTTTGGCGCCGCCCAAACCCGGGTCGCCTGCGATGCCAGGGCCAGAAATCAGAAATGCGAAAATGTCATTGAAAGAGTTGACGAATTCGGGATATTCTTCGGAGCCGAACACATATTCGAACACCAATTCGTCGGTGTTTGCCACAACATCCATTTCGATGACGCAAGCATCGAACGATTGCTGACCGTTGCCCTGCTGAGAAAGAAAATCAAGGTCTGCGTCCCCGTCCAATCCGAGCATAAAACCGTTGCCAGTCAATAAGTTTGGCCCAACTACCAAATCCGCGCCACCAGAGGTAAGCACTAATCCTTTTTGCAAACCAATAGGGTTGTCGGCGGTCGGAAAACTAAATGTGCCATAAGCACCTTCGTCGCAATTGACACTCGTCACCGTCACGGTGGTCAAGGGTGTGGAGACCGCCTCGGCAACCTCTTCATTGCTGACACCGGTGCTCACACTGAGCGTTTCTTGTTGCGGACAAGGTTGGGTGCTGCACGTCCAAGAGCCTTTCCAACCTTCAAACTCGGTGAAATCGTCCGACTGGAATTGGACAGTGAGGCAGCCGCTGCTGGCTTGCACCTGAAAACAAACGCCGCCACCACCGACCGGCTCGCCAAAGAAACCGCTGTTTATCTGCGTGATAGGCGGCACATTTGTGTTGTCGCCGTCGTAAAAAGACAGCAGTTCAAATCCAAATTCTTCGATATTGAAATATTCCAGCGTGAAAGTGATACACGCTGCGGGCGTACTTGGGCAAATGATAAAAGTGTAATCCTCATTCGGCCCATAATCTCCATCGGGGCCGCCGGAGTCGTAGAGCGTACCTTCGCACAAAGTAGAACTCCCCTGGTCAATGGTCACGATGGGCGGGATTTTGTCCACGCACAAAGTAAAATCCCCCGAATTGGGCGTTGCCGTCAGCGAATAATCCGATACCCGGATGAAGTATTGCGCACCCGGCGTCAGCCCCGTCACATCGAGAAAAAGGCTGTTTTCGCCCACGTCCGCTTTTGCGCAGAGCAGCTCGGCCAGCCCGTCGAACTCGCAGTCGCCGCGATATACGGCAAACTCGGGATTTTCAATCGAATTGGCTCCTACACCCGTGAGGGTAATGCGAAATTCAAACAGCGTGTCTGGGCAAGTGAACATGAACCACACGTCGCGCTGCGCAGTGCCGCTGTTGAAGCAGCTCGGCAGGTTGTCATTGCCGATGTTGCTTGGCGTGGCACCCACGTTGCTGTAAACAGTGGGCGTACAGCCGGGTGCTGTGCCGAGGTCAATCAGGCCGGCGCAGTCGTCATTGGCCGGCGTTTGAGCATAAAGCGCACAAGCCATGCCGAGCGCCGTGATTAAGGAGAAAAGTTTCTTCATCAGTGTGTCGTAATTGTCCGTAGCCAAAAATGGTAGTGCCAAATGTAGAGAGACCTGCCGGATTGCCCAATCCTTGCCGGGCTTTTGTGTCGCAGGTTGGCAGATGTTGGGGGAATTGAGGTTATTGTGTCATTTCACACTTCGCTCCGATTTGCATTTTTCGAGCAAAGCCCGCACCTCGTCCAATTGGTACGGTCGGAGGTTGTTGCCCCAATTCGAGTTGATGTAATTGAGCACGTTGGTAATATGGATATCAGAGAGCGTCGGTACACCCAGCATTTCTTCCGCGTAGATTTTTCCGTTCACCGCGATGCTGTCTTTGATGCCATACTTGACCAAACACGGCAGTTTTTCCCGGTTTTTTCCCAAATAATCCGCCCCTGCGAGCGGTGGTATGAGTGCGCCCAATCCCTCGCCGTTGTCCATGTGGCAATTGGCGCAGTGGGTTTTATACAGACGTTCGCCCTCGCGATGGAGGTTGGGTTGGCATTGGAAAAAAAGAAAGGACAGGAGCAAGAGCAGGTTGCCGAATAGGATGCGAATGTTGTTCTTTTTTGTCATTTTGCAGAAATCTGTCCGCCCACTGCGGCACTCGCTGATTTTGTCATTTTGGGAACTGCTCTGCCAGCAGCACGTCAATATCTTTCATAAACCGCGTCACGTCGTCCGCGTCCGTGCCATCGCAGAATGAGCGGACGTGGCGGTTTTTGTCCACCAGAATCAGCCGCCCAGAGTGGTCGAAGCCGCCCGGTGCATCGGGGTCTTCCGTCGCCACGCTGAAATAATTGTCCGCGATGCCGTAAATCTCATCCTTTACACCCGTCACGAGGTGCCATTTTTTTGAATCAATCCCCAATTTTTGGGCATGGCGGTGCAGCGCGGCCACCGTGTCGTGCTTGGTGTCAATGGAATGCGAGAGTAGCAAAACGCGGTCGTCATTTTTGTATTTTTCGTACAAACGCAGGCCGTTCTTTTTCACCTTCGGGCATATTGTGGGGCAGTGGATGAAAAAGAAATCCACCACATAAATTTTCCCGGCGAACGTGGCATTCGTCACTGCTTGGCTGTCCTGATCGATGAAAGAAAAATCCGGCACCGTCGGATACACGGTATCGCCCGCCGGAGATATGTCGCGCTCGCCAAGAATGGGCAAAATGCGATGCTCCGAGGATTCGGTACAGGCGGCCAAGCCGCTGACAATGAGCGCGATAAAGAGAAAATTTTTCATTTTTGAAACAGACTTGTTGCGGTGGCGTTTTTTAGAAAAAATTACTGCTCCTCAGGTGTCGGTATCAGTTTTTTCCCCGCCTCCAACGCCGCGCGGATGTCGTCGCGGTTGGTCGCAATCTTTTGTTTTTGGTCTTGCATATAGGCGATGGCTTCTTGGCCGGGCATCCCTTTCGGGTCTTTGTACTCCGCCATCCAGCTCATCATGCCGTCCTCCGCTTTTTTCATATCTGCCAAAACTGTGAAAAATTGTTGCGATTGTTCGGGTGTCATCAGCGCCACCACCATATAATCTTTCAATTCGCGGCTCACCCGGTTCATGTCGGCCAAATCTTTCATGGCTTCATCGTGGATATCCATCGTTTCTTTTTTCAGGGCTTTGATTTGCTCTTGGCTGTCGTCGCAAGAGGTGAACAGCATGAGCAGGGCGGCAATGCACAGTATATTTTTCATGGCAATGTATTTTGACCGCAAATGTAGCAGCCTAAACGGTGGTATCGTGTTCATTTTGCGAAAAAAGCCGAATTTCGCCGCGTTTGAAACTACTCTAAACAGCATGCTCACAGCCATATCGCCCATTGACGGTCGCTACGCCGACAAGACCCGCGAACTCACCGACTATTTCAGTGAGTACGCCCTCATTCGTTACCGCGTTTTTGTTGAAATACAATATTTTATTGCACTGTGCCAATACGGGCTGCCGCAATTGGCGAGTTTTGAGGACGACAAAATAGACGACCTCAACGGCATTTTTGAAAACTTCAGCCTCGCCGATGCGGAGCAAATAAAAGCCATAGAACGCACGACCAACCACGACGTGAAAGCCGTGGAATATTTTCTCAAAGAACGATTCGACGCGCTAGAACTCGGCCACCTCCGCGAATTTGTCCACTTCGGCCTCACCTCGCAAGACATCAACAACACGGCCACGCCGCTGCTTTTCAAAAACGCGCTGGACGGCGTGTACTACCCTCTGTTCCAACGGCTCCGCGACCACCTCGAACAACTTTCGCAGGACTGGGCGCGGGTGCCCATGCTCGCCCGCACACATGGCCAGCCCGCCTCGCCGACCCTTTTGGGCAAAGAATTCCGTGTGTTCGTGGAGCGCCTGGACGTGCAACTCGAATTGCTGCGCCAAATCCCCCATCGCGCCAAATTCGGCGGCGCAACGGGCAATTTCAACGCCCATTTTGCAGCATACCCGGACTACAATTGGCAGCAATTCGGCGATGATTTTGTGGGAGAATTCCTCGGATTGGAACGCTCCAAGTTCACCACCCAAATCGAGCACTACGATTGCTTTGCCGCTCAATGCCAAGCACTTGGCCGAATCAATACCATCTTGCTCGACTTTTGCCGCGACGTGTGGACGTACATTTCGATGGAATATTTCCGGCAACAAACCGTCAAAGACGAGGTCGGTTCTTCGGCCATGCCGCACAAAGTAAACCCCATTGATTTTGAAAATGCGGAAGGCAACCTCGGGCTGGCAAATGCCTTTTTCCAACACCTCGCCGAAAAACTGCCCGTCAGCCGCCTCCAGCGCGACCTCACCGACTCCACCGTGCTGCGCAACGTCGGCGTACCGATGGGGCATACCCTCATCGCGTTCAAATCCATCATCAAAGGTTTGGGCAAGCTCCTACTCAACGAAGGCCAACTTTTCGACGACCTCGAGGACAATTGGATGGTGGTGGCCGAGGGTATTCAGGTCATCCTGCGCCGCGAAGGCTACCCGCAGCCTTATGAAGCCCTGAAAAATCTCACGCGCGGACGTTCGCTGGTGACGCGGGAGGTGCTGCACGAATTTGTTGACAGCCTGGAAGTGGGCGACGAGGTGAAAGAGGAACTGAAACAATTGACGCCGCACAATTATGTGGGCGGGTGAGCCGTGGGGCGGCCACGTTACCGGATGTCAAACAAATACGCCGCCGAGCCTTTCGTGTCAAATGAACCCAGTAATTTCCCTCTCCCGGAAAGATGATTGACAATAAAGGTTTTCTCCGCCTCCGTGCCGAAAGGTTGGAGATGCGAAAACAGCACCCATGTCCGTCCTTTAAATGGTGCCAAATCTCCGACAAAAATTTCCACGTGTTCCGGTTCTGATTGTCCAAAAACGGCAGGATTGCCGACTGAGGCAAAACCAATTTGGCGATAATACCTGAACGCACCCGCCGCACCGTAGTAGACATAGAGGTTATCGCCACTTTCTATGTTTTTATTGATAAAATTTATGCTTCGTTTTATCTCGTCTCGTTCTATCGGGAATTCGGCGACCAATTGAAAAAGAAAAATCGCCGACGGCAAAAACAACAAAACAGGCCAGCGTTTTGTCAATCGCTTTTCTATTATTTCTCTATAAAAATAATAGAAACCGATAGAAACACCAATCGCGAATAATGGCGTTTGGTACAACATAAAACGGTGGTCAAAAGGATAGAATTGGAAATAGGCGAGTGCAAAATGCAGCCCCACCGGCGCGGTCAGCAAGAACAGCAGTTCAAATTTTCGGCTATGGAAAAGATGTGCCAATGCTGCGACATAACCCAGCACAAACGGCGCGAACAATCCGTATTTTTCGGGAAAAGCCAATATTCTCGTAAACACCATCTTGGCTGCACGGGCGCACCATTTTAGAAATTCTATGCTGAACGGATTTTGTGGCGGAAAGGCTTTTTGCCAATAATCCGTCATGTGCTGCTGGAGCGGATGGTTCGCGATGAACAGAAAATAATACGCTGCAAATGCTGCCATCCATGAGGCGACCACCAAGTAAGTTTTTATGTTTTCCGGATTTTTGAAACTGCGCTGCCGAACTCCTTTTGCCAGCAAAAATATCCCCGTCGTGCACAGCACCACCGGCGCGATGTTGGACAAAAAAACGGAAGCAATGCCGACGATGGACAACGTCGGATGCCGAAAGGTTTTTTTCTCCTCAACATGACGGAACATCACCCAATAGTTGAGGAGCAGTACCAGCACGTCGCAGGCGTATTGCTTGACTTCGGAGGAAAAATAAATTAGCGAAGGGGACAGGCAAAACAGCGACGATGCGAGCAGCCCGGTAGTTTTGTTCGGGTATAATTTGGGGGCAATTCGATAGAAAAGTAATACGGAAAATAGTGAACACAACACCGGGAAAGCCCGCAGGCTCATTTCTCCTTGCCCCAATATCTGTACAAAAAAACGCTCGATAAGCAGGAAAAGGACGGGTGCTGATTGGTAATAGTCCAAAGGCGAAAGCAGCCCCGCAAAGTCACGGTTGATAACGTTCAGGGCCAGCAAGGCCTCGTCGAACCAAAGGCTTCGGTTGTAAAAATATTGAACGCCAATAAAAAAACACCCCAGCGCGAGGATGCCAAACATGGGTAGCCGGAGATTTTTGCTGTTGGCCATGAACGTTGTTTTTCTGTACTTTTGCAATCACTCAAACTTTCAAGCAATGGAACTCATTTATCAACTCAACGAGTCTGAATTGGATTACAAACTTTTGGAAGCCATTAAAGTGGCATTCAAAGGTCAGAAATTGCGAATTTCTGTGCGAGCAGAAATGTCCAGCGATGCCTCTTTGTCAGAGCCTTTTGAACAAAAAGTGCTGAAAAACGCGTCTTCTGATGTTTCGTATGTGTTTGAAAAAGATGAGTTCGAGCAGTACGTCAAAAAGTCTTTGCACGGCAAAGCAGCTGAGACACAGCAGTTCAAGCGTGTTGAGCAATGAGAGGTGTGAAATTTAAGGGCAATTCGTTCGAGGAGTTCAACGAATGGTTGGTGCGGGACAAAAAAAACTTACCAACGTATTTTTCGGATAATTCAAGAATGTCGCCGTACTCCGTTTGAAGGCTTGGGAAAACCCGAGCCGCTCAAAGGCAATTTGACGGGTTTTTGGTCAAGGAGGATTGACGATTCCAACCGCTTAGTTTATTCAGTCGCAGACGATTCTATTACAATAGTTTCGCTGCTTGGTCATTATTAAGGTGGCTTTTTATACAGCGAGGGCATAGCAGTTTTTATCAAAAACCGCTATGCCCTCGCTGTATAAATTTATTCCCAGTCTCTTCTTTACTGTTTCACCATACGCACTGGCGCACTCTGGCGCTCGGCGTTGCGCAGTGTGGCGACATACACACCTTTTGGCCAAGTATCACCACAGGTGAGTGTGCCAGTGGCGGTGTTCAGGTGTTGGGTCATCATTACCTGGCCGAGCAAATTGCGCACTTCGAGGGTCAGATTTTGAGCCGTCGGCCAGTCGTAGCGAATAGCGAAAGAAGTCGCCGTTGGGTTGGGTGTGACCGAGACGAAAGCCGAGGCATCAATGGCTGAGTTTGTCCCTGATACCACGTCGCCCGGCACGACTTGGAATACGTCCACGGCGGCTTCCACAAAGTGGCCGGGGTCATCATCGGCGGCGATGAACTGCACTTGGACATTGTCGGACAAAGTCACATAGTCTTTCAGATGGATTTCCCCAGAAAAACGCCAATCGCTCTCGGATTCGGTTTCTGTCAAAATAGTCACCGTTTGCCCGTTGCTGGTCACGCGCACCTCTAATTGATCGTTGGGAGTAGTCCCTTGCCCACCGTCGTTGAAAAACCAATACCAGAAAGACAGTACGGCATCTTGATAGCTGGCGAGGTTCATCGGCGGGCAAGTGAGCGTCACCGAGCCGTTGTCCACATCATCGGTGCCGGCGTTGCCGCCGCCGTTGCCAGTCATATAGCACTCGTCGTTGGTGTCCGTTGGGACATCGGAGCCTGGGTTTGCAAAATTTCCCTGCGAAGTGGTGCCTATTGGCTCGCCGCCCACCCAAAGGCCAGCATTGGCACCAGAAACGGAGGTAGTCCAGCCGAGATTAAACCCGAAATCGTCGTAGTAGCCTTTTTTGAGCGAAATGGTCACGTTGCCATTCGCGCTGACGGTAGCGGTGCCGGGCAAATAGCCCCAAGCATTGGAAATAGCCTGGTATTCACCGCCGGGGATACAATCAACTTCAAACTGCCCAGCGGCGTTTGTTTGCAGGTTGTATTGTATATCGTTGCTAAAGAGAATGATTGGCGCATTGGCGATAGGGGCTTGGGTGGCCTCATCCACCACCGTGCCGGTGATGTTAAAAGCCGAGGGTGCCTCGAGGGTCACGTTCAATTCTACCACTTCGCCCGGCACAAACGCCACGTTAAAAGTTTGGGCAACAAACCCTGCTTTGCTGACCGTGACGGTGAAGTTGCCCGGTT
>CAYZVM010000135.1:0-15960 GCA_964481485.1 uncultured Saprospiraceae bacterium | reverse complement strand
GCATCCGTTTGTCGCCCGCCACATCCGCTATTTGAATCCAACTAAAACCATCATTGATAGAATATCGGATAGAAAAAGTGCCTTGTGTGCCAAAAGCATCCCAATGAATGCGCTCATATTCGCCCGGGACAAAGCCCTCTCCGCCAGTTGGATAAGTGATTTTCACTTCGTCGGCCACAAACTCCCACACGATAAAATATTGCTGCGGGCCAAAAGGAATCTCGGTGCCGTTTATTTTTACTGTGTAAGCACCGGGCGTGGGATTGTCCAATGCGACTTGCTCCATGTTGTTGAGCGAATCCCGTCCTTTCCCCGCTGGTGTGTCAAGAATGGCGGGGTCGGGGCTGGGGTCTAATTTCCAAGGGGGAAAAACCTCGCCATTTGGGGCCGTCACGGTGAGGTCGAGGTCGTTCAGCAAGGTTTTGGACGCATTGACGGCAGCGGGCGGGTCGGCCCAATAGGCCATGATGCGGGCTTGGCCAACCCCGACTGGGATTTGGATGATGTGCGACGACTGCGCACCTTGGTCAACCTGCCCTTCTATCCATCGTGTTTCTTCCAAAAGGCGCAACGCGCGCCCTGCATTGATGTGGCCCCAGCCAAATTTGAAATCGGGGCCGGGATTGCCTAAGTCATTGGCAGTGTTCAGAATAGCAGCCTTGAGCAAAGCCGACAGAGGCTGTGCGCCATTATTGAGGGATTTGTAAGCATGGGTCAGTTGGGCGAGGCATCCGGCTACGCCCGGTGCGGCAGCCGATGTGCCGCTGAAAATGTAATATTGGTTGTTGTGGTCGGTGGAAAATTGATAATTGCCGTTAGCCGAAATATCGGGTTTCAACCGTCCGTCATGAGCCGGGCCGCGGCTGGAATTGTATGCGATGATAGCATCGGCATCTATATTGGCCGTGACGATGGCGTTTTTCGCCATTTTATGGCCACCGGTGATATTGCCCCATTGGTTGCCAGCCCCGTAACTGAGGCAGGTGCTGATGTTGTTTGAGTTGCCCGCCGAGAATACGTGCATCAGGGTCGGGTACCCAAACAATTGCTGGTCAACAGTTTGCGCATTGAGCGTGTAGCCTACATTGCAGCCATTGGAATAAGAGGTGTTGGTGATGGTCACATTTTTATTCAAATGGAGCGGCAGCGTTTGGTCTTGGAATTCGGGGGTGTAGCGCACATTGTACACCGTGGCACCGGCGGCCATTCCCCTCGTGGTGGGGTCAAGGTTGCCCGCGCCGGCGAGTATGCCCCCCACACCGTCGCCATGTGTGCCATCGCTGCCCGGTTCGGCGAGATTGTTGAGCCGACCTCGATAATCAATGTGCGGACCAAGCGGGCCATCGTCGCGCACGAGCACACTCACGCCCTCGCCGTTGTATTTTTTTCCTAAAGCGTGTTCGCTGTCGAGCATATTGGCGCGATTCAGCGCCCGGCCACCCGTGTCGTCCGGCTCGGATGGCGGCGGCACAAGTTCGAGGCTTTGCACCCAGGGCAGCGCGGCTATGGCTGCGAGATTGTCCTTCAAAAGGCGCACTTGCAAAAAACCGTTTTGGGTGCCTTCGAGCAGCACGATCAGGCCATATCGGCGGCAGAGTTCGGCACCTTGTGTGATGCTGAGATGGGGGTACACTTGGAGGTTTACATCGAGCCAATCGCCGTGGACGGCCCATTCCCCGTAGGGTTGCTCGCGCAATTTTTGGGCGAGTTTCCACTCGGTTTTTACCGGGACGAGGCTGCGGGCGTGTATTTCTCCCAACTGTCCCAAATCAAAATCTTGCGGAAGCGCTACGAGATACGCGCCGAACTGAACGTAGCCGAGGAATCGAACGCCCGCGCTTTCGATCGGTGCGCGTTGGGCTGCGGTGGGAATTTGGGCGCATTGGAGGTAGCGGACATAAAAGCCGTTCACTACCTCGTCGGTGGCGATGGCGGGATGCTGCCGTACTGATTCGTAGTTCTCAGGAAAATATTCAATGCCGGATTGGAAGCGGACGACGTAGTTTTGTTGGGCGAAAATCGGCAGGGAACAAGTCGCAATCAGGAGTAAAGTGTAAAGTAATTTCATTTTCAGGACAGGCGGTTTTGTCGAACAAACAGATTAGCCGGTATAGGATAAACGGCAGGTACATGAGCAAACGCAACTAAAAGTGCGGACGTGTGTTTTTTGCTGCCTGTTTTGTGCCAAATATAGGATTGTTTCTACAAACGCTGAACTTTGCGCCGCCTTACAAGACATATTGCCAAAATGCGCCAAACCGCTCCCAACTCACGCTCAATATGATAGACCCAATAGTCTGGATTGCTTTCATCGCCCTTGTGCTTGTCCTCATGGCGATTGACCTCGGTATTTTCAATAAAAAGAGCCATTCGCCAAGTGCAAAAGAGGCACTTTTCAATACATTTATTTGGGTTGGGCTGGCATTGGCCTTCAACATTTTTATATTTTATGCCTACGAACACCATTGGTGGAATCTCGGCAACGACCCGCACGAGCCAATGGGCGGACATGAGGCTGCGCTCAAATATTTTACAGGCTACTTGCTGGAAGAATCGCTGAGCATTGACAACCTGTTCGTGATGGCGCTGGTGTTCACGAAGTTTCGGGTGCCAAAAAAGCACCAACACCGCATCCTTTTTTGGGGCATTTTGGGGGTGCTTGTTTTCCGGGGCATTCTAATTTGGCTTGGCATTGCATTGGTGCACAATTTTACTTGGCTGTTTTACATTTTCGGAGCCTTGCTGCTCTACTCCGCTTGGAAAATGTGGAAGCACAATGACGGTGATGATGACCTCAACAACAGAACAGTGGTGCGGCTCATCCAAAAATTCTATCCCGTGAGCCACAGTTACGATAGCGGGAATTTTTTCACCAGACTTGAGGATGGCCGCCGTGCGGTGACTCCCTTGTTTGTGGCACTGATGGTTATCGAGACCACCGATATATTGTTCGCGTTCGATTCCGTGCCGGCGGTATTCTCTATCACAACCGACCCGTTTTTAGTGTTTTCTTCTAATATTTTCGCCATTTTGGGGCTGCGTTCGCTCTATTTTGTGCTGGCCAATGTGCTCGACCGATTCGAGCATCTGCGGTACAGCCTCATTGGCATCTTGTTTTTTATCGGGATAAAGATGGTGCTTATCCCGCTCCACATTCACATCCCAATTGGCATTTCACTGGGCATCATCGGGTTGTTTTTGCTGGTGGGCGTGTTAGTGTCGTTGCGACAGAAAAGCGGCGGCGATTCGGCAGAAAACGGCAAAACGGCGGGCTAAACCACCGTCTTTACCAGCTGCTAAAAAATTTTAACAGTCGTTCCTCTTGACAAATCAAGATTGGGGGTTATTTTTGTACCTGTTCTCAGGGTCGGCACTGCGTTTTATACGCCCGAATGTCGCCTTTGCCGAACATCTGTCATTCACCTTTATTCACAAAAATCCTCCCGTAAAATCTTTCTTAAACGAAAAATTGGGAGATTTAAACCAAAATCACTTTTGCCATGAGACACTGGGAAAAGAGTAAAAAAGACCTTCGCCGCACGGACGACCGCGACATCCAACTGCAAGACCACAAAAAGAAAAAACTTAAACCAATCGAAAAAACTAAGTACCGCCTCCGGGGGTACGAATCAGAAGAAGAATAACAACACACATCTCCGGTAATTATATCAACGGCGAAGGGGCAATGTCCCTTCGCCGTCTTCATTTATTCAGCCTTGCGCGCTCTGCTTGGGCGGTGTTTCGCGCAGATAGATATTAGATATTTTGATTTTTACTTGTTAAAAATTTTAGACCTTGCCGCAGAATTCTATTTTGGAAACATTTCTAAAACACTCATTTCCCTTATGCAACAAGAAGCCCTTAAAGTCTATTTGGATACTATCAAGGCGCTGATTTCAGAAGACCAAATCAACGAAGCCTACGATGCTCTGGTTGATTTGGATAGCAAAGTGCAAGCAGGCATCGAGAACGATGTATTGCTCATCACCAGCAACTACCGCATGGCCGCCAAGATGCAAGAGCAGCGGCGGATTACTTTTGACCAATTTACCATAGAAGCTGCCAACGCAAAACATGGTTTGTTGGAACTTATGAAAACTGTGCCCGACAGAGTAGAACTCAATGCCAAAATAAAAGGGCTCAGTGCTTATCAGTTCTCCGTGCCGGATGAAGCCAAATTGGAACGATTCGTCGGCACCAACAACCTCCTGCGCATCAAATGGCTGGAAGATGCGCTCAAGGCCTCGAAAGCTGTCTGTATTATTAAATACATTGACGTAGATGGGTTTCATAAAAGCGGTACCGGTTTCCTTACAAAAGAGGGAGACGTTTTTACCAACAACCACGTCCTAAGGACACAAGAAGTAGTTCAAACAGCCTCTTTGGAATTCAACTATGAAATCGGCGCTGATGGTAAAATAAAGCCGCGTACCGTTTATCAGTTGGATGCTTCGACCCATATAACCAGCCCTCCCAACGAGTTGGACTTTGCTCGTGTAAAGGTGATTGACCGCCCTGAGGCTCCGCTCAGCCAATGGGGTTTCTTAGAATTCGAGACAGAGCCTATCCCTCAGGTAGGCGAAAGTGTGACCATTATCCAGCACCCCAAGGGCGAAGACAAACAAATCGCCCTCAACGCCAACGAGGTAATCGGTCAAATGAATCAGCACCTTTTTTATGAAACGGATACCGACGAAGGCAGCAGCGGCTCACCCGTGTTCAATAAGCACTGGAAAGTCGTCGCTATCCACCATGCCGGCAAAATCACCGATGGCGGTATGGTCATCAATGCGCAAGGCGACAAACGCCCCGCCAACCGGGGCATTCTGTTCCGCGATATTTTTGCTTTTATCGGGCAATGATTTTTGAAAAAATCGTGAAACCTCTCAATGTCTATCCAATGCAAAATCCTCATACTGAATTACTGCAATCTATCGAAGCCTATATCAGAAAAGATGAGTTGAACGATGCCATCAACGCCCTGTTTGACTTCGACCAGCAAACCCAAGTCAATATTCGGAAAGATTTGATGCTGTTTGCGGCCAGCCACCAACAGGCCACTAATATGTTTGCCCAACGACTCATTGGCAACGATCAGTTTTTTCAAGAAGTAGCCCGTGTCCGTTTGGGCTTGTTGAACCTGGTTGAAACTATGCCAGTCCGCATGGAACTCAATGCCCAAATCAAGAGCCTCGCCCCTAATCCCCCCACACCGAATGATGCGAATTTAGAAAAAATTATCAGCGGGCAGAACTATCTCTTGCCTATCAATTGGTTGGAAAAAGCATTCATGGCGTCAAAGGCCGTTTGCCGTGTCGTTTGTGCCAATGGAAGTTTGGCTACCGGCTTCCTCACGAAAGATGGGTATTTGTTTACTTGTAACCACGTCATTCCTTCGCTGGAGGAAGCGAAAACCACTCGAATAGAGTTCAACTACGAAGTTGGCCTTGATGGCAAAGCCAAATCCCGCACTACCTACGAACTCGACGCTTCAGACTTCAAAGCCAGCCTACATACGGAGTTCGACTTCACCCGTGTGAAAGTCATTGACCGTGCCGATGCGCCGCTCAGCCAATGGGGTTTTATAGAATTTGACTTGGATAACATTCCCGCCGTTGGTGAAAACGTAACCATCATTCAGCATCCCAGAGGCGAGGACAAACAAATCGCCCTCCATGCCAGCAAAGTGCTGAATCAATTCAACCAGCATCTATTTTACACTACGAATACTGAGCCCGGTAGTGCCGGCTCACCCGTTTTCAATATAGGCTGGAAAGTCGTGGCCATCCACCATGCGGGCAAAACTGACGAATCAGGCGGCTTTGTCATCAATGAGAAGGGTGAGCGGCGTGGCGGGAAACGAGGGATTTTATTCCGCGACATTTTCAAGTTTATCGGCTGATAACTCCGAAGAGTCGCCGCCTCATTTTCATTTTCTACTTGCCGAAAGTTTTAGACCTTGTGGCAAATTCTTTTTTGAAAAAACTTAAAACTCAATTTTCAAATGCAACAAGAAGCACTTAAAGCCTATTTGGATGCCATCAAGGCCCTGCTTTTAGAAGACGAAATCAACCAAGCCTACGACGCTCTCGTAGATTTGGAGAGCAAAGCGCAGGCAGGCATCACAAATGATGTTCTACTCATCATTGCCAATTATCGCTCGGCCAAAAAAAAGTTTGATGGCCAGTTGATACCCTATGATCAATTTTCTATCCAAGAAGCCAGAGCCAAAAATGCTTTGTTGGGACTGATGGACAGCGTGCCGCGCAAAGTAGAAATCAACGCCAAAATCAAAGGGCTTGGCACCTATCAGTTCTCCGTGCCGGACGATGCGCGACTTGAAAAAATCATCGGCCCCGGAAACAACCTTTTGAAAATCAGATGGCTGGAAGATGCGCTCAAAGCATCAAAGGCTGTTTGCCGCGTCGTTTGCGCCGATGGTGAGTTGGGTACAGGTTTCCTTACGAAAGAAGGATATGTGTTTACCAACAACCACGTCATAAAATCGGTGGACTCGGCCAAAACTGCCCGTCTGGAATTCAACTACGAAATCGGCACGGACGGCAAAACAAAATCCCGCACCACCTACCAACTGGACGCTTCGAGTTTCAAATCCAGCCCGCCCAATGAGTATGATTTCGCCCGCGTGAAAGTTATTGACCGCTCCGACGCGCCGCTCAGCCAGTGGGGCTTTGTGGAATTCGAGCCCGATGCCATCCCGTCCTTGGGCGAAAGCGTTACCATCATTCAGCACCCGAAAGGTGAAGACAAACAAATTGCCCTCAACGCCAATGAAGTAATCGGCCAACTCAATCAGCACATTTTTTACACCACCGATACGGAGCCAGGCAGCAGCGGCTCGCCGATTTTCAATAAAGATTGGAAAGTCGTTGCCATTCACCATGCCGGCAAAACCGATGCCGAGGGCGGCTTGACCATCAATGCCCAAGGCGACAAGCGCGGTGCCAACCGGGGCATCCTGTTCCGCGATATTTTCAAGTTCATCGGCTGATGCGCCGACTTCTGTTTTTTTTTTCAAAAACAATTTGATATGCCAATTCCCAAGCCACTGGCTGAGATCAAAAACGATTTGCAAATGTTGCTCGTAGATGACCTCGAAAAAACAATCAGCACCCTGCAAGGCATGTTGCCAGAAGAGTCTGAAAAAAAACGGCAGACTATTTTGCTGCAAGGTCGTTTGAACACCACCGATAAAGACCGCCGGAATCAAGTCGCTTTAGAAGATCATTTGACCATTGCCTACAATCAAATCCGTAGTGCGCTGCTTGACCTCATTGTTGATTTAGCAGAAAAAGACTTTGAGCCTCCGGCAGCTGGGCAGGGGGGGCAAGCCTCCGTGTCTGCTGTCCCAAAATTTGTCATCATCTATGCCGAAGAAGATGCGGACTATTCCAAAATGCTGAACAAGCACCTCAATGTGCTGAAGTTCACCAAAAAAATCAGGGTGTACGACGTGAACAAGGATGTAAAGGCAGGAGAAGACGTGGCCGCCCGAGCAGCTGAAGAAATGGCCGACGCGGACTACTTGGTTGCGCTTATCACGGTTGATTTGATGGGTTCCGAATGGTTCGGGGTGCTTTATGATGCCATCGGCGAGGGGCGGCGCATCATTCCGGTGAGGATGGAACAGGCTGATTTTGAAGGCACTGGGCTGGAGAAACTGCGCTCATTGCCCTCCATGAACCGCGCCGTTTCGCAGTTCAAAAGCCCCGATGATGCGTACATGGACATCGTGACCGAATTGAGAAAACTGTTGCCGAAATGACACAAAAAAAGCGCCCCGGTCGAAACCGGGGCGCTGGTGCGGGAGGCGGGACTCGAACCCGCACAACCGTGAAGTTATTGGTGTTTGAGACCAACGCGTCTACCATTCCGCCACTCCCGCAATTCATTTAGAGTGGGCAGTTTGCAGAAAAAAAGTTAATTGTTCCCTTTTTGCTGCCTCAACCTGCCCACTGCAAGCCGCTTGTTGTTTTAAGCGGGTGCAAACTTAGAAAGGTTTTCTCGAATACGCAACAAGTACCTTTTTTTGAAAAAATAATCTCGCACGGATTGGAGCGGCTCAGTGCCATCTGCTTCCGTCCAAGTGTCCAAAATAGGACGGATTTCCTCGTGCAATTCTTTTTCAAAATATTCCACCGCCTTTAAGATAAGGTCGTACCGCACAGCATCCGGCTCAAATTCCAGCTCCATCAACCCCTCGTTGATGTCCATCATTTCCATCAAAAAATCTTGTGAAAGTGACGGCTGATGTCCTTCTTCTCCGAGCAAGCCCTTGATTTTCAGAATATAATGAATCCGCTCGTCAAGGTCAGAAAGGGTCTTAAATGCTTCGTTGTTCAGTGTGCTCACTTCCAGCATTTTCGCTTGCTCGCTCTCGCTCGACAATGTGTGGAAATCAGGATGGTATTTTTTGCTGTTTTTTAAAAAAACACTTCGCAGCGCGGGTACATCCACGCGAAAGGAAACTGGGAGGCCGAAAAATTCGAAGTAGTTCATTTCTGCGGTAAGCGGCACACGGTACACGATACACGGAAATGCTTGCCGTGTATCGTGTACCGACATCCGTTTTTAGAATAATTGCTGAATCCAGTGCTTCCAGATATCGTTGCCCAGTGCGAATACCATCAGGCCGAGCAGCAGGAAGAAACCAACTGTGACGGCTTTTTCCATGAAACTATCGCTCACTTTGCGACGGGTGACAACCTCCCACAGCAGAAACATGACATAACCGCCGTCGAGCGCCGGTATGGGCAACAAATTCATAAAAGCCAAAATGATGCTGAGCGAGGCCGTGAGGTTCCAAAATCTTTCCCAATCCCAAGTGCTGCCATACATTTTGCCAATGCTGATAAGGCTGCCAAGATTGTCTTTTACCCCGATTTTGCCTTTGAACATCTGGCCAAATGCTTTTATCTGGTTGTTCAAAAAATCAGTGCCAGCCTGCACCCCGGCAGGTATAGCTTGAAGGAAGGAATATTTTTCGCGCTCTTCTTTGAAATATCCTTCGGTTCTGGTGCGCACACCTATCAGGCCATTTTCCGTCAATGTCAAACCGACCTGCAAGGTGTCGGTGCCGCGCAGCACACCGAGGGTGACCGCCTCTCCTTTATGCTGCTGAGCAATCGCCGAAAACTGGTCAAAATATGGAATGGGCTGACCATCGAAAGAAACGATGCGATCGCCGGGCTGGATGTTAGCGATGTCGGCGGGGTTGCCGGGCAGCACTTCTTCCACCACAAAGGGGATGCGCGGAGCCATCAGCATGGCTTTGGGCAAGCCCTTTCCTGTGATTTGCAACGCGATGTCGGCGGGCACTTCTATCACTTCTTCCTGCCCGTCGCGGACGACGGTGACTTGGCGTACATCGTTGAGCACCAGTGCTTCTATGAAAGCCGCAGGGTCGAGCCGGTTAAAGGGTTGGTCGCCGAGTTTCACGATGTTGTCGCCGTTTTGAAAGCCTTGGTTGATAAGTACCGAGTCGAAAGCCAAGCCGTATTTCAACTCTGAAGTAGGGATATACGCTTTGCCGTAGCCCCAGAGCATCATGCCGAAAATGAAAAAGCCGAGCAAAAAATTGACCGTGACACCGCCAAGCATAATAATAAGGCGTTGCCACGCAGGTTTGGAGCGGAATTCCCAGGGTTTGGGCGGCAGTTTCATGGCCTCGGTGTCCATGCTTTCGTCCACCATACCCGATATTTTGACATAGCCACCAAGCGGAAGCCAACCGATGCCATACTCGGTCTCGCCTTTTTTAAATTTCCAAAGCGAGTTGAAAGGGGCAAAATCAAAAAACAAATAAAATTTCTCTACGCGGGTTTTGAACCACTTGGCAGGCAAAAAATGCCCCATTTCGTGCAATACAATCAGAATCGAGAGACTCAGGAGGAATTGGCTTACGGTGATGATGCTATCCATTCTATGGGTTAGGATGATGAAAAATTGGGTTCCGGTTTTGAAACCTTGGCATTAGACGTTGGTCGCCGGAGAAAGTTGTGCAAGAAAACAAACAGGGGCTTCCGAAGTTTGCGCAAAACTACGGAAGCCCCTTGTGATGATGGGCTGAATTGGCTGAAATAGTTGAATTAGTTCTTGGGCAACAATTTCAACTGCGTCAACAACCGCCACAATTTCAATGTTTTAAGAACCAATTTCCCGGTATCGCGGGCTATTGGCTGGGTCTATTTTGGTCATAATCTGGGTGACGCGCTCTTTTTGCGGACGGCCTGCTACTTTGAACATTTCTACCAACTCGTCCCGCTTTGCGTTGGCGAACATTTGGACAATCATGCAATTGAAATACGCGGTATTTACTTTGTCCACTTCTTCCAATGATAGCAGGATGGCCGCTTTCGCCACATCCATATCGGTCGTGAACATATCCAGCCCTTTGCGATAATAATTGTACATCGCTGCGCGGTATGGCTTCACGCGGGGGTTGAGCAGGTTCTCGATAATCCAGTAACGATTGCGGTTTTTGCCGCCGTCGGCGGGCCTCCAACCGGGCGTATTGTTGGTGGACGAGTTTTGGATATTGGTTACGATTTGTTGTGCCGTAAGCAAATACGGGTCGCCACCGTAGAGCGAAAACGAGTCGTAGTCCAAACCCAAAATAATATACGCATAAAATGCAAGTAAAGCCGGAAGGTTCTGATTATCAGTAGCATCGGGCAAAAATTCGATGGGCTGGTTTTGCTCGTAAGTGAATACCACGTCTTTGTCCAGATGCGAAAGCAGGGCTGTTTTGTAGCCGCTGCCATACACAGGGCGCGTGGCCTGCACAGCCAATTCTGCCCTGAACAGGTTGTTGTCCGCCTCTTCCGAAATGGTCAGGATAAAATTGCACTCGATGCGTTCTTCCTGTTCAAATGTTTCTTGAGTCCACTTGGTGTTATTCAAAAAATCCCGCAGCGAAGTCTCAAGTTGGTCGAACACCCGGCGGTCGTTTTTCTGCAACTGCGGGGTACTGATGCGCACATTGGCATTCAGTTCGCCTTGGGCGAGAGCCATGTAGGCGCAAATCGCAAAAAACAGGGCGAGAGAAATTTTTCTTAGCATAACTATCAAAATGACGAGTGACGAAATGACTTTCTATGGCGCAAAAAAGCGTTCACGGGTTGGCTAAGCGCGCGATTTCGGCCACAATATCATGTGCGGCCTCGCTTTTTGTTTTCAAGGGGAAATCAGTTTTCGAGCCGTCGCGCCGCAAAATCGTGATTTTGTTGGTGTCGTGGCCAAATCCCGCGCCTGCATCCTGCAACGAATTGAGCACGATAAAATCAAAGTTTTTGCGCTCCAACTTCGATTGGGCGTTGCGCAATTCGTCATTTGTCTCAAGGGCAAACCCAACCAAGACCTGACCGGCGCGTTTTTCCTTACCGAGCGAAGCGGCTATGTCCACCGTCTTTTCCAGTTCAAGGGTCAGTTCGCCTTCCTTCTTTTTTATTTTTGTTTCGGAAAAAACTTTGGGGCGGTAGTCGGCCACGGCGGCGGCCAAAACAGCGATGTCCGTTTCGGGGAAAACACGGGCGCAAGCCTCGTACATCGCCGATGCCGATATCACAGGCACTACTTTAATCGCCTGATTTGCAGGCTTTAAACCTGTGGGGCCGAGCACCAGCGTCACTTCTGCGCCTTGTTCGGCCAGTACTTCTGCCAGCGCGATGCCCATTTTCCCGGTAGAATGATTTCCGATAAAACGCACCGGGTCGAGCGGCTCAAAAGTGGGGCCTGCCGTCACGAGGGCTTTTTTTCCATTCAAAATCTTCGGCTGCCGGTCGCTGTCTTTCAGCAAATTTTTACGCACGAAATCTACAATTTCCTCTGGCTCCGCCATGCGCCCCTCCCCTACCAGGCCGCTGGCCAATTCGCCATGCCCAACCGGAATCACCCGAACCCCGTGCGACCGTAACCGCCCGATGTTCTCCTGCGTCGCCGGGTGGTGCCACATATCCACATCCATCGCCGGGGCAACAAAAACCGGGCAGCGCGCCGAAAGATATACGGCGCTCAAAATATTGTCGCACAAGCCGTTGGCGAGTTTGGCGAGGGTGTTGGCGCTGGCCGGGGCAATCACAATCGCGTCGGCCCAAAGGCCAAGTTCGACATGGTTGTTCCAGCCAGCTTCGGAGCTGACGTCGGAAAATACCGGGCGTTTGGATAATGTGGAAAGGGTAAGCGGAGCGATGAAAGTCGTGGCAGATTGGGTCATCAGCACTTGCACTTCCGCGCCAGATTTGACCCACAGGCGGGTGAGGTGCGCGGCTTTGTACGCCGCGATGGAGCCGCTGATGCCGAGAATAACCTTCATGCGTTGGTTATTTGTTGGTTTGGCTATTTGGTTATTTGCTGCTTGGCCTGACTCGGCATCACCAATTCAACGAATAACCAAACAACCAACCAAAAATCATTCTTTTTCATCAACATAGCGCCACTGAATTTCGTCGTTGAGAAACTCATGGGCAGCGATGATGGGTGTGTTGGGCAGACGTTCATAGAATTTGGAGATTTCAATTTGCTCCTTGTTTTCTTGCACTTCTTCGATGGTGTCGGTGCTGACCGCGAATTCTTCGAGTTTGCGCTGGATTTCCCATTTCAAATCGCTCGAAATCTGACGGGCGCGTTTGCTGATGATGGCAATACTTTCGTAGATGTTGCCGGTTTTTTCCACAAGTTCGATGACGTCGCGGGGTTGCACATTGGGGTCGAGGCCTTGGGCTTTGCTTTTAATATCGCTCATTCTTATTGTTGATTTGTTGAATCGTTGGTTTGTTTATTCGCCATTGCAATGGTAACATTATCAAGTGCTTTTCAGGCGTTTGCGGATGTCTTTGAGTCCTTGCTCCGCTTTTTTGCGAATGTCGCGGATTTCTTTGGCGTATTTTCCTTCTTTGTATTTCTCCAAAAAGTCGTCGCAACGATTGATGGCTTCGGTGTAGCGCTCTTGCTTCCGCTCTACTACGCTGTTCTCACTGAGCAGAAAACCAGATTTTGCAATCAAATAACGCACGCGCTCGGCATCGGGGCTTTCGGGGTAATCGCGCAGGAGATTGTCGAACGAAATGACCGCTGATTGATACTGCTTCAGGTTGAAATACAATTCTCCTTCTGCGAATGCTTTTTCTTCCAATTTGCGGCGCAGTTCGTCAATGAGTTTGTTCGATTCCGCCACGCGAGGGCTTTTTGGGAACATATTGGCGAACAACTGAAACTCCTCGATGGCCTTTTGCGAATTGGTCTGGTCGAGCCGGTAAATGGGCGACAGTTGGTAATTCGAGTAAGCCGACATGAAGGCAGACTCTTCGCGAAACGGCGAATTGAGAAAAGTGTTCGAGAAATTTTTGAAGTAGTACGCCGCCAAGAGGTACTGTTTCAGGTGGTAATGGGTATAAGCGTAGTAAAAATAGGCTTTTTCCGCCTGTTCCTGCCCTTTGAGGGTATTGAGTACCAAGTCAAAAAGAGTTTGGGCGCGTTGGTATTCTTCTTGTTCGTAGTACTCGAAAGCTTTTTTCAGGGTCAAATTAGGGTCGCCGCTGATACGGACGCGCTCAAATTCACTTTTACAGGCACTGACCAAAAACAGAATGCTGGTGAGAGCCAGCCAGCCGAACGTTTTTTTCATAGGGCGCAAAGGTAAGAATAAGTATGAAAATGAATGAGGTAGGTTTAAAGTTTGCTTTTTGTTATCTTTGGTTGATATCGGCCGAAACCGCAATGACGCTCCTTCTAACGCTCCGGTTGCCGGAACTGCGGCGTTTGACCAAAATTTTCATTTGCACCGCAGAACCTTGTTTTGCACACACTGTTTTGGGATAAAAGCGCATCGTTACGCATCCTCTTTTCTAACTTTGTGCCTGCCAAATAAATATGTTTCATGGAAGTACGTGAAAAAACATCCGCCGCCACACACTCGCTCGAAGAGCATTTTCAGGCAAAAATTGATGCAGACATCCGCATTGAGCCAAAAGATTGGATGCCCGATGCCTATCGAAAAACGCTCGTGCGCCAAATCAGCCAGCACGCCCACTCCGAAATCGTGGGTATGTTGCCCGAAGGCAATTGGATAACCCGCGCCCCGTCGCTCAAGCGCAAAGCCATCTTGCTCGCCAAAGTACAGGACGAGGCCGGTCACGGCCTTTATCTTTATGCCGCCGCCGAAACGCTCGGCACTGGCCGCGACGAGATGATTCGCGAACTCCACTGCGGCAAAGCAAAATATTCTTCCATTTTCAACTATCCCACCATCTCGTGGGCCGACATGGGCGCTATTGGCTGGCTCGTGGACGGCGCGGCGATTTTGAATCAAATCCCGATTTGCCGATGCTCTTATGGCCCTTATGCCCGCGCAATGGTGCGGATTTGCAAAGAAGAAAGTTTTCACCAACGCCAGGGTTTTGAAATTCTGCTCACACTCGCCAACGGCTCGTCCGAGCAGCGCGAGATGGCGCAGGATGCTATCAACCGGTGGTATTGGCCGGCGTTGATGATGTTTGGCCCTTCCGATGCCGACTCGACGCACAGCGAACAAAGTATGCGCTGGAAAATCAAACGGTTCAGCAACGACGAACTGCGCCAACGCTTTGTGGACATGATTGCGGAACAAGTGAAAGTGCTCGGGCTTACCATTCCCGACCCTGATTTGAAATGGAACGCCGAGCGCGGCCACTACGATTTTGGCCCGATTGACTGGGACGAATTCTGGAACGTGGTGAAAGGCAACGGCCCCTGCAACAAGCAGCGCCTCCGCACTCGCGTGAAAGCATACGAAGATGGAGCATGGGTACGCGAAGCAGCATTGGCATATTCAGAGAAAAAACGGCAGCGCGAGGCTCAGAAAACGGAAGCAAAAGCAGCGTAAAGAATTGGTTTTCAAAAAAATAAAAATCGGCCAACCTGTGTGCTCGGGTTGGCCGATTCTATTTGGCGCTTGTCGTTTTGGCCTTAAAATTTTATCGGTTCTCTTCGCTCGCCAAACTTACTCTCCCGCAAATCACAGCCGACAGCAAAAGCGTCACGATAAGGTAATACCTGTAAGTCAGCGGCCCAAACGTGTAAAAGAACAGGATAAAAAAGTACAACATCAGCAAACTGAAATCGGAATAGTGGATGCGCTCGCGCCAACGACGATAACCCAACAGCCCAGCAAACAACAAAAATAACATCGCACTTGCTTGCACCACTCTGGCGACAAATACCTGATGCCCGGCATCGCCGCCAGTCACATCGTGCAGATGTTTGGCGAAATGGATGCCCTGTTCCATCGTCCACGACACCGGCGGCTCGCCGTATCCTTTCCATTCCGCGATAGCCGCGTCGTTGTGATACGCAACTCCTTGCGAGAGAATTGTCGGTTCTTCCAACAAAAAGGGCACGAAATACAGCAACAAGATGCTCGCTGCCACCGTCAGCCAGAGTGTTGCGTTGCGGCGCAGTGTTTCATTTTGCCAAAACAAAACAGCAAACAGCGGCAGCCAAAAAACAAGTGTGTAGCGCGACAACAAGCACAATATCAACCCAATAGTGACCCACCAAATATCCCGACCGACAAGCCCCGCAGCCAATACTAAATAGTAGGCCGCAATCACCAATTCATAACTCACCGGAATATCAGCCTGCCCCCACAAGATGAAGCCCCAGAGGGCGATAGATGGCAGCAGCGTTGCCGCGATTTGTGCTGCCAGCGGGCGGTTTTGCCGAAAGACAAAATACCCATAGATACCTGCCGCCACGACCAGCAAAATATAGCCTGACCACCGGGAATCTATCTGCAAGAATTGTGAAATACCGATCGGCATCCAGTGCAACGGCATATAAACCGGATAGGCAATGTGCGTGCCCACGTCAACAGATTGGTAGGGAAAAACTCCTTCGGCATAGCGGGCGTAAAGTGCCTCTATCTGTGGCAGCACATCCGAAATCTTGCCCGGCGGGCTGTAC
>CAYZVM010000134.1:7808-16315 GCA_964481485.1 uncultured Saprospiraceae bacterium | reverse complement strand
GTATCGCGGCACACGATGTCGAAGTTTGCGTCGTAGTATTGAATTTCAACCGTTTGTATATCCGCGGTCAGGTTTTCTAAACAAAAACTCGCAACGTCGTAATTGCCGACGGGCGCGGTGCCTCCATCTGGCGAGAAATACGCCGTATTGCCCACTGTCCCCTGCCAATTCCAACCAGAAAACTCCGTTGGGAATTGCTCCAAGTCAGCGCCGCCAAGCACCGATACGCCGATATAGGTAAAATAATTGGGCTTTTGATTTTGAATCTGAAGAACATGACAACAACCCGTGCTGCTGGTATCGTCGTGGAAAAAAGTGCTGATGGAGTCGCACAACGTGCCGTCCGGCGGGCAGTTGCCATCTACCAGAATATTGCCCCAGCAGGAGTTACCACTGGCATTTGAGGTCACTTCATAAAATAGCAATTGCCCGACATAAGGGCTGGCATCAAACGTGACAATGTTGGTACCCGAAAAAATAGGCGGATCGGATAGTGATTGGGAAATATCAATTGTTGCATCACCTACGCAACTTTCCAACAACTCTGCTACATCTACAAACACCTCACAGTCTTCGTTGGGCGATAAAACAATAAGGTCATTGCATATAATGAAGTCGGTTATAGGATACGTTAAAACCGAACCGCTGGAGGCGGTGACAGGAACGACGCCACCGACATCGATAAATTCCAAAACAAGGGGTGAACTGGTGAAATCAATCGAAAAAACCCCTCCCGAAATGCCGACTACCTCATAGCACACCTGAAACAACACAGCATTGTCGGGCAAAGAAACACCGACAGCATTTTGGTCAGTCCAAGAAAACAACAACTGCCCGGAGGCCGTGAGTGCAGTCGAAAAATGGCTGTTGTTTAACCCCAAAATGGGGTTCAAATTTTGCAAATTCTGAAAACTGATGCCCGCCGGATCCCAATCCAAAGTAAACTGTCCGGCAATCATGTTTTCAAAATTGGCCACGCTCACATCTACACATACCACGTCGCCGGGGCAGGCAGTCGCCGTAGAAGCCGTGAGTTGAAGGCCCGCATTTCCACCGCCCGACCACTGCACACTCCCGTCGTTGACGTTCAAATTATATGGCAAACAAGCGCCGTCCACCACCTCGAATTTTGTCGGTGTCTGCACAAAAGAAATGGGCGTCACGCCGCCGCCCGCTCCGACAATGGTGAATTGCAGGGAAAAAATATTGGTACCGTCCGGCAGCGTCAAACCACCCATTGAAACATCATTGTTCCAACAAAAAGAAAGTTTGGTACTGGTAGAATTGAGGCTGCCCGGTACCAAACCGACGAGATTCAGATTGTTCACTTGGTCAAATTGCAACACCGCCGGATCCCATTCCATAGAAAATTGTAACCCCAACACGTCGTTGAACCCCTGCACCGACACATCAATGCTCACCTGCTGGCCAGCCATGCCGACGGCATCAGAAGCCGAAAGCGTCAAAAAAGCCGGGGCGGGCGCATCGTTCACACAATCCGTCGCGTCGCCGATTTTCATGCCGATAAAATCCTGCACCACGTCCGCCTGGATATCGGGGATGTTGGTCAGTTCGGGCCAAGAAACCGAAAATGGGTTTGCTGGATTTGGAAAAACAAAATTGGCATCCACAAAGCGCCACGAGGTGTTATTGGGAAACTGTGTGTAAGTCCCCAGAATCAACTTGCGAATTTCTACCGCATCAAACGTGGTAATCGAACCGCTTTTGTTCACGTCCGCCTCAATCATTTGGTACGGATTGGGCAACGGCATCAGGCCAAGTATGTGTTTTGAAATGAAGATAATGTCGCGCACACTCACACATTCGAGGTGGTCCACATCCTTCGACGGGGTAATTGTCAAATCGCTGCCCGCCGCAATACCGGAAAACAAATAATCGCCCAGCACATCGGTCACATCCGTCCCGGTCGCGTCGCCCGTCATGTCCACAGTGGTGCCCGGCACCGGCGGCCCGCTGATGCGGTGTATGTTACCGGAAACCAAAATTCCCGGCGGTGCGGCTATGCTTACCAGTCCTGATTGTGTCGCGACCCCCAAACTTATCAGCGCCGAATCGTAAAATTTCAACGGCGTGGGCACACTGCCAAAAGAGATGCTGGACGAAGTGCCGCCTGCGCCGACGGCCAAAAATTGAATCGAAAAAATGGCGGAGCCGTCTGGCAAAGTAGCAGGCTGGGTTGTATTGGAGGCATAGGCTACCGTGAGCGTTGCGGGGATGCCGGTGTTGAAATTGCTGCCGCTCAGGTCGCTCATAAAATTTGAAAGTCCCTGAAAATGAAGCACCGCCGGATCCCAAGTCATCGAAAATTGATAGGCGACGATGTCCGCGTAATCTGTCACGACCACATCCACCGTCACGGTCTGGCCGTTTTGCACGACCTGAGCGGAAGGGGAAATGCCGAGCGAGACGGCGTTGGCAGTTTGAGCGAAAAAACAACAGAATATGAAAAGGAGGAATGTAAATATGCGCATAGGAAGATGGTTTTTTCTGTCAGTCAATCAGTTACAACAGCGGAATTATTCAAATCGGCCGTTTTCATGCCGATAAAATCCTGTCCGGTAGCGTTGCCGCTCAGGTTGATGGTTTTGCAGCCGGCCGGTAGCGGGATGTCTGGAAACGGATTTTGCGGGTCGGAAAAAGTGACATCCGCCGAAATGAATTTCCAGGAGGGGGCAGGCAGGTCGGTGATAATGCCCAAAATCAATTTTCGCATCAGGATCAGGTCCGACACATCGGGCAGGTCATTGTCGTTGCGGGCATCCGCTGCGATGATCTTGTAAGATGAATTCAATGGCGTTACCGCCCCGATGTGTTTGGCTAGCAGCACGTAGTCGAATGTTGACACACCATTCAAGGAGTTGATGTCTTTTCCCAAACAGAGTTGGTAGGTTTCGTTGTCGGGCAATCCACTGAAACTGAAGTTGCCGTCGTTGCCGGTCAACATATTCAACGACACCCCTGGCCCTATCAGGCTAACTACGACATCCACCACGTTGCTTCCTGTTTCGGTGTGGACATTGCCGGAAATGGTTTGGGCGTGAGCGGATACGCTGCAGAAAAGAACCAAAGAGATTGAAAGTCCGACGACGTGGAGTTGGCGGAGTTTTATTCGGAAGACCATGTTTGATTATTTTGAAATTAAAAAAATAGTGTCGGGGCGATGCGCAATCGCCCCGACACTTGAATTTCAACCTATTCCTTCACTATCCGTTGACCCCACAATCGGCCTTCCGTACCACCGATTTCCACAAAATAAACCCCTTGCGGCAGCCCATTCAGCGACAATTCGTGTTGCAACTGGGCCTCGGCCACGCGCTCTGTTTTCACCAAACGACCGAACATATCGAACACCCGGAGCGTCGCGCTTTGGGGAGCGGCTCGCTCGAAGGTCAGCGTCAAATCGCCGGAAGTCGGGTTGGGGAAAGCGCGAACGCTGAATTGGATGGGCAATTGACTTTCTCCAATGCAGATGTCGTCCACCCGTGCCCACGACACTTCTCCCCCACTGTCTATATTCGAGTTGTTCCAAACTGTAAGCACGAGCCTATTGTAATCATTTTGAGGTATCCACGTCGGTGCGATGTAGGTTTGCCAACTTGTGGAAAGGATGGGCGTCAGGAAGATTTCTTCGCATTCCGGCAAATTGCAACCAAGATAATCGCCTTGCTCGATGATGTCGCCATCGGTGGCGCGCACCCGGATGCGGGCATTGGGTTGTACTTGGTCAATCCACGCTGCACACAGCGACAGGTCGTAAGCAAAGCCCTGTTGAAAATTCACCACCTGCGAAATTCCTTCACCAACGACTTGGTTGCCCCACATATGGACGGAGCCATTTTGTGCGCAACCTGTAGCCGTGGACACTTGTGGAGAAGAATTTATCACTGCAGTCCAGAAGTCCACGTTTCCGTCAAAGCCAATGTCGCCAGTCACCGTACCTTGTTGAAAATCACCGTTTTGAACGATGTTGTCTGCACATTCCGGCCCTTGACCGCAGAACGGCAACACGACGCAGAATGTGTCGGACACACAACAATATAGGTGCAAGGAATCGTCGTTCACATCATGCAGTGCGATGACGAAACAGACGGTGTCGCCCGGATTGCCATAAAGCAGTGACGAGAACGAGCCGGATGCGCTGGGCAGCAAGGTTTGCCAGTGTGTGGCCGGGTCGAACACATTGTATGGCGGCGGCGTGGGTTTGATTTGCCCCAACACGACGTGGTCGCCTGTGATGGCCGGGTCGGAGGAAACATTCGTCGCTGTGAAATTGAAAATGTAGGTGCTGTCGTCAATGCACACAAGGTCGAAGGTATCCAGACGCACACAATCATTGTCATCAGGCGGCGTGCAGAGGAACGAAAGCGTGTCATAACATTCGGTAGAATCTTCCGCGTACCAAGTGATAGCAAGTTCCCAAGGCCCCGGCACATCGCCATCGAAGCATATTACCGGCATCATCCAGCCGTCCTGAACGTGAGCGCCTTGCACACCAAATGGATCCCAAGTGATATCGGTGGGCGTGTAACTGCCTATGAGCCAACCGGAAGTGGGCGGGAAGTTGTTGACAACTCCGTACGTCACACCCGGTGTTATGATTTCCGTGCTGACACTGGTGTAGTATCCCGGCGGGTTGTGCAAGGTGATCTGCCAGCAGCAGGAGTCGTCGCCATTTTGCACCTGCTCGGCGATCGCATAAGTTGTCGTGGAGTCACAAGGATCGCAATTGGGCAAAATAAAGCAGACCGGCACCGTGTCGGCGCAGCAACTCAAGTCAAGTTCGCCAGCTGCGATGTCTTCATGGTGAACGATGGACGAGAAGCAAATTTCCTGCCCCGGCGTACCGCCCGTGACGGTGGTAGTGAGGTAGCAATACGTCTGACCCGCTACTAAGGATGGCAACGAGAACACATCTGGCGTGAAAGTGACGCCTGCCGGTGGATGGATGCTGATAGAGCCAATCGTCCAGTCCAAATTGTCGCCCGCCTGCACGCAGAAACTCATTTGATAGACGTTCCAAGTCTCACAATAAATCGAATCTACGATAGTCTGGACACAGGCGTCGCATTCGAGCGTGAGCGTGTCGCGGCAGATGACCGTGTTATTCGGGCCATAGTACAGGATTTCAATAACCTGTTCGTCGGCAGTGAGGTTTTTCAGACAAAAATTGCCAACGCTCTGGCTGCCTGTTGGAATCGTGCCGCCGCCCGTTGGGTAATACAAAGCAGTTGCGGCGCCGGGGTTTTGGAGGCTCCAGCCGGTGGCATCGGTTGCGTTGTCCAACGCGCCACCACTCACCACACTTACCTCGACGGCGGTGAAATAGTTGGGTTCTCCATTGTTGATTTGCAATTCATAGCAACAACCAACACTCGTGGTGTCATCAATAGCGGTAGCAGAGATAATATCACAGAAAACCGGCGGCGCACATTCCACATAAAAAGTATCGGTACAAAGCCTGTATTGCGTAGTGTCGCCGACAACGCTCTGATTCCAAGAGGCCGTTATCATAATTGGCATCGGAGTAGCCGATGTTATGTCATCTATGCAAAATGAAAAAGCATCGTTGCTGAAACCCGCAGGAATACTGCCAGAACTGTGCGTTACCAAAACACGTTTCGGATTGTAGTCCAAGAAATTGAAACCCGCGGCTGTGCTTTCATTGCTGAAATTAATACTCGGGTCAGTGTTTACTATCTGGAAAAGCACAGAAGAAATATCTGTAAGTCCAGAGTTATTCTTCAAATCAGCGCTCCAGCAACAATTGCCATTGGCATCTTGGTCTTCTTCGGCCATCACCATCAACGAGTCACAATCAATAGAATTCACCAAGCTGTCACAAGGCGCAAAGCAGATATTGTCCCAAAGAATCACCTCTGCCGGGGTGCTGTGATAATCAATCGCAAAACCGACGTGAGTGACATTTTGTATCAAGGTTTGCCAATCGGCACATCCGCCGCTACCCACCATTGACCAATACCCGTTGCCATTGGACGGAAGATTGCCCCCAGCATCGCAAGGGCCTATTGGCGCACAGACCCTCAGCCAACCAGAGGTTTCGGTGATAAAATAGTTTGAAACAAAAAAAGCTTGCTGAAGTGGCGAGACATCGGGGCTGTTGTGATACAGCGGATTCGGATTGTTGAACAAAACCATAACCGGATAGAGCGGAAGCAACCCGCCCGCGCCGTCATTCTGGATTTTGACGTCAAAACAAAAACAATCTCCATAATGCTGCGTCCAGTCTCCGCTGTAATCAACTCCGTTGATGACCCGCGAACTGCCAGATTCATCTTCGCCCCTCAAACAAATATCGGTGGACAAACCCGATGGGCCAGGGAACGTAGTCGTGACAGTAGCACCCAAGTTCGTAGATGGGTACTGTTCGTTTCCTTCCCAACCACCAAGATTTCCATCGTTGAAGTCTTGGCAATCAGATTGCTCGCACAATTCACACCCGCATACCCAGTTAGACTGCGCTCCATTCAGTGCGAAATTGGTAAGTACTCCCGGCTGATCATTGCCTGCAATATCTATACACTGCGTCACTGTCGGATTGTTTCCCTCCGCAATACCTTGATTCATCGGCCAATAGCCGACCAAGCCTGATTCAGTGCCAACGAGTTCGCAGCTGTTGTTTGCCAAAATTTCTGCGTTTGTGCGCGGGTAGTTCCACATCCTGACTTCGTCAATCAGCCCTTGCCAATGCTGACCCGGCGTAGGGCCGCCGCCCCATTGACCTAACCTGAAAAAAGTAGAATTGAGCGGGCTAATTTGCCCGGTCGAGAACACCAACGCCCCATCGAGCAATACATGCAAACTGTCCCCAAACCTGATTACCGCGATGTGGTGGCAATTGGAATCGCGAATGTTTTGGTCGCTCAATTGGAACGGGCCGTTGCTGACACCATTATTCCAAAAAACGCTCATAAGCCCGGCGCATTCTCCTATTTCAAATCTGGAGGTTACTCCGCCAAAAGCAAACAGTCGCCTGAAATCACCACTGCAAGTCCCCCCGTTGGTCGCTGTGCTGGTAAATATTGCCTCCACAGTAAAGTCGGCGTCGCCCTGAATAGGGCTCGTGCTCATGGTCACCACATCGTCAATGCCATCAAAAAACAATGCTCGGTTTTCGCAGGTTTCTGGGCAATCCGGCACCACAAACAACACCTCACACTGGCAAGTCGTCTGCCCACAATCGCCTCTCAGATAAAGGGTGTAACTGCCCGGTGTTTGAATCGTATTGCCGGCTATAGGCAGCGTGAAATTTAACCCGCCCAAATTACCGGAACCTATCATCCCAGAGCTATTATGCAGCTCCCACACCAAATTGGAGGCCGCGCAGCTGGTGTCGGAACAGGCAAACTGCCCAGCAATCGAAAAGTTTGTTCCTGCCACTGGGCATGGCACTGTGAAGGCTTGGTTACAAGCCACCGAAAGGCCAGCCGGGGTTCCGGCAGCGCCGAAAGTCAGGTTCGTGAAGCCGCCACATTGACAGAAATCAGGCAGACAATCCACCGACACTATGAAAAAGCATTGCGTCGAATTTCCAGATTCATCCACCGCGATATAGGATACCACCGTCTCCCCGCAAGGGAAGAAATCGCCGCTCATGTGTGTAGATGTCCACGCCGTCGCTGCCGTACAATTATCCAAGAAAAACGGCTCTGCCCACGACACATTGACACCACCCGCCGCAAGGCTCCCGGTCACGCTGATGTCTGGCGGGCAGTTTATGCCTATGGGTGCTTCATTATCAAATACCGTAACTGTGAAAGAACAAGTGGCCGTGTTTCCACATCCATCTTGTACGATATAGGTGCAAATCGTAGTTCCAACATTGAATACAACGTTCTGGATTTGCCCAGGCGCGGTACCGGCAGTTGCCCCGCTGAGCGTATATTCAAAGAAAACCACCCCACAATTATCGTTGAAAGCAACAGATGCCGACACAGTAGCCTGGCAGGAGCCGGGGTCGGCAGAGACGCTCAGATTTGCTGGGCAGGAAATAGTCGGCGCGATTTTGTCCTCAACAAAAACTTGAGCCGTGCAAACAGCAGTGTTGCCCGCACAGTCCACCGCCGTCAACACGACAGTTTGCGGCGAGCCACAAGCAACATCGCAACCAAAACCATCGGTATTGAGGAATAGGTCAATAATACCGCAATTGTCAATGGCTTGACCTTCCAACACGTCGCCGACCGAAATGGAGGCAAAACCTGAAGCATCCACCTGAATCTGGATTTGGTCATTGCATACCACGATGGGGGGCGAATTGTCCACCAGCGTCACCTGCGCTGTGCAAGTGGAAGTGTTTCCGTTGCAGTCGGTCACGAGCAGCGTCACCGTCTGAGGAGGCAGCGGGCAGGTGTCTTGGCAGTTAAATGTCAACCCATTTGGAGCATTTGGAAAAGATAATGATACAGGACAGCAGTCATCAAAGGAACCGTTGTCCACCATTTGAGGCGTGACAGTAACAGTGCTGC
>CAYZVM010000134.1:0-7708 GCA_964481485.1 uncultured Saprospiraceae bacterium | reverse complement strand
TGCTGCCAAATTCGTTCGTTGCCGTCCAAGTGATAACAGTGATGCCAAGAGGAAACGGGGCGTTCATCAATTGGAAATCGCTCCGGCTACCAGTGATGTTGAGTTGGTCTGAGCAATAATTGTTACTGACCACAGGAATTGGCACCTGATAAGGGTTGCCACAGCTAAGCGATATATCGGGCGAGCAAGTGACGATGATAGGTGGCCCGGTGAGAAAACTTAATGACGAGACAGTCTCACACGTTTCACAAAACACTTCACCTGTGGCCGTTATGAGCGAAAGGCAAACCGTGTGGTTGCCCTGCGTTGGATAATTCCACGAGGGATTGGGCAGCGTGGAATCCGTCACGCCGTCGTTGTCAAAATCCCAAGCATAAGTGTAGGTCGGCGGCACCGGCTGTTGCGTCAAGTTGGTGAACTGCACATTGCCGCAGCTGTCTCTCGTCCAAGAAAAATCCGCTGGGCAGCAAGTCGCCCCGAACAAAGAATCGCCGCACACCCAGTTGGAGCTCGTGCCGGTGAGCGCGAAAGGTCCATTGAGCGTACCATTATTGTTACTTGATGAGCAATCATCCGCCAATGCAACATTCGGGTTGTTGCCATAAGCAACACCCTCGTCAAGTTTGTAGTACATCACCAAACCGCTCTCGCTGCAAGTAGGCAGCGGGCAGTTGCGATAGGTGCTAATTTGTGTCGGGGTACGAACCGTGTTCCAAACGCGCACCTCGTCAATCTGCCCATCCCAAGCCGTTGTGGCCGACACGCCGTTCCAAAAAGCACCGATACGCAGCCGAGTGAAATTGTTGAATGCGGGCAGACTGGTCGGCGAAGTGAACACCAACACCCCGTCAATATAAACGAGAAAACCACTGCCACTGCGCACAGCAGCGACATGGTGCCAATTGCCGTCTTTGATAAACAGGGTAGCAGGTGGAGTGCCGGTGGGGTATACGGTAGTGCCCCAAAAGAACCGGAGATACCCGTTGGACTCGCACACTTCAAACTGCGCAGAGCCGGTGCCTGAGCCACCCATGGACATCAGCCGCCGGAACGAGCTGCCCGCGGGCGATTCACAACGAAAACGCGCCTCCAGCGTAAAATTGGAAGCGCCCGAAGTTATTGGCGGGCTGGCCGGCTGCAAATAATCAGTGCCGGGCGAGGATGGAGTGAAATCGAGCGAGTGGTTATTGGGGCAGGGGTCTTGGGCTTGAAGGGTGCCACACAGGGTGAACAGAACGAGCAGGGTAAAAAATTTTCGCATGGTTTTCTCTTGTTTTTCAAAAGATGAACAGGAAAGTTGTTGTAACATGAGTGCATATCAACGGACGAGGGAAAATGTTACCCCGTCCGCTCAACCCCAAAATTGCACCTCCCATGGTACACCCCGCCCGTCCTTCTGAAATCCGGTAGGCTTGGCATGGTATTCGGTAACATATTTTTGAAAAACGGTCAACCAACATCTGCATGAGAGCCTATTTGAAAACACTCCTGCTGCTTTTTTGCCCCCTGTGCCTATCTGCGCAACAGTTGACCTACGCCCCCGCTTTCCGCAACTACTCTATCGACCAAGGACTGCCCAATAACTGGGTCTATAGCATTCAGCAAGACCGCGCGGGTTACATCTGGGTGAGTACCAACCACGGCGTGTGCCGATTCAACGGATATGAATTCGAGCAATTTCCCGACACACTTTCCACCAACTACACCTCCGTGATGAGTTGCGCTATGGCCGAAGACGGGCTTGGCAGGATGTGGTATGTTGACTTTACGGGCAAAATTTTTTGCGTGGAAAACGGCCTGATTCTCCCTTACCAGCATAACGACATAATTGCCGCGCAAAAGCCTTTTTTCGATTTCATGCACAGCCTGCTTGTCAATGAGGCAGGAGATGAGCTTTGGCTTTTAGCCAACAATTATGGTGTGTTGCACCTCTGGGGAGAAGGAAAATGGGAAAGAATACGCCCGCCCACTGGCAGTCCCATCCAAATCTTTGAATACGGAGAGCAATGGCGACGCAGTCACTTCATCGTGGCAAATGACATTTCGCACCCTAATATGCTTGCTGTCACCTTTCAAAATGTTTCAGGCACTACGGTCGTTGATAGCCTGCCTTGGCAAAACAAAACATTGCTGCGCTATCACCAATTTGCACACAAGTTGCGCAACGGCACATGGCTTATCTTCTTGCGCGATTTTTTGTATTGCCTCGACAAAGAACACCGGCTGCTCTGGACTCGCCCTTATCCGCACAAGCCAATTTCTATGCTTGAAGACCGCGACGGTGCCATACTAATAGGACTTCCGGAGAACAAAGGCTTGGAAAAATACCATTCGATTGATGATTTGAGGATGGGCAAAATAGAGGCAACCTGTCTTACCGACCTTTCAGTCTCTGCCATTCTGCAAGACCGCGAAGGTGGTTTTTGGATTGGCACCCTACAAGAAGGCATCTTTTATTGCCCTTCATGGGACGGAGGCACTATCGCAAAAACACCTTTACTCGATGGTCAAATTGTCAAGTCAATCGTCGCCAGCGACAAAAACCATCTTTACGCAGGGTTGATGAACGGTCGGGTATTCGAAATTTCGCTGAAGGACAAGCAAATACAAGATGTCTCGCCAGCTAACTCAACCTATTTAGTTCGCCTTTCTTTAGACAAAAGAAGCCAAACGCTCGGCATGGCGGGCAGCCCTGCCAATTTTTATCAAAATGGGCGTTGGGGCAATGCAGAAATCTTCGACCCGACCACAGGCAAAAAAGGCTCTGGCGGTGGTTTCACATATAAAAGCCCGGGAAATGCCGCCGAGATTTGGTTTGGGGCAGATATGGTTGGTCTGTGGAAAGTGGACTTTGAAAAAAAAGTGGTTGCTGATGCTACCAGAAACGGCTTTAAAAAGGATGTCCGTTTTTACTCCATCCGCCAAGCACCTGACAGTCGCCTGTGGGCATCGCGCTACGATGGGCTGTTCGAGTGGTTGGGCGATTCCGTGCTGCGCCGCCCGGAATTTGCACATCCGGCCTTTTTGCAAATCTCTCCCGACATCCAATATTTGAGCGACGGCAGCCTCGTGCTTTGCCCCAAAGGTTTTGGCGTCGTCATTTGGAAACCCGGCGCGGCGCAGGTTTTTCAAATTTCTCAAAAAGACGGTTTGCTCTCCAATAAGGTGGAAACTTTGCACATCTCTTCCGGCGACGTTATCTGGGCTTGCACCCAAAAGGGGCTGAGCAAACTGACCCCGCGAGACGATGGCCGCTACCGTGTGGATAATTTCACCATGAAACACGGCCTGCCATCCAACATCATCAATGATGTGATGACGCTTGGCGACGACGTTTGGGTTGCCACCGCCAAAGGGCTTTTTCGGCTGAAAAACAAACCTTTTGCCACGACCATTTCCGCACCTTTTTTTCCGAAAATAACGGTCAACAACACGCCGTACCCAGCCAATCGCCCGCTCGTGCTGCCCCACGACAGTGCCAACGTCAGCATCGAATACCTTTCCTTGCACTACCGCAGCGGCGGCATCATCCCATACCGGTTCCGGTTGCGCTCCGATTTGAGCGACACCACTTGGCGGTACACTACTCGGCGCAGCGTTTATTTTTCCAATCTCGCCCCCGGGGTCTATCGCATAGAAGTGCAGGCACAAAATGAAGACGGCCTTTGGAGCGCCCTGTCGGTGTTGCCCGTCATTATCCGCCCGCCGTGGTGGGCCACATGGTGGGCGCGGATGCTGGGAGTTGGGCTGTTGGGCGGTATCGCACTTGGTTATTACAAATGGCGTATCGGACAAATCAAGCGCGATGCCGACATCAAGACCCAAGTGCATCGGCTGGAGCAATCGGCCTTGCAGGCGCAGATGAACCCACATTTTATCTTCAACTGTCTCAACTCGATACAACAGTTTATTTTGAGCAATGAAAAGGAAGAAGCGGCGCGATTTTTGTCCAAATTTGCCACGTTGGTGCGCGACACATTGAACGCCTCAGTGAATGGCGAAGTGGCCTTGGAAGACGAAGTGCGGATGCTCGAAAACTACCTGCAGTTGGAGTGTTTGCGCTTTCAGGGAAAGTTTGACTACGAGATTTCGGTGGATGAAAATCTGGGTATTTTCGACACGACATTGCCACCCATTGTGGTGCAGCCTTTTGTGGAAAACGCCATTTTGCACGGGCTGAAAGGCATAACGTCGGGCGGGAAAATCCGGGTGGAATTCTTCAGCCAAAATGACTTGCTTTGCGTCCGCATCACCGACAACGGTTCAGGTTTTCGCCCAAACACCGCTCATCCCAATCATCATCCACGCGCTTCCCTCGGCATCAGCCGCACCCAAAAACGTTTCGCGCTTTTCAGAGAAAAATACAAATCGCAAGCGATTGATTTCGAGTACAACACGAATCAATCAACCGCCGGCACGGAGGTGCTGCTGAAGCTGCCTTTTTCTGGCGCTGCTGCTTCAGGTTTTAAAAATTCAAAATTCAACTTCCCAAAAGTGTCCAACTTTCGGAAGGTCTAACCTCACGACATTGCTATGATGAAAGCAGTCATTATTGACGACGAGCCCAATGCCCGCAACGCCCTTCAAATGTTGCTACACAGCTGCGCTCCCCAAATCAGTGTTTGCGGGGAAGCAGGCAGCGCCTTGCAAGGCGCGGGCAAGATTGCACAATGCAACCCTGATGTGGTTTTTTTGGATATTGACTTGGGCGACGGCTCCGGTTTCGATGTGCTGGAAATATTCCCCACGCCCACATTCTCCGTGATTTTCATCACCGCGCACGACGATTTTGCAGTTAAAGCATTCCGATACAACGCATTGGACTATCTGCTAAAACCGCTCAACCCTGACGAACTGGCCGCCGCTGTTCAACGCCTGTCTAAACGAACACGCACGGCATCTTACGCCGAACGCCTCGACAATTTGCGCAACAACTACCAAACTGGCCGTCTGAAGCGCATCGTTTTCCCATCTGTGGAAGGGTATTTTTTTGTGGATTTAGAAGAAATCATGCACATCAAATCGGAGGGCAACTACGCATATATCACCCTGACCAACGGCGAGACGCACTTCGCCGCACGCTCCATCAAAGAATTCGAGGAACTGCTCCCTGCCGACCGATTTATCCGCACCCACCAATCGCACATCGTCAACATCCATTGCATCCGCCGAGCCGCTAAAACCGACGGGCTTTCTCTGCAATTGAATAACGGCAACGTCGCGCCCGTGTCGCGCCGGAAACAGACAGAAGTGGTGGAGATGTTAGGAATGTGATAGTTGGTAGCCGCTACCGAATCAGCGTCACATCGCCCGCATAAATCACCGTGTCGCCATCGAGAAAAGCCACCTCCGCCACCCAAGCATAAACACCCGGCTGCATGGGCTCTCCCCGAAACGTGCCATCCCAGCCCGCCTGCATATCGTTGAGCGGAATACCACGAACCTCGTAAAGTTGTTCGCCCCAGCGCGAATAAACGGACAGACGGGACACAACGGCGTAGCCGTCGCCCAATCCGTAGAAATAACTGTTGTCGGGATTCAAGGCATTGGGATTGAAGACATTGGGGAAATAAATGTTCTTTTTCTTCTCCACCGACAAACGAGTGGAGGCGGAGTCGCGGCAGCCAAACTCATTTTGTACTTGCACGGTATATTCGATGTCGTTGAACGGGCGCACCCAAGTGTCGGGGCAAGTGGGGCAGCGCAGCGAGCCGGGTTCTGGGTCCGACCATTGGTAGATAGTTTGGTTGTCCGTGTTGAATACACCCGTTTTGATGAACAAACTATCGCCCAACTGTAGATTGGTCACGTCTTCGTCGAGCAGAATTTCTACCGAAATCGCCGAATATTTCAAAGCATAAAAAACATACGCCGTGTCGCAACCCGCCGTGACGGTCACGCGGTATTCGCCGGGCGTATTTGCATCAAAAAACGAATTGCCGCTCCCATTTTGCCATTCGTAGTTGAAGATATTTCCAAAAGCGGCGAAATACGGCTGAGCGTCCAAACGGACAAACTCAACACCCTCGCAGAGTGCTTTTTCGACAAAAAGCGTATCGAACGTAAGTGCCTGAATGGCGAGGCTGGTGCTGTCGCCTTCTATCGCAGCGGTGAAAGGGTCGTCTGAAAGACGCTCACCGCCCAAGCCTATGGGCAAATTGCGCAACACAGCTTGATTGCGGTAAATACCAGGGCCGACCTCGCCGACACGCACTTTTATCGTGATTTCGAAACGCCCATCAGGCAAGTCAATATCGCTGAGGCGGAAAAAGGTGTCGCCGGGCTGACTCAGCACATTGCCGCCCAGGGGATTCTCGACCACGGAACCAAAAGTAAATCCGGGCGGCAATTGGTCTTCCAGCAAGATACCCTCATGGGGACGCCGCGAGGTGTTCACGATTTCAAAAGTATATTCGACCTCCGTGCAGGGGAATGTTTGGCGGGGTTCCACCGATTTGCTCAACAAGATGGTGTAGGGGCAGGAGCAGCCATCGGAAGATGTCGCTGGCGGCCCTTGATACAACATCGTGCTGGCACCTGTCACCGGGTCAATGTTGTAAAATGTGTTCTGATCCGCATCCTCATCAATGCTTCCGTAGGCAAACAACTGTCCATAGGCATCGAAAAACAAGCTGCCCGTATTAAAAGGAACACCCGAGGAGGGGAAGCTAAAAGAAATGGCACCCGTTGCTGGGTTGATTTTCACCAAACGCTGGGTATCAGAGTCATAGCCATATAGTTCATCCGTCACCGGGTGAAAGGCGATGTCGAAAATGAGCGCCGGGCGATTGATAGGAATGACCGTGATGCCGTAATTGGGGTCTTCGAGGTCAATGCGCACGAGATTGGAAGCAATGGCAGGGCTGTTCAAAAAATAGCGCGTACCAAGAATCAAAAGATAACGACCATCGGGCGTGACGTCGCCCGCAAAATAGGCATCATTGATATTGAGGGGCAATATCTTCAAGACCTCCGCATCGCCATCGGCATCGAGCCGCACCAAAGCACCCGTGTTGGGGCTGATGCAATAAATCAAATTGTCCACACTGCGATAGCCCGCCGCGTTGACTTCAATGCCCAAATCGCTATTGATGCTCTCAAAAACAACCGCATTGGTTTGCGGGTCTATCAATACCTCGCTGAGCGACGGCGGGGTGGTGCTCAACGTAAGGAAGAATTGGTCTTCGCAGGTAAAAGGCCGTTGCGCAACGGACACAGCCAGTTGCATTTGAACAAACAGCAGCATGAGCGGGAATCGGGTTACTATCCCACGAGGCCGATGGGTCAGCATAAGTGCATTTATTTACGGTCATGAAAAAAAGAGCAAGTAACTTTTTAACCCATATCCCGCGACTTTGGTGTGCAAGGACTAACCTGCCATTTCGCGTTTTGTTTGCGGGCTGCACACTAAATAGCGTTACCATGACTGTAAAAATGCCCAAACGCCAATCCGAGACATTATTGGAGCCTATTCTATTGCATTTTCCGAATTCGGTATCAGCCACTCTCGGTGCGGCGCAATTGACGGGTTAGTTGACAAGGTATTAGTTATCGGGGAATGGTTACAGCCAACGCAAAGTGGTTTTGAACAAAAGATTGTGTGCAATTGACTGAATATCACGCTTCTAAACCATCTAAACTTTCTAAACCACTCTAAGGAACGGGTAAACAATAACTTATCAATTTGATGTGATTTCTTTCCGCCCAT
>CAYZVM010000133.1:0-16371 GCA_964481485.1 uncultured Saprospiraceae bacterium | reverse complement strand
CTATGCACTGCTTTTCATAGCCGCTAATCGCGACTACATCAGCAGTGCTCACGTTCGGCGAAATTAGACCATAATAAAAAAATAATAGAGTACCTTATTGAGCTGGTAATAGCCGTTTTTTTTAGACCCTCTTAAAATGATATCTACTTTTAAAAATGTGCTTAACTTTCTATTTAAACCTACATTATGAAATGGATAACCCGCCACCGCCCCAAGATTGACCGCATCGCCTGCCCCTGGCTCCTCAAAAACTTCGTGGACAGCGAGGCAGAATTTATCTATGTGCCGAAGGAGCAAGTTTTTGCAAAAGCGAAGGAACTCGATGCCGTGCCCTACGACATCCCCGGCGCTGAATACTCGCACGAAGGCGGGTTTTGCACCTTCGATTTCATCATCAAAAAACACGGGCTGACCGACCCTACCTTGCTGCAACTTGCACTTATCGTGCGGGGTGCAGATACCGACCGCTTCGACCTGGCGCCGCAAGCGGCAGGGCTTTGGGCAATCTCGGCGGGGCTTTCCTACAATATCCGCAACGACCACGAAATGCTGGTTGTCGGCATGAAAATGTACGATGCCTTGTATTCGTGGGCGAAGCACGTGCAGGACGAACGGCACACGTGGAACCCAAAATTGTGAAAATGAAAATCATTGCAGGAATACTTGCCTTCTTATTTTGCTCCCTTGCCCATGCCCAACAAACGGGCAGCATTGAAGGCAGCGTGACCGACATCAACCGGCAGCCGATTGAATTCGCCAATGTTATCATCAGCCCCCAATCTGACTCGTCCGCCATCACGAGCGGGACGGTGACCGACAGCCTGGGGCGGTTTTTGTTGAGCGACATCCCATTGGGTGACTATTTCCTGAACGTGCAGTTCATCGGGTACGAAGGACACAGGCAGGCGGTGAGCCTTGACGAGGGCAAATCGGAAGTTGTGCTGCCCGGCATCGTATTGGCAGAAGGCGCAACAACTTTGCGGGGCGTAGAAGTGAGCGCCATCCGCAACTTGATTCAAAAAACCGAGGAGGGCATCGTACTGAACGCCTCCGACAACCTCACGCAAATCGGCGGGTCAGCAGCCGATTTGCTCAAAAACATGCCCGGCGTAATGGCCGGCGCAGAAGGGGAAATCACGCTCCGGGGGAAAATACCGCTTGTGCTCATCAACGGCAGGGTGTCGGGCATAGGAGGTACAGACCGCTCCGCCAACCTCGAACAAATCCCCGCCGGCAGCATCGAGCGCATCGAAATCATCACCAACCCGTCCTCGAAATACGATGCAGATGCAGAGGGCGGCATCATCAATTTGGTGCTGAAAAAAAACACGGATTTGGGCACGAACGGCGCAATCGCATCCGGGGCGGGCTTTGGCGAACGGTACCGCCTGAACGCTACACTTTTGTTGAACCACAAAACCAAAAAATGGAACTTCGGCGGCGCCTACGACAACTGGTACACCACTCGCACCCGCCGGGTCAGCGGCGACCGGGTACAGTTCGACCTACCCGAAGAGTATCACCTAACCCAAAGAAGGTTCGACGAGCGAGTCATTCAAAACCAAAATGCCAGGGTGAATATTGACTTCTCGCCCGATGAAAAAAACACCCTGAATTTTGAAGCCATCTGGCTGTTCCAGGGCGAGGACAACAACGAGACCCTGACCACGACCACAGAGACCGCCGCCCTTGATTTTACCGGACGAAACCGCCGCCATTCCAATGAAATCAGGCGTTTTTATACCGGCGAAGCCTTGCTCGAATATGCCAGAAAATTCAACAAACCTGACCAGGCGCTGACCTTCCGTGCCAGTTCGTCCTTCGACGATGACCGGGAAAATACGCTCATCACCACGCAGGCACTTTTGCCGGATTATTCGGAAACCGGCGACCCGTATTTGCAAAAAACGCACAACTACGAAAATTCCAGCCTGACAAACCTCTCGCTCGATTACGCTCACCCCACAGGGGCGAACAGCCTGGTGGAAACGGGTTTCAAATCCATTTTCCGTGTTCTGGACAACGACTTCCTGCGGCAGAACCAGACGAACGGCGACTTCGTCACCGACCCCGCCAACACGGATATTTTCAATTTCAGGGAGCAAATCCACGCCGCCTACTTGCAGTACGGCGCTTGGGTAGGCGATAAAAAATCCCCGGACTGGAAGTACGGCGTCGGGCTACGGGCGGAACAAGTCTGGAACAACGGCGACCTCGAAATCCAGCCGCTCCAATTCAAAAACGATTATTTCAACATCTTCCCCTCCGCCCACCTGATTCGGTACGCTGCCAACCGGGACATGCTGAAACTGACTTACGGCAGGCGCATCAACCGCCCCAGTTTCGGGCAGTTGATACCGTTCACTGACATCACCGACTCGCTCAATACCCGTGCGGGCAACCCTGCGCTGAAACCCGAACTGGCACACTCGCTCGAACTGGCGTACAGCCATGCGTTTGAAAACGGCAGTTTCAGTGCAACGGCATTTTACCGCAACACAAGCGACGTGATTTTGCCCTTCACCACCCTCGACAGCAACGGCGTGGCGTTCACGAAGCCCCTAAATTTCGGCAACGCCGAAACATTCGGTTTGGATGGCTTAGTCGCCTGGAATCCCGCCAGAATTTGGAGCATCAACCTCAACGTTTCCGGCTACGACCTGCGCATCGAAAACACTGACCCTGCGCTCGGCTTGCAGCGCAACCAATGGACGTATTTTGCAAAACTCATCAACAATTTCACGCCCTGGCAAGGCGGAAAAATCCAACTGACCGCCAATTACACCTCGCCCATCGCCATCCCGCAGGGCGAAAGGGTGGCTGTTTATTTTCTCGACCTGGGTTTTCAGCAAAAAATATGGAAAGGCAAGGGCCGGCTCGGGCTGGCGGTCACCGACATTTTCGACACGCAGGAGGGGGGGAGCCGTTTGTCCACCCCCGATTTTGAGTTCAGCCGGATTTTCAAAATAGACACGAGGGCTGCGCTGCTTACCTTCACCTATTCCTTCCGGTCTTTGGCGAAAGAAGAACTGTTGGAGAATAAATTTAAAAATGATTGACCTATGAAAAATGCTTTTCCACTCGCTTTTGCGCTGCTCGCCGGACTTGCCATCCTCGCCTGCGGCAGCCGCCAATCCTCCCTGACGCCCGAAAAACAGGCTGAAATCAACCAGCGGGCGCAATTCCCCGACACCCTCCAACCGCTGGCTGTCTGGCGTTTCGGTTTTGAAAATATGCCCGTTGGTCAACTGCCCGCCGCTTGGTCGCAACATTTCACCGGCGAAGGCGGCACGGACTGGAAAGTGAGCGACGACGGCGGCAACCGGGTGCTGGCGCAATTGAAGAGCGATAACCCCAGTTCCCATTTCAACATCGCCGTCAACGACAGCATCGCAGCCAAAGACATGGTGTTGAGCGTACGGCTGAAAAGCGCACAGGGCAAACACGACCGGGGCGGCGGCTTTGTCTGGCGTTTCCTTGATAAGGACAACCACTACATCGTGCGGGCAAACCCGCTGGAAGACAACGTGGTGCTGTACAAAATGGAAAACGGCAAGCGAACCGACCTGCCGCTCGTCGGTTTGGGAAAAACCTACGGCATGGACACGCCCCCGCTCGGCGACGGCTGGAACTCGCTGCGCCTGACGGTGAAGGGCGACCTGTTCACGGTTTTCCTGAATGACAAGGAATTGTTCAAGGTTCAGGACGGCACTTTCCCCAACGCCGGAAAGGTGGGGCTTTGGACGAAAGCGGATGCGGTGACGCAGTTCGATGATTTTGAAATCAAAAAATTTGAATAGATATGAAAAATATATTTTTAACCACACTCGTCACCATCATTTTGCCTTTGGCAGCCATTGCCCAACCGACCGAGCGGGTATACGTCGCCAATTATGGCGATGATTTCATCTCGGTCATTGACCTGACGACCCGGCAAAAAACAGCCGACGTGAAAACCGGCAAGAACCCGCACGGCGTGGCGGTTTCACCCGACCGTCAAATCGTGGCGGTGAGCAACGAGGGCGACAACACGGTATCGCTAATCCACACCAGCGACCTTGCCGTTTTCAAAACAGTCCCCGTTGGCAACAAACCGCACCAACTTGTTTTTTCTCCCGATGGTAAGCACCTGTTCGTAGCCATCAATGCCGAGCACCGGCTCGATGTCATTTCAAGTGACAATTGGACGGTAGTCAAAAACATCCCGGTCGGCAGGCAACCGCACATCGTTTTGGCGCTGCCCGGCGGTTCGCTGCTGGTGACTTCGGAGGCAGACCAAAAGTTGGTAAAAGTTAATGCCGAAACCATGCAGGTGACTGCCGAAATTCCAGTTTTCGGCTATCCGAGGGTCATGGTCGCTTCGCCCGACGGCAAGTTTGCCTACCTGACCCAGCGGTGGCTGAACGGCATGGTCAAAGTTGATTTGGAGCAAAACAAAATCGTGGGCTGGACACAACTCCCGCCAGCCGCCGGGTTTGACAATGAAGGCAAGGTGGCGCACGGGCTTGCCGTGTCGCCCGACGGCAAGTTGGTGTATCTTTCCAGCCAACTCGCCAACAATGTGTCCGTCATTGACGTGCAAAAAAACCGGGTCGTCAAAACATTCAAGGTGGGCAAAAACCCGAACTGGATAGAACTGACCGAAGACGGGAAATACGCTGTTGTGAGCAACACCTCCTCCAACGACGCTACGCTGGTTGAACTGAAAAAGAATAAAGCCATCGGCACCATTCCCGTCGGGAAAAGCCCCAAACGGCTGACAATCGGCGCAGGGATTAAAAAATAAAGCGTAGGAGTTACGCTTTTGAAAAATTTCACCATCAGTCATCATGAAAAAAAAAGATTTTCTCAAAACCTCGACCATACTCGGCGCAGCCTCCTTGCTGCCATGTCCTTCATTCAATCTTTTGGACAAACCTGACTAACAAAAAAACAGAGCCGAATTCAATTTGCTCGATTGGGATAACGTGGCGGCAAGATTGGAAGTGGCGAAAAAAATAATACAGTAAATAAAAATCGCCGAACAAAGGATGTACGCCTATGCCGCCTAAACGGACAGCACAGCGTACATCCAAACGTTATATGCAATTGAAACAATGGAAGCAAAAAAGCAATTAAGAAAACCAGAAAATTGGGAAGATTTTGAGAGTTTGTGTAAAAGGCTCTGGGGGGAGATATGGCATTGTAAAGAGATTAAGAAGAATGGCAGAAAAGGTCAAATTCAGAACGGGGTAGATATTTATGGGATTCCAAAAGGGGAAAATTCATATTATGGAATACAATGCAAAGGGAAAGATGAGTATTCTTATAAACAGCTTTCTAAAAATGAAATTGACAGGGAAATAGAGTTAGCAAAATCGTTTACTCCTCCGTTAGCGAAACTGTTAATTGCAACAACAGCAAATAAAGATTCCCAAATCGAAGAGTATATTAGAATAAAGAATTTAGAAAATAGACAAAAAGGCTTATTTGAGATTCACATATTTTCATGGGAGGACATTGTAGACCTAATTGATGAGAATAGGGAAACTCATAATTGGTATTTGAATTTGCAAAAGTTTAAAGGAACGCCTGATGTTTTGGTGTGTTTTGAGAACGATGAAAACGAACTAACAGGTTCAGTACCTTTTTGCGAGAAGCATACTCACTTTGTTTTAGGAACGAGACCAACGAAAGGCCTTTTTGAAATATACGATGTAAAAGGGTTGCAGCCAGCCTTAAATAACCAATTGTTTAGAGGTGAGAATAAGAGCTATTTTAGGTTTAAATTGAAAATAAAAAATACAGGCAGTATTCCAATTGAAAATCCCAAAGTCATAATCCAACTTAAAGGAAATTATCAGGATTTTGGTGATGAAAATGTGGATAGCATATTCATTTCACAAAGAGACCGAATAGATATAGAAATAAATGAAGAAAAGAAAAGTTTTTTTGTTATTCCGCGTCGAAGCACGCTCGCTTTAGAAGAGGAATATATCAGCAGCCTAATCTGTATTAAACCAAAAATCGAAGGTGCTGATATTGAATTGGCTTGGAAGTTAGTTTCAAATAGTTGTAACAAAGAAGGACTTCTAAAATTAAAAATTGCCACCTATTTAATACTGAAAGAGGTAGATGAGTATGTAGAATTTAGACAACATGTTAGAGTGGAGAAAATCATTGAAGATTATATTGAAGAAGCTGAATATGAATAATAAGAATGCATATAACTATCGCTTCCTTGCCAACCACTCGCTAAGCGCGGCGGTGTGACAAGGAAGTAACCGTCAGATTGTGAAAAAAATCCCCTTCCCCATTTTGCCGTTCATCAAACCGAGCTATCTTTGAGCCATCGCCGCGCTGCGGCACCACCAACGAGAACAACATGGCCCACCGCACCGGACAAAACCGCCAACAATTCGGCCTCTTCGCCACCCCGCTGGACGAGATGGTCGCCCCGGACAACGTGGTTCGGGTGATCGATGCCTTCGTGGATGCCATTGATCTGGGTCAATTGGGCTTTGTGCACGTCAAAGCGCACAAACGCGGCGCCCCGCCCTACCACCCCGCCCTGCTGCTCAAAATCTATATCTACGGCTACCTCAACCGCGTGCGCTCCTCGCGCCGGCTCGAACTGGAGTGCGGGCGCAACATCGAGTTGATGTGGCTCACCGGCTGCCAAAAACCCTCGTACCATACGATCAGCGACTTCCGCTCCATCAAACCGCACCGCAAGGCGCTCAAGGCCACTTTCCGGCTGTTCAACCAAGTATTGGACGGCGCAGGCCTCTTCGGCAAGGAACTGGTGGCCATAGACGGCACCAAAATCAGGGCCCAGAACAGCAAGAAAAACAACATTTCGGAAGACAAACTCCAAAAACGGCTCGACTACAACGAGGCCCGCTTCATGGAATACCTCGGCGAACTGGACCGCGCCGACGCGGCGCTGGAAGAAGGCCGCGAACCGGCCGTCAGCCCCGGGACCATCCACAAAGCGCTCGACGAGATACAGCAGCGCACACAAAAATTAGAAGGCCTGCTGGGCTTGCTGCACCAGGCCCAGGCCGAAGACCCGGCCGTCCGGCAAGTCTCGCTCACCGACCCGGAGGCCCGCTCCTTGCCGATGAACAACCTGGGCCACACCGATATCGCCTACAACGTGCAGAGCGCCGTGGACGACAAAAACTGTCTGGTCGCCCATTTTTCTGTTGAAAATGTATCGGACGTGCATTTGCTGGGCCACAGCGCCACGGCTGCCAAAGCGGAACTTGGCGCCGAAACCCTCGAAGCACTGGCCGACAAGGGCTACCACTACGGCGCAGAGCTCCAAAAGTGCGCCGACAACGGGATCGCCACCTATGTGGCCTGCCCCGACCAGGGCTACAAAACAAAAGAAGAGGGCTTCCGCAAAGAGGATTTTGAGTACGATGCCGGCAAGGACGTGTACATCTGCCCCGTGGGCGAGGCACTGGCCACCAACGGCACGGTCTATGAAAAACACGGACGAAACGGCCAAGTGCAGAACCGCTTCCGGCGCTACCAATTGCCGTACGCCAAGTGCAAGTCCTGCTTCTGCGCGCCGTTTTGCCTGACCGAGTCGGCCCACCGCACCCGCCACGGCCGCCACATTGAGCGCAGCCTGGACGAGGCCGCCACCGAGGCCAACCGCCTGCGGGTGCTCAACCGCCGCGACAAATACAAACGCCGGCAGGCCATCGTGGAGCACCCCTTCGGCACGATCAAGCGGAGTTGGGGCTTCTACTACACCCTGCTGAAAGGCAAAGAAAAGGTGAGCGGGGAGTACAGTCTGGTGTTCTTGGCCTACAATCTGCGCCGGGCCGTGTCCATACTGGGCATCAATGGCCTCTTGCAGCGGGTAAAAGCCTTGTTTTTTGAGGTTTTTGTCCTGACAGCCCCTATGGAGCGCCCCAGCCCGAATCGGCGGCCGGAAATCTTCGGCGCAGTGTGGCGCGGGTGGGCGGCTCAGGGGATGAGCCTCGCGGCGTAATGGGGATTTTTTTCACAATCTGCGTTAGCATCAATAAAAAAAGAAAAAAATAAAATATAAATATATGGACGACGAGACCAAACCCTACCAGGAAGAAAAAGAACTCAACGCTCCCGATGTTGAGAATGCCAGTTCTACCGAACTCGTCAAGGAATTGAGTGCCTTCAAGGAACTCATCAGAGACCACCTTGACAAGCAAATTGAGCAGAACAGATATAAGGATGAAACGATAAACCGTTTACAAAAAACGGTTTCGGAGTACGAGAAAGGCTTGGTTTCAAAAATCAAAGAACCTTTGATTTGGAGTTTAATTTTCTTCAAGGATTCATTTGAAAAGTTCAAAGAAAAATTTGAAGAAGCATCCAATGTCATAGTTTCTGAAATCAATATGCTTGATGAAGAACTTGATGAGATTCTCTACTCTCATGGATTAGAGAAAATTCATTCTGAATCAGATTTTTATGACCGAGAAAAACAGATTGTAAGAAAGAAAGAGGTCACAGAAAACCCCGAAGAAGATAGGCTTGTAGTTAAAGTATTGAAGCATGGTTATCTTTTGGACGGCAGGCTACTGCGAAAGGAGGAAATTATGGTCAAAGTTTTTGAGCAGGCAAGCCAGCCAAATGAATAATTCACAATTAATTAAATCAACCAATTTTTAACAAAAAAATTCAAGATATGTCTAAATTTCAAAATGTTGTCTTAGGGATAGATTTGGGAACAACTTACTCCGCAGTTGCATTTGTTGACGAGAACGGGGAAGCCAAAATTATTCCTAATGATAAGAATGACCGCATTACCCCATCTGTCGTTTTTTTTGAAAACGAAAACAATATTGTAGTTGGGCAAAACGCAAAGGATGAATCCGAGTTGTCACCCGATAAGGTCGTTTCCTTTGTAAAAAGGAACATGGGTAATAAAAAAGACATTACAAACGAAGACGGTATGCCTTATAAAATGTTTGGAAGAGTGTATGCCCCGGAGGAAATATCTGCTCAAATTCTGATGAAACTCAAACAGGATGCTGAAAAATTCTTTGGAGGCATACAAATAAAAGATGCAGTAATTACTGTACCAGCCTATTTTAATGATTCTCAAAAAACTGCAACCAAAGACGCAGGTAGGTTAGCAGGCTTGAACGTCGTACAACTTATTAACGAGCCAACTGCGGCGGCGATTTCCTATGCCATCAAAAGCAGTTCGTTTGGAAAGAGGCTTTTTGTTTTTGATTTGGGAGGTGGCACATTCGATATTACGATTTTGGACTACAAAATGGACGGTGCAGAAAAAGTGATTGATGTGATTGATTCTGACGGGGATTCAAGATTAGGAGGCAAAGATTGGGACGATGTAATTATCAAATACGCCCAAAACCAATTTGTCCAAGAACATGGTGAAAGAGTAGATACTGATGCCGAAGGATTAGCCGACTTGCGCCTAAAAGTAGAAAAAGCCAAAAAGGGTCTTTCAGAAAGGGACAGGATAAGTTTTGTTGTGAACGCACACGGCAATAAATCAAAAATTGAATTGAGCCGAGAAAAGTTTGAGGAACTCTCGTCAGAATTGCTCGAACAAACTGAAACCCTTTGCCAAATATTGATTGACAGGAACAACTTTCGTTGGTCTGACATTGATACCATCCTTTTAGTCGGAGGTTCTACAAGAATGCCAATGGTGAAACGGATGTTAACGACAATTTCAGGAAAAGAAATTAGAGACGATTTAGTGCAGCCTGATGAATGTGTAGCATTGGGTGCGGCGCTAAAAGGAGGCATGATAAGCATAGCACAAAATGATTCATACCTCTCGCCAGCCGCTGCAAGAGAATTGGGGAGTGTTGTTACAAACGATATTCTCTCAAAGTCAATTGGCATCAAAACGTTAGATACTACCACTAATCAACATGTGATGTCTTTCATCTTGAAACGTCAAGAAAAAATCCCAGCCAGCCGAACAATGGGCTATGAAACCGTTGCAGAAGGGCAAAGCGGGATGAATATTGATGTTCGTGAAGGAGAAAGCGAGACCCCTGATAACTGCCACACCTTGGGTATGCAAGTTTTGAAATTTAACAGACCTATGCCCAAAGGCTCACCAGTTGATGTTACGTTTTCAATGGATACAAGCGGATTGCTTAATATCCATGCACTTGACAGGACTGATAATGCAGAAATCAGGTTTAAGGTTGAAAGGGTCAACAACCTTTCTGAATCTGAATTAAGCGCAGGCATGGCAAACATGAATATGTTAACTATTAAAGGATAACTAAATGTCAAAAAATAATTTCAGCGCAATATTGGCAGAGAAGAAGTCCCTTGGAGCACTCTATTCGCCTAACCATTATGAAATCATGGGCATAGAAAATTTTAGCGCTTATGATGAAAAGTTAAAAATTCGGAGAATTGAATTGGCTCGGACAGAAATCAAAGACGATTCTGACCAACGTGAGATGAAGGAACTTATCAATAATGCCAACAGCATATTAAAGGATGCAAACCTAAAAGCAAAATACGATGAAAGCCTAAAATTGTTTTTGGAACAAAAGGGTTCAGGTGGTGTAGACCAAAAAGTGGGGTTCCCCGCATTGCGAATCGAAAATGAAGATAGTCTCATTTTCAATGAAGTAAAATTGGACTCAACTATTACTCAATCAATCATTATTAAGAATGGAAGCGGCGGAATCTTAAATGGCACAATTACGGTCCCCAAAGGACAAAACTGGCTTGATGTAAACCCAAAAGTTATCAAGCAGAGTGATTTGCCATTAAGAGTTAACATTACAATAAACCCGCAAGCAGGGAACTTTTCATTGAGTGATTTAAAAAGCGAAGTCGTCCAATTCACCTATCGTACTGATAACGGTTTGAAAGAGGAGAAAAGAAGAATAGAAGTAAGAACCGAAGGGTTAGACAAGAAAATACAAAGGCTTTCAAAGTTTTCGATTTGGATTTTTGTTGGCATTTATGCCATTTTAGTAGGTATTCAAACCTTCAACAATGTCAGCACTTCGCTTTTCTCAATTAAAATAACCTTTTTGTATAGGATATTGACTTGGGCATCAATCCCACTTCTATACCTATTTTTAAGGGATTACAATCTGTACGGTTTTGAAAAGTTAAGAAATGTATTTCGTCGAGAAACCTTTCGTGAGAAATTTGAATTGTCCACGATTGGTTTGCTGTTATTCTTTGGATTTGAACTGTTTGTGATGTTTGCAATTGGCATAGGGGTACTTTGGCTGAACGGGAAAGTCCTGAAAACAATGAAAATTAAGAACGGCACTTTTTACACACCGTTTGTTGGGCTTGCTTTTTATGGGCTGTTGCTTACTCAATTGCCTTCGCATATGCAGAAATACACTACTCAATATGCAGACCCGCAACCAGCGAGCCAAAATGCTCCTGTAAATACAGATGTATATGTGCGAATATTGAAGGATACGCCAGTTAGAACCACAGCATCTACAAAAGGGACGATTGTTTTTGTGGCAAAAGCGGGAGGAACGTATAAACTGGCTTCAAATCAATTAATCAATAATGAATGGGCGCAAGTGAAGTATCCCAAAAATTCAGTTGAACAAATAGGCTACATTCGTTTCTCAAACGAAACGATTCAAGTTATTTCAAATTAAAAATCCAAGTATATGGCTGAATCTATATTATCAGGTTTCGGGATTTTGCTTTTACTTGCCTTTGCAGGTATCCAAATTTTTGGTATTTTTCGAGCATTTACGAAAGGCTATTATTTTTTAGGTTCATTAGTTGCGTTAGGAAGTTTTTTTTGTGCGATATTTAATATGATTCATAACCCAATATGCACTTGCATAACCTCAACAGTGATTTTCAGAAATTTAACTGTTTGGTTTATGGGGATGTTCCAAGAAATATTAGCCAGTTTTTCTCAATTTGCAGGGTTGACAATTCTTATACTTGCTGGAATTTATTTTCTTCTTGGAGAGCGTTCAATCGCACCAAGAATATTTATTGAATTTGCTGTCAATATGTTACTTGCCTCACTCTGGTCACTAATGTTTTCATGCATAATCACATTCTATCTTTGCCCATTAATTTGTGAAGGTTCATTAGACTTAAATCAAGCGAATGAAAATATATGGGCGGCTTTGAGAAAATGGCTCGGTACGGGATGAAATGTATAAATGATGCTAACAACGCACTCCCGACCATGCCGCTCAAGCCCAACCCACAAGCCCAACGCAGGGCGGCACGGCGTGAGTGCAGCCGTCAGATTGTGAAAAAAATCCCCTTCCCCATTTTGCCGTTCATCAAACCGAGCTATCTTTGAGCCATCGCCGCGCTGCGGCACCACCAACGAGAACAACATGGCCCACCGCACCGGACAAAACCGCCAACAATTCGGCCTCTTCGCCACCCCGCTGGACGAGATGGTCGCCCCGGACAACGTGGTTCGGGTGATCGATGCCTTCGTGGATGCCATTGATCTGGGTCAATTGGGCTTTGTGCACGTCAAAGCGCACAAACGCGGCGCCCCGCCCTACCACCCCGCCCTGCTGCTCAAAATCTATATCTACGGCTACCTCAACCGCGTGCGCTCCTCGCGCCGGCTCGAACTGGAGTGCGGGCGCAACATCGAGTTGATGTGGCTCACCGGCTGCCAAAAACCCTCGTACCATACGATCAGCGACTTCCGCTCCATCAAACCGCACCGCAAGGCGCTCAAGGCCACTTTCCGGCTGTTCAACCAAGTATTGGACGGCGCAGGCCTCTTCGGCAAGGAACTGGTGGCCATAGACGGCACCAAAATCAGGGCCCAGAACAGCAAGAAAAACAACATTTCGGAAGACAAACTCCAAAAACGGCTCGACTACAACGAGGCCCGCTTCATGGAATACCTCGGCGAACTGGACCGCGCCGACGCGGCGCTGGAAGAAGGCCGCGAACCGGCCGTCAGCCCCGGGACCATCCACAAAGCGCTCGACGAGATACAGCAGCGCACACAAAAATTAGAAGGCCTGCTGGGCTTGCTGCACCAGGCCCAGGCCGAAGACCCGGCCGTCCGGCAAGTCTCGCTCACCGACCCGGAGGCCCGCTCCTTGCCGATGAACAACCTGGGCCACACCGATATCGCCTACAACGTGCAGAGCGCCGTGGACGACAAAAACTGTCTGGTCGCCCATTTTTCTGTTGAAAATGTATCGGACGTGCATTTGCTGGGCCACAGCGCCACGGCTGCCAAAGCGGAACTTGGCGCCGAAACCCTCGAAGCACTGGCCGACAAGGGCTACCACTACGGCGCAGAGCTCCAAAAGTGCGCCGACAACGGGATCGCCACCTATGTGGCCTGCCCCGACCAGGGCTACAAAACAAAAGAAGAGGGCTTCCGCAAAGAGGATTTTGAGTACGATGCCGGCAAGGACGTGTACATCTGCCCCGTGGGCGAGGCACTGGCCACCAACGGCACGGTCTATGAAAAACACGGCAGAAACGGGCAGTTGCAGAACCGCTTCCGGCGCTACCAATTGCCGTACGCCAAATGCAAGTCCTGTATCTGCGCGCCGTTTTGCCTGACCGAGTCGGCCCACCGCACCCGGCATGGCCGCCACATCGAGCGCAGCCTGGACGAAGCCGCCACCGAGGCCAACCGCCTGCGCGTGCTCAACAGCCGCGACAAATACAAACGGCGGCAAGCCATCGTGGAGCACCCATTCGGGACGGTCAAGCGGAGTTGGGGATTCTATTACACGCTGCTGAAAGGCAAAGAAAAGGTGAGCGGGGAATACAGTCTGGTGTTCTTGGCCTACAATCTGCGCCGGGCCGTGTCCATACTGGGCATCAATGGCCTTTTGCAGCGGGTAAAAACCTTGTTTTTTGAGGTTTTTGTCCTGACAGCCCCTATGGAGCGCCCCAGCCCGGATCGGCGGTCGGAAATCTTCGGCGCAGTGTGGCGCGGGAGGGCGGCTCAAAGGTTGAGCCTCGCGCCGTAATGGGGATTTTTTTCACAATCTGCGTTATCGGAAACTAAAAACAAGAAAATGAATAAAATAAATATAATTTCAATCGTTGTTTTGTTTTTTGTTGCTTCATGCACTCCAAAAGCGCATTTGACAAGCAATCAAAATGATATTCTATTTCAAAAAATAAATAATATCTGCGATAGCCTACTAACAAACCCTGAATTCAAGTCCATTTCGTTAGGAGTTATCGTCAATGATAAAAATTATAAAATTCATAAAGGATTGCTTCGGAACGGAAAATCACCCAATGACCGAACGACATATGAGATAGCATCTCTAACCAAAACTTTTACAGGTACGCTACTTGCCAACGCTATTTTTGAAAACAAGGTCAATCTTGATGATGACATCAGGAAATTTCTACCAGGAAAGTATCCCAATTTGGAGTTTGAAGGGCAACCAATTACTTTTCGACATTTGGTAACACATCAAAGTGGGCTTCCGAATATGTTCCCAAATAAAATGGAAATATTCAACAATGCAAACTGGGATAAACTTCCTTTTGAAATTAATGAACTCCAAAAAGGCTACACAAAGTCAAAATTTTTTAACGACTTATCAATTGTCAAGTTGGATACATTGCCAGGCACGAAGTTTATGTATTCAAATGTTGGAGCGATTCTTTTGGGATATATACTTGAAAATGTATATCAAGATACTTTCGACAACTTGGTAAAAGATAAAATTTTGAGACCACTAAAAATGTCGAATACTGAAACAAGAATTTCAAAAACCGAAAAAAAATATTTGGCAGTTGGGCAAAATGCAAATATGATAGAAATGCCATTCCGAGTTGAAAAAGATATGAACTCAGAAGGAGGCATGGTTTCAACTGTAGGAGACATGATGAAATATATGAGTTATCATTTGAAGGAAAACGATGCAATTATTTCTACGGCTCACCAACAATTGTGGAATGGTAAATTTGGAGACTTTGAGGCTGGATTATTTTGGCAGATTAATAAAGACGGTGATAAGCCAGATAAAATTTTCCAAAATGGAGGAGCATACGGGACTTCAAGTTGGATAACTCTTGTCCCAGAGCGCAACATTGGAGTATTTATCATTACAAATGTTGCAGGTCAAACCGTGCATCAAAATTTGAATCAAGCAGTCGAAAAAATAATCGCTGAAATTAAATGAGACAAAATCCGAGGACAACGGCTTTGCTAAAATGCCGCCCAAAAGCCCACGCTCAAAGCCAACGCACGGCGGCACATTCGCAAAGCCAACCGTCGGCGGTAATATTAAAGTAAGCAATATGGACTTTTCTATCTTAAACAAGACACTTACACTAACAAAAGAGCAAATAGATTTTTATGAAAAGAATGAATTCATAAAAATCAAAGAAGTTCTTTCTCCCGAAATAATAGCGCATTTCAATTCCATTATTTCAGAAAAGGTTGCAGAATTAAACAAAGTAATTATTCCCATTGGGGAAAGGGACACATATGGTAAGGCTTTTTTGCAGTTGCTTAATCTTTGGACAGAGGATGAAAAAATAAAAGAACTTGTTTTTAGCAAAAGAATAGCAAAAATTGCCGCTGACCTGATGCAAGTAAAAGGTGTGCGATTATATCATGATCAAGCACCCTTTAAAGAAGGTGGTGGTGGAATAACTCCATGGCACGCCGACCAACATTACTGGCCATTATCTTCAAAAAAAACTGTAACAATATGGATTCCGTTACAGACAACTCCACTTGAAATGGGGCCACTTGAATTTAGCGCAGGAAGCCAGAACATTATGTCAGGTAGAGAACTTTCCATTAGTGACAATAGTGAACGAGTGATTAGACATAATTTAAGAATTAACAATCTACCCCATATTATCGAGCCCTATGATATAGGGGAGGTGAGTTTTCACTCAGGATGGGTTTTTCACCGTGCCGGAGCAAATAAAACAGATACAGTAAGAAAAGTAATGACAATTATCTACATGGATAAAGACATTACCTTGAAAAAACCAGAAAATAGTGGACAAGAAAATGACTGGAAAACTTGGTGCCCAGGGGTTGAAGTCGGACAAATTGTAAACTCGCATTTGAATCCTATTCTATACGAAAGATAAGGCCGCTAGCAAGGGCTTGCTGCCCATGCCGCCGAACAGCCCACAAACCCAACGCACGGCGGCACGGCAGCCAGCCAACAGCTCAAAAACAGTCTGAAAACCCCTGACGGTTTCTGAACAGTCAGGCAAAACCGATACTTTAAACAGAAAAAACAATTGCGACGATAATTAAAAAATGAAGTCAAGTTACAAAGCAGAATTGGACAAATTGGTGCAAAAGAAAAGGAACGAAATTCCGATTTATTTTTCCGAAACGGCACTTGACACTGTCCTCTTCCCCTAAGCCGCAACCGCTCTAAAGTAGAGGTTCTGATTTAGCAA
>CAYZVM010000132.1:0-16385 GCA_964481485.1 uncultured Saprospiraceae bacterium | reverse complement strand
ATTGGGCAGGTTTTCGGCAAACGACGCGCTACACATACATTTTCAATGACTTGCGCGATTTGGAAAAAACAAAATCAACATTTAAAAACACCTTGCGCACCGATTTGAAAAAAGCCGAGCAAGCCGCTGAAACCCGCCGAAACGACGACGCTGCGGCCTTACTTTTTCAACTTCACGAAATGTCGTTTCAGCGAAAAAACCGTCGCCCGCCATATTCATTTGAAACCTTCCGCCGCCTACATTCCGCACTTTCTGAGCATCAACAAACTGCCATCTTTATCGCCCACGACCGGCGTTCCAGTGCCCCCCATGCCGGGTTATGCCTCGCCTTCGACGGGCGTCGCGCCTCGGTACTGCTTACCGGTGCCGACCCCGTTTTTAAAGCGCACTGCGCCGTGTGGGGGCTTTTTTGGGAAGCCATGAAATTTTGTTCTGAAAGAAACTTAAGCCTTGATTTTGAAGGCAGTATGGAGCGCAATATTGAGCGCGGCTTCCGGGCTTTCGGTGCCAAACTCACACCGTATCACCAAATTTGGAAAGCGGGAAACAAAACGCTGGAGGTGTCCATAAGGGTCATTATGGGTAATTTTAAGGTGATTTAACAAACGCTAATAACTCTTGATTTCCATCCGATACCCGACCCCGTGCACATTGGCGATTTGCACCATTCCATCGTCTTTTAAAAGTTTCCGCAAACGCGACACAAACACATCCACGCTGCGCCCGACCATGATGCCTTCGTCTTCCCACACCAATTTCAGAATCCGTTCGCGCTCCAGCAATTGATTCGCATGGCCGCAGAATAATTGAAGCAACTTGGTTTCGCGGTATGTCAGGTCTTTTGTCACCCCGTTGCACACGAGTTTTTGGTTGTCCACCAACAGTGCCGACTGACCAAACCGAATTGGGATTGGGGCATCTGTCGAGGTCGCCAGTGCGGGTTCTTTTTTGGATAAACGTTTGTTTTTCAGGAAAATAAAAAACTGATGGCCCAAAAAAGCCAGCAACGACAAACCCGCAAAGACGAATAAAATCCATGCTCTTTTTGCCTGAAAAGGCACGGCTGCATGGTTGGGAAAAGTCACCCGCAGATTGTAACAACCCGCCGCCTGTTCCCGACCCCCGCAAGGAGTTTCTGCGTTCGCGGCCTGCGGATAAAAAGTATAACCCAACACCAATTCATCGCTGCCACAGTCCAGCACGGCCACATTGTACTCATCTTCGATATGGTGGAGTGAAAATGCTTTCCGCAAAACCGGCGGGAGACTGTCGTAGTCAAAATTTTGCTCCATCCGGACGAGCCACGTATTCGGTTCCAGCTGCCGAATGGGCGGAATGGCGCTGCTGCGGTCGCCCCCAATGGCGAGCAGTTGGTGGGCTGTTTGGCGCAAGGCGAGATTGACCTGTTCGGAAAATTGGCGCTCGCTCGCGGCATCAGATGCGGATTCTCGCCACACCATTTGTGCAGACAATAAACCCACCAAAACAAGCACGGAGGGCAAGCCGAAGTTTCGTATCGCTGTCAGATTCATGCGCCCAAAAGTAAGAGCATAAAATGACGCGAAAATATGTTTTACACTTCTTTTACACTGTTTTACAAGAGATTAGACCAGCACTTTCCGGGCGGCCATAGTTTTGCCCTCGATGCGAGCCTCCCATATTTTTCAATTGCTGAACCCCTGCCGACTGAAAGGCAACCCGTATCATCAAAGTGTTGGGCGACAAACGCCGATTGATTCCAAACTTAAAAAAACTCAAAAATATGAAAAGACAGAACGAGTTCTTTCTCGCCTTTATCTGGCTCATCTGCACAACAAGCATGACCGCGCAGAATAATGATTTCAACAATTGCGCCGCCGTATTTTTGGGCAAAAAAATGGTTGTCAACGAATACTCCACGGAGGGAAAATGTGCGCTGGCGAACACCTCCACCGGCGAACTGACCCTGCGCCCGGTCTTTCTCACGGAGGGAAAAGAGCCGGAAGCAGGCGAGAAAATTCCTTTCAAAATTGCCATTCGTGATGGCGGGAGCAAAACGTTGACGGTTTTTTCCGAAAAAACTTATATGGAAATCGGTATTCAAAACATCTTGGCAAAATGCAAAAAAGGCGACCACATTGTGCTGCTGACGCTGGAGCGAAATTGGGCCGTGCCGCATGGCGAGATTTTGGTGGAATAGGCGAGTTTTTTTAAAAGCGGAGCGCGGCTGGAAATCCAGCCGCGCTCCGTGTTCATTTATTCTTGATGGTATTCGAGAGTCCGGCAGATAAATTTGCCGACTATTTTAGAGCGTAATTTGGTACGTCTGTCCGTTCACTGTCACGGTTGCTTTGTCGTCGCAGTTGCCGTCGCCATAGTCTACCGCGAAATCCAATCCGTTGATATTGAGGGTACCCGTGCCAGCGCTCACCCAATAGCAGTTGTTGGCTTTTGTCAATGGCGTTTGAATCGTCCAGTCCACCGTTTCGCCGTTGGTCAGCACAGAATTGATAGTGCCGGTGATGCTGTAAACGTCGTCGGCCCAATCCCACCAAGTCGGATGACCAACGGTTTGGGTGAAAGTTTGCACGGCATCATAAGCCAACGTGTAGCCATTGGCATCGGCAGCTTGGACGTTTTCGGCCAAGAGAATGAAAACACCTGCGTTCGGTGTGCTTTGGTTTTTAAAAGTGAATTTGCCGCTCAACTGGGCGCCGTCTTCTTGGTAATTGTCGTATTGGAGGATGATTTCAGTGTCGCTTTCCCAAATTTTGCCAATGGTGAAAGTGACTTTGCCGGATTTGAATTTCCCGTCGGTGTCAGTGCAGCCAGAGCCAAAATCTACGGTGACAACTTTTGGGAAAGCATCAGGAGCCGCCGGGGTAACGGTGATAGAGCCGCAACGGTCATCAATAGTTGGGCTCATCAGGCCGTCGGTTTTATCGGCACCGCGCAATGCGATGCCAAACGAGGAAGTCACAAGTTGCTGGCTGCGCAAGGCTTCGGTCGCTAAAACTACATTGGGGTCTGTCGTAGTTTTGTCGTCGTCCTTTTTGCAGGCGGTCACGGTGGTCAGAATGATGCCTGTTGCGAGCAACAAGGCGGAGAAAATTTGCTTTTGCATAGTCGGAAAATAGGTTTGTGTTAAAAGATGAATCGTTTTTTTTTCGTGTTGCAAAGGTGTTGGAGTAGGTGGCGAATGGGCAATTGATTTTGGTCAAGAAACAGGGGAGGAATAGTTAGAAACGATTTTGACCCATTCAACTACTTCAACGAATTCGTCCGCGCAGACGGCTCAACGTCTCTGGCCTGATGCGCAAAAATGCAGCGATGTGGCGTTGCGACACCATCTGAAGCGTCTGCGGAAAACGCTCAGTGAAATAGCGGTATTTCTCTTCGGCGGAGTTTAACTTGTGAAAATGGGTGCGCTCGGCCATCAACAACATATACTGCTCGGCCCAGCGGCGACCGACGGTGTTCCATGTCGGGCTATCTAAATAAAGCGCCTGCAAATCGCTGTGCGAAAGGGTCAAAAATTCGCAATCGGCGGTGCATTTCAAGTACACCTCCGTAGGTACACGCTGGAAAAAACTGTTTATTTCGATAACCAACTCGTTTGGTTGAGCTATCCAGCCGACCTGCTCGAGCTGCAGTTCTTCGTCCACGCCATCATAATAAATGACGATGCCTCGGTGCAAAAAGCGGATGCAATCGCAGACTTGGCCGGGGCGGAGCAGCATGGCGCCTTTGGGCTGAGTTTCCCATTTGGCTTTTTGCTGGAATAATACCCAATCCTGCTCTTCGATGGGCGACATTTCTTCAATCTGGTAGCGTAGATTGGCGAGGGCAAGTGCAGATTTACTGCCTGCTTCGGTGAATGGGGCTTGCGGTTGAAAGTGTTGGCTGGTCACGGAGGCAAATCGGTTTGTGATGAGAAAGATAAAAGCCAGACGCCGCTCCGTTCGATAGGGTTACGAGTGCTTTTGTTTTAGTTGGGTTAAAAAAAGCCTGTTTTTGTGTTAAAATACGAGCATTTCCTTTAAAAATAAAATCGGGAACCCGCTCCATGAGCGAATCCCCGATTTTATTTTGTGGAATATCAGCCGCTCGTCGCTTATCGCACCATACTCAAAAATGTATTCGTAAACCAGTTTGATTCCGCCTTCACCAGCGCGTCCAAAGTTTGATTGGCTTTGTGCGAAAACTTGCGAATATCGCGCACCACCGAGCAAAAATGCTCGGATTCTGGGCAATTTTCCTCAACACCCGCCACTTCGTCCAGCACCTTGAGCATGGGGTCGAGTTCGCGTTTTTTGCGGTTGATGATGATTTGGCGCACCACCGTCCACATATCTTTTTCAGCAAAAAAATACTCCTTGCGCTCGCCTGGGCGAAGTTGTTTGTGCACCAGCCCCCAGTCCATCAGGGCACGGATGTTCATGTTGGCATTGCCCCGTGCGATGTCGAGTTCCTCCATCACTTGGTCGGCAGTGAGCGGTTCGGGTGCCACGAGCAAGAGCGCGTGCACTTGCGCCATGGAGCGGTTGATACCCCACTCGGAAGCCATTTTGCCCCAAGATTCGATGAATTTAGACTTTGCTTCCTGAACGTTCATTGCATTCATAGTGACGGTTTTAGTTTCAAATCGTTTTCTGTTTAGGTAAATGCTATTCAACGTTTTTTGTTTTCAAAACAAATTGAAAATTGTATAGGCTTTTTTTGAAAAACCAACTTACTTGCTCCATCTGCCGCCGCGAACTGCTACTTTTGCAATCTTCTTTTTTGCTTCAAACCTTGTTTGTGAACCAAAATTTTGCGGACTGAAAGTCCGCGCCACCTGATGCAAACTTATGTGGACATCCAGGCGCTCAACCATCAAATCCACGCCGAAAGCGCCTTCGTGGAACAACTCACTGCCGAAACTGCCAAAGTCATCGTCGGGCAAGAAGTCATGCTCGAACGGCTGCTCATCGGCCTCCTGACCAAAGGCCACATCTTGCTGGAAGGGATGCCGGGTTTGGCTAAAACACTGGCTATCAAAACGTTGGCACAGGCGGTGGATGCCAAATTCAGCCGTATCCAATTCACGCCCGACCTGCTACCGGCAGATGTCATTGGCACCATGATTTACAACCCGGCCACTTCAGAATTCACCGTGCGCAAAGGCCCGGTGTTTGCCAATTTTGTGTTGGCCGACGAAATCAACCGCGCCCCGGCGAAGGTGCAGAGCGCCTTGCTCGAAGCCATGCAGGAAAGGCAGGTGACCATTGGCAACGAAACTTTTCACCTCGAAGAGCCTTTTCTCGTGCTGGCCACCCAAAACCCCATCGAGCAAGAGGGCACCTATCCGCTCCCGGAGGCACAGGTGGACAGGTTTTTATTGAAAGTAAAAATTGGCTACCCGACCAAAGAAGAAGAACGCGATATCGTGCGCCGCAACCTGACGGGCGAGGTGCCCAACGTGCGTAAAGTCGTGTCGCCCAATACTTTGCTCCGCGCCCGCGAGGTGATGCACGGTATTTATATGGATGAAAAAATCGAACAGTACATCCTCAACCTCGTGTTTGCGACCCGCAGCCCCCATGAATATGGCCTGAAAGGCCTAGCGCCGCTCATCAACTATGGCGCTTCTCCGCGAGCCAGTATCGCTATGGCGCAGGCTTCGCGGGCGCTGGCATTCCTGCGGCGACGCGGATATGTCATCCCCGAAGATGTGCGCGCCATCGCCGCCGACGTGCTGCGCCACCGCCTCGGCCTTACCTACGAGGCAGAAGCGGAAAATGTGACACCCGAGGATATTATCGGAAAAGTGCTGAACTCGGTGGAGGTACCGTGAAATTAGGGGTGAGAAGGTGAGAGACTGTGAGGAGTAAGGAAATTTTGAAACCGATTTTTAATCTTTCAAATTTTTGATTATGAGTGCTTTAAAAAAAATAAGTTGTTCGGCATTGGTTGTTTGGCTGTTCGCTCCCGCGCTACTTTTTTCCCAAAAAAAAGACACCCCACCCGGCAAAACACAATCCACTGCAAACCCGGCAGTGAAAGACACCGCCATTGCCAAACTCTTTGAAAAACCCGCCGACATCAAATGGGCAAAATATTTTAAAGGCCGCATAGATGATGTATCTGTAGTTGATATTGCGCTCGGCTCCGACGGAAAAAACTGCCGGGGTTATCTCACCTACGGTAAAAGCCGCGTCCGTGTGCGGCTTGATGGTTCGTTCAACGGCGACTCACTGCGCCTTGAAGAACGTGAAGGAAAAAATCTTACTGGCAGACTGCGCGGCACTTACAAAAACCGCCGCCTTGAAGCCGAATGGACCAACCACAACAACTCCCTCGGCAGCCACCTTGAAGCCAGCGAAGTTGTTCCCGGTCAAACACTCACGATTGGCTGCAGCGATGGCAAATGGGCCAGTCGCTACATCGCTCGTTTCAATGGTGCCCGCTGTGACATGATTCTGGTGCGGATGCACAATGGCCAACTTTACGGCTACCTCTGGGTGGAAGCCGATGCCAAAACCTACGACCTGCGCGGCGACATTGACCCAGAGGGAAACTATGAAATAGAAGCACTTGCTTCCAATGACAAAATCGCCGGGTTACTCCAAGGCAAGCTCAACGACCCCCAAAAAACAGACTGCAACTGGGTGGGCAGCGGCGAAAAACGCACCTTCAATTTTACCCAAAAAGACAACTTCCAGCTCGGCTGCTATGAATACGCCGATTTCCTTTCGAGCTATGATGCGCTGTACCCGCGCACCCCTTGTGCCAGCTGCAATACTTGGCTCGACCAACAGGTAAATAATTGGGTAAATAAATGTAAATCAAGTCTTTCAACAAAAAAAGACCCATCTACACCGGCCAACCGGAACTCGCAGCGAGCCAGTTGTTGGGCCGAAATTGCTTGCCTTACAGAGAATATTTTTTCAGGCTATCTGACCTTCTCTGAAACTTGGAACCCGCAGGCATCTGGCATTTCGTTCAACTTTGACATCCGCAGCGGCAAAGCAATTTCGTTCAACGAATTGTTCAACAAAAGTTTCAATGCCCAGGGCTGGCTTGATGGGTATGCGAAAAAGGAAATGCCCAAGCTGCCGCATTTTGCTGCCGACCCGGAGTACCGCGAGTGGCTGGCAAAAGAAGGTTTTCCGATGTACACCTTGCGGCGCGACGGCTTAGAATTGAGCACACTTTTTCACGGACAATATGGACGACAGACGCTGCTCGTGCCATACTCCAGTTTGAAGCCATACATGAAAAAAGACAACCCCGTATCTGATCTTGTGAAGTGATGGATTCTTGACTTGTGAGGCAATTTTTTTGTTTGAAAAATTGCCAAATAACCAACAAAAATGGACACCGCCGAACTCATCAAAAAAGTCAGAAAGGTCGAAATCAAGACCCGCAGACTGAGCCGCAACCTGTTCACCGGGGGCTACCACAGCGCCTTCAAAGGACGGGGTATGTCGTTCAGCGAAGTGCGCCAATACCAGTTTGGCGACGACATCCGCGCCATTGATTGGAACGTGACGGCACGCACCGGCGAGCCGCACATTAAGATTTTTGAGGAGGAGCGCGAACTCACAGTCATGCTTTTGGTGGATGTGAGCGGCTCGTCGTTTTTTGGTACCACCGGGCAGTTCAAACAAGATTTGCTTACTGAAATCTGCGCTTTGCTGGCTTTTTCGGCGGACAGCAACAACGACAAGGTAGGGCTGCTGCTTTTTTCTGACCGCGACGAACTTTTTATTTCCCCAAAAAAAGGGCGGCAACACACCCTGCGCATCATCCGCGAATTGCTCAATGTGAAGCCCTCCGACAGAAGAACTGACCTGGCAGGTGCGCTGCAATACACACGCAACGTGTTGAAAAAGAGAAGTGTATGTTTTGTGTTGTCCGACTTTTGGGCTACCGACTATGATGCAGCCCTGCGGGTGTTGGCGCGTCGGCACGATTGTATCGGCATACATTGTTGGGATCCGCGCGAGCGCAAACTGCCGGATATTGGTTTGCTACAAGTGCGAGATGCCGAATCGGCCAAACAGGTTTGGCTCGACACGACCGACCCCACCCTCCGGGCACATTACACGGAGCATTTCGATGAAAACCGTGACTATGCAGCCAAGTCGTTCCGCCGCGCCGGAGCCGATTTTTTGAGCCTTCAAACAACTGATTCTTACGCTTCCGCGCTGTTGCACTTTTTTGAAAAAAGGGCAAAAATATCCGCGCACTAAAACGAGCGATTTTGCAAATGAAAGGTTTGGCAAAATACTGTTTATCAACTTTTTATCTCCTTTTTGCCCTCGCTGCTGCCAGCGCGCAAACAGATGCCCGTGCCGAACTCGACAGCAACTATGCAGAAACCGGCAACCCTTTCACGATACATCTTTACATCCCTCAAGATGCCGGCAGACCCGACCAGATTGACTTCTCCGTTTGGGAGTCAATCGTCCCGCACCAGAATATTTTGAAGCAAACAGAATGGCTCCCCAGCGGCCAATCTTTTACCAAAGACCTCACCCTCGTTTTTTTCGATGAAGATTCGCTCACCCTTCCGCCTCTCCCCATTCGGCTGAGCGGCGGCGGCGCAGCGCTGACCAATCCGCTTGAAATCACCATCATCCCCACGCCTGCACCCGATGATTTGGTGGAAATGTCGGATATCAAGGACATCCGCCGCGAACCGCCACTGTGGCTTGATTATTTGCCGTGGGCACTGGCGATTGCGGGATTCATTTTGCTGATTGTGCTGGCTTCGTGGCTCATAGGCCGGGCGCAGAAAAAACACGGCACAGCCAGCCGCTCCGTCGAACTGCCGCCGCATGAGTTGGCGTTAAAAAAATTGGATGTTTTAGAGCAAAAACAACTGTGGCACAAAGGCTTAGTCAAAGAATACTGCGCCGAACTCACTTTCATCGTCCGTGAATATTTGGAAAAACAATTCCACATACTCGCGTTGGAATCCACTTCGGAAGAGATACTGGAACATCTAAAAGGAGGTGATTTTCCCCAATACCTTCGTCCGCCGTTGCAAGATTTCTTGACACACGCCGACCTCGTGAAATTCGCCAAAGCAACCCCTCCCGAAACTTTCCATGAAGAGGCTATCGCTTTTTCCCGAAAACTGATACTCGAAACCAAGCCATTGCCTATTTCCCCCGATCAACCAATCGCTAATCCTCAATCCACCAATCGCCGATGACCCTCGCTGCTCCTCTTTGGCTTTTATTGCTGCTGCCTTTGGGCTGGCTGATGTGGCGCGGGCGGGAAACAAAGAAAGAGCTCGCCCTTCGATTGCCGCAAGACAACACGCCGCTTGGCGGTTCCACTTGGCGCACGGGGGCGCGGCGGTGGTTGCATATTTTGCGTTGGATTGCACTGGGGATGTTGGTGCTTGCTATGGCTCGCCCGCAGAAAAAATGGGAGCAGGAAAAAGTGAAGGCCGATGCGGTGGACATTGTGTTGGCACTCGATATTTCGCCGTCCATGCTCAGCCGCGACTTCGACCCCGATAGGCTGGCGGTGGCCAAACGAGTGGCCATAGATTTTGTAGAAAAACGCCCTTACGACCGCCTCGGTCTTGTCGCTTTTTCTGCCGAAGCCTTCACGCAATGCCCGCTCACGACCGACCGCCGCGTGGTGCAAGCATTCATCCGCGAACTCCAAACTGGCCGTCTCGAAGACGGCACAGCCATCGGAATGGGTTTGGCCACAGCCGTTAATCGTTTGAAAGACAGTCCTTCGCGCAGCAAAGTCGTCATCTTGCTCACCGACGGGGAGAATAACGCCGGTTACATTTCGCCCATGCAAGCAGCCGAAATAGCCCAGTCATTGGGTGTTCGGGTTTACACGGTCGGCATCGGCACAGAGGGCGTGGTGATGTCGCCCGCGCAACGCCTGCCCGACGGCAGTTATGCTTTCGCGCCGCGCCACATGATGTTCGACACAGACTTGCTCCGCGAAATAGCAAGCGCGACCGATGGCAAATTTTACCGCGCCTATTCGGAGCAGGATTTGGAAGGTATTTATGCTGAAATTGACCGTTTGGAAAAAACCAAAATCGAGGTCAGCACCGTGCGCCGCACCACCGATTATTTCCACTGGTTTATCAGCGTGGCGGTCGTTTTGTTGTTGTTGGAAATATTAGGCAGGTGGTGGTTGTTAAGGACGGTGACTCCTTGATTTTGAGGAAAAAAGTTAATTTATTCAACCTTAAAACATAAGATTCGTGTTCCGCTACGAACATCCCGAACATCTTTGGCTCCTCGCCGCCGTGCCCCTGCTGACGCTGTTGGTGGCGGTCTATTGGTTTTGGCGAAAAAATGCCGTGGCTCGGCTCGGCAATGTGGAGCGCGTGATGCCGAGTTTTTCAAAAACAAAATTTTGGCTGAAAAACGGGCTGCTCGCATTGGGATTGGTTTTGCTCGCCTTTGCATGGGCCAATCCACAACTCGGCGCGAAAAAACAAACCGTCACGCAGGAAGCCTCCGATGTGTTCATCGCGTTGGATATTTCGCAGAGTATGTTGTGCGAGGATGTGGCGCCCAGTCGCCTCGAATTGGCAAAGGTTTTTGCCCAAAAACTCGTGCAAACGCTTGAAGGCGAACGGATTGGCCTCATTTTTTTTGCGGGCAATGCTTTCCTGCAAATGCCCCTCTCGACGGATTATTCCTTCATCATCCAAAGCATCCAGACCGCCGCGCCCGACCTCATAACGGAGCAAGGAACAGCCATCCCGGCTGCCATCGAACTGGCCGAAAAATCTTTTAGTTACGAACCCGGCGGTGGCCGCGCCATCATCATCATCACCGACGGCGAAGACCATGTGGAAAATGCCGAGGAAAAAGCGGACAAGGTTTTTGACAACGGCATAGTCGTGTATGCGGTGGGGGCTGGCACGCTCGGCGGCGGCCCTATTCCAACCGGCGGATTGAGCAGCTCGCAATACAAACGCAACGACGATGGAGAAATAGTGCGCACCCATTTGGACGAGGTGCTGCTCCGCAAAATAGCCCTTGCCGGTGGCGGGCAGATGTTCAATATCAGTCAGGGCGACCAAGCCATTTCTGCCCTCCGGCGCGAAGTGGACAATCTCCAAAAACGGGAGCTCGAAGTGCGCTCATTCGCCGAATTCGAGTCTTGGTACCAATGGTTTTTGCTGCCCGCGCTGCTGTTGCTGTTGTTGGAAATACTGATTTCTTTCAAGAAAAAGAATTGATTTTCAGATGGTTAAAATAATTAGCGCGGTACTGTTGTCATTGATTTTATCAACCGCCCTTTCTGCTCAATCTTCGCACAAGTCGCTCCGAAAAGGCGACCAAGAGTACGACCTTGAACATTACAAAGAAGCAGAAAAACATTACCGCGATGCAGCCGATTTGAAATATGGCGACCCGCTCGCAGCCTACAATCTCGGCAATGCTTTTTACCAACAAGGAAACTGGGATGATGCCGCCAAACGCTTTGAGCAAGCACAGCGTTCGGCACCCGATGCCGCGTTCAAGGCCGACGCGCTGCACAATCTCGGCAATGCTTTTTTGAAACAAGAGAAATACCAAGAGGCGATAGAGGCTTATGAGAACAGCCTGCGCATCCGCCCAGGCGATGCCGACACGAAGCAGAATTTGCAAATGGCAAAAAAGAAACTTAAAAAAGAGCAGGAACGCCAAAAACAGGAAGAAAAAAAACAGCAACAATCCCAAAAAGAGCAGCAGTCGCAACAGGATTCGCTAAACCAAGAAAAAAATCAGCAGCAAGACCAACAACAAGAAAATCAGGGAGATGGCCAGCCCCAACAACCTAGTCAAGGTCAAGAACAACAGCCGCAAGAAAAGCCGGAAAGTGGAAAGATGAAAAAAGAGGAAGCCAAACGCCTGCTCGAAACTGCCATTGGGCCGGAAGACCAGAAAAACGCCCGAAAATACCGCGAGCAGCGTCAACAGCCCAGACCGAGCGGCAAGGAAAAAGATTGGTGAATTAAAAAATTACCTCGTCTTTCAGGTATCGCTGCACATAGTCCTCAATGCCTTCTTCCAACCCATGAAAAGGCTCTTGATAGCCAGCGGCGCGAAGCTTCCCCATTTCCGCTTGGGTAAAATACTGGTAAGTATCGCGGATGTCGGCGGGCGTGTCCACGAAAGAAATATTGGGTTCCAAGTTCATGGCGCGGAATGTCGCGGTCGCCAAATCAAGAAAAGTGCGAGCTCTCCCAGTGCCGAGGTTGTAAATCGCATTGGACGGTTTTTTTTCAAGAAAAAAAAGCAGCACGTCCGTCACGTCTTTCACATAAATAAAGTCCCGGCTCTGCTCACCGTCTTGAAAATCAGGGCGGTGCGAGCGAAAAAGTTTCATGCCCCCTGTGGCTTTTATTTGCCGCGCAGTATGAAAAATGACCGAAGCCATGCGGCTTTTGTGGTATTCATTGGGGCCATAGACATTGAAAAATTTGAAACCAGCCCAAAAAGGAGGGTGGAGGGTGGATGAACTACCCTCTCCCTTCGAGTCTCTGCCCTCTACCATTTCTAACACCCACACATCAAAATCTTGTTTGGATTGGCCGTAAGGATTTAGCGGCTTCAATTTAGGGATAGTGGCGTGGTCATCAGAATAACCCGATTCGCCCAGACCGTATGTAGCCGCACTGCTGGCGTAGAAAAAAGGAATTTGAAAACCCGTGCATATCATCCAGAGCGCACGCGAGTATTCCAAATTCAATTCATTGAAAATGAGCGTGTTCATCTCCGTGGTATCGGTGCGCGCACCGAGGTGCAGCACCGCATCAACATCGGCATGGTAGCGTTCGAGCCAACGCACAAAGTTGATGCGGTGCACCTGTCCCCAGAGTTTCTTACCCTCCAAATTGCGATTCTTGTCCGGGCGGGAAAAGTCATCCACCGCCAACACATCGGTGTAGCCCGCGTCGTTCAATCTTTTTATCATGCAGGAGCCGATAAAGCCAGCTGCACCTGTTACGACAATCATTCACGCAAAGAGGATAAGATGTGAGCTAATTCTATTGTTTATTCTGCGGCTGCGCCGTTCCCGGTTGTGCCGTTCCCGGAGGGCGATTTCGAACCGCATCATCGGGTTGAGCCGACTGAGCAGGTTTTTGGCCTTGCTGCGTGTTCTGAAAAGTATTGGTTTCTGAAGTAGTGCTGGGCATTTGCTGTCCAGGCTGCGAGTTTGGATTGACCGTAGTGGGCATCATTTGTCCGGACTGCTGTTGCTGCATTTGGCGCTGTGATTCCATTTTCATCATCTGCTGTTGCTGCTGCATTTGTTGGTTCGGCACATAAATACCCTGCTGCTGCATGGGAGCCTCTGTATTGCCGGTATGGTGTTGTCCCAAAATCGGCGCAATAGCGAGGCCAACGAGACACGACAGTTTGATGAGAATGTTCATGGAGGGGCCTGATGTGTCTTTAAAAGGATCGCCCACCGTATCGCCGGTGACCGCTGCTTTGTGCGGTTCAGAGCCTTTGTAGAAAGTTTTCCCATCTATTTCGACACCTTTTTCAAAGGATTTCTTCGCGTTGTCCCATGCGCCGCCTGCGTTTGATTGGAAAATCGCCCACATCACACCGCTCACCGTCACACCAGCCATATAGCCGCCGAGCATTTCTGCGCCCGCCGACATATCGCCCGATAAAATCCCCGGCAACAAGCCAACCGCAAGCGGTGTCAAAAGAGCGATTGCGCCCGGAGGTATCATTTCACGCAATGCTGCTTTTGTCGAAATTTCTACACAACGCTGGTAATCGGCTTTGCCCGTTCCTTCCAGCAGACCCGGAATCTCGCGGAACTGGCGACGCACCTCGTTTACCATGTCCATCGCGGCCCTGCCCACACTTTGCATCGCAAAAGCAGAAAACACGACCGGAATCATGGTACCAAGGAACAACGCGGCCAACACGTCGGCTTTAAAAATGTTAATCCCTTGAATACCAGTAAAATCTACATACGCAGCAAACAGGCCAAGTGCCGTAAGTGCCGCCGAAGCAATGGCAAAACCTTTGCCTATGGCGGCCGTTGTGTTGCCCACCGAGTCGAGCACATCGGTGCGGGCGCGGACATCTTTTGGCAACTCGCTCATCTCGGCAATACCGCCCGCATTGTCGGCAATCGGGCCAAAAGCGTCAATCGCCAACTGCATAGCCGTCGTGGCCATCATCGCCGAAGCAGCTATCGCCACGCCATAAAAACCTGCCAGCGTGTATGCGCCCCAAATGGTGCCAGCGAACAATACGATCGGCATCCAAGTGGACATCATACCTGTTGCCAAACCAGCAATCACATTCGTAGCATGGCCGGTACCAGATTGGCGGACAATATCCATCACTGGCTTTTTACCCAGACCTGTGTAATATTCCGTGATAGCCGAAATCAAAGCACCCACCACAAGGCCGAGCACCACAGCAAAAAAGACATTGATATTCGGGACGATTTTGATGCCTTGTCCAAAGAAGTACATACCGATGTTGTCCGGTAGCATCCATTGGATAACAGGAAAACAAGCAATACCGGTGATGATAATACTGGCCCAGTTGCCCCGGTTCAATGCACTCTGCACTGTGTCGGAGCTGACCTCAGCATTATCTTTCACGCGCACAAGCAGCATACCGATAATGGAGAAAATAATGCCCATGCCTGCAATCAAAATGGGCAGGAGAATAGGGCCAATGCCTCCAAAACCATCACTGGCGGTATCTGTGTAGCGAATCACAGAGTTGCCGAGTACCATAGATGCCAGCACCGTCGCTACATAAGAGCCAAAAAGGTCAGCACCCATGCCGGCTACGTCGCCCACATTGTCGCCCACATTGTCCGCAATAGTGGCGGGGTTGCGGGGGTCATCTTCTGGGATACCAGCCTCAACTTTGCCCACGAGGTCGGCACCCACATCGGCAGCTTTGGTATAAATACCGCCGCCCACACGAGCAAAAAGTGCGATAGACTCAGCGCCCAAGGAAAACCCTGCCAACACTTCGAGTACCCGCGACATACCGGCGTATCCACCGCCTGTGGCATAGTCGCCGCCCATGAAAAAGTTATAAAACATTGAAAACAAAAGGCTTAAGCCCAAAACTGCCAAACCTGCGACACCGAGGCCCATGACCGAGCCGCCTTTGAACGACACATTCAGTGCCTTCGACAAACTGGAGCGGGCAGCCTGCGTGGTACGCACATTCGCTTTCGTGGCGATGCGCATACCGGAATAGCCAGCCAACACCGAAAAGAGCGCTCCGATGATAAATGCGACTCCAATAAGCCAGTGGCTTGTTGCCACAAGTGTGCTGAGCCACACCAAAAGCGCCGTAGCAACAGCCACAAAAATGGCGAGGATACGGTATTCGGCTTTGAGGAAAGCCATCGCGCCGTCAGCGATGTTTTTAGCGATGCCCTGCATCTTTTCGTCGCCAGCATCCTGTTTTGTTACCCAATTTTGAAGGATAAACATATACAGAAGCCCCGCGAAACCAAAAAACGGAAGTAGGTAAACCAGAGAACTCATCCGGTAAGTCTTATTTTTAGTGAGAAGAAAGTTGGTGTAACGATTTGATAATCACTGATAATCGGGCTATTCACCCAAAAACGGCGGCAAAACTACGGAATTTTATTTTCCGGCACAGAAAAGGGAGAAGGCAGGTAAATGACAAATTTGGTGTGACACCGCCCTCGTTGTGCATATTGTCAAAAATAATGAAGACTGTGGCCGAACTGAAACCTCAACTTTTAGCCACCACCATTGTTATTTCGCCACCATCAAAAAAAGCAATCAATTATGAATATCGCAGTCCTCGGAACTGGTATGGTCGGCAACACCATCGGTTCAGCACTTATCCAACTCGGCCATTCGGTCAAAATGGGCAGCCGCACAAAAGGCAACGAAAAAGCCCTCGCATGGTCAACCGCCAACGGAGCGAATGCCTCGGAGGGTACTTTCGCAGATGCCGCTGCTTTTGGCGAAGTCATATTTATCTGTACCAAAGGTGAAGGCACGCTCGACGCACTTCGCATGGCCGGAACAGAAAATCTGAAAGGCAAAACCCTTGTGGATATCAGCAACCCGCTTGATTTTTCCAAAGGGATGCCGCCTTCCTTATTTATTTGCAACACCGATTCATTGGGTGAACAGATTCAACGGGAGTTTCCCGCCGCCAACGTGGTCAAAACCCTCAATATCGTGAACTGCGAGGTCATGGTAAACGCTGCCAAATCCTCCGCCACCGACCGGGGTACCATGTTCGTCAGTGGCAACGATGCAGAAGCCAAACAATTGGTTATCGAAAACTTCCTAACACCTTGGGGCTGGAATGATGTGATTGACTTGGGCGACGTTACCACTGCACGCGGCACAGAAATGTTGCTGCCAATCTGGGTACGCACTTGGGGCGCGACAGGAA
>CAYZVM010000131.1:0-16388 GCA_964481485.1 uncultured Saprospiraceae bacterium | reverse complement strand
GACCCCAAAATCTGTAGCCTGAATCTGATACTTTATTCCAGCACCGTTCCTTAGGGGAGCAAAGGTAAAACTTCGGCTTGAATCCCTGATAGCGCAAAAAACGAAAGGTTCAAAGCGTGTTTGCTTTGAACCTTTCTTGGTCAACAAAATCCGGGTATCAAGTGCCTCAGAGCGTGTATCAAATTAGCTAGTGTGCGCTTCGAGATATTCGATTGCCTGGCCGACTGTCTGGATTTTCTCGGCTTGCTCGTCGGGGATGGACACGTCGAACTCTTTTTCAAACTCCATAATGAGTTCTACGGTGTCAAGCGAGTCAGCGCCAAGGTCCTGGATGAAGTTGGCTTCTTTGCTCACCTCATTTTCATCCACGCCCAGTTTGTCAACGATGATGTTTTTTACGCGTTCGGCTACGGTTGCCATGTTTTTTTGAAACTTTTAGTGAAAAAAAGTCAATTTTTCGAGGGGCAAAGAAACGGCTATCCCTGTGTTTAAAAAAATTTTTGCCTCGGAAATTTTGCTCGGCCCCTAATTGGCCTTTGTCAGTGATTTTGTAAAACTAACACTTAGGTAATTTAACTCATAAATCCTGCGGCATCTGCTGACTGGCTTATTTGCGCCATGTTTTTGGCGTTTGATTTGCACAGTCTGTGTTTTTTCAGTTGGCGCGTTACAGACAAGTGTCCTACTTTTGTCGCGCCCTCTTATTGTAAGTTTTACACTTAAAATAAAAATGGCACAATGACGCACGCAGAAGTCGCTACCTTGCTCGAAAAAAACACACCATTTATGCGCAAAGACGGTTCACAGAACACTAAAATTGTCGCCACCGTAGGCCCGGCCTGCAATACTTATGACAAGTTGCTCGATTTGGTAAAAGCGGGGGTGGACGTGTTTCGCCTCAATTTCAGTCATGGCGACCACGCCGCTCATTTGGAAGTGATTGGGCATATCCAAGCCATCAATCATGAGTTTAACACCCATATAGGTATCCTTGCCGATTTGCAGGGGCCAAAACTCCGGGTCGGCAAAATCAAGGACAACGCGCTGCCGCTCGCACCCGGCGATATCATCACTATTGTGAACGACGCAACTGCCGAAGGCACCATGCACCGGATCTATATGTCGTACGACCAATTTGCGGAGGACTGTGAAGTGGGCGAGCGCATCTTAATGGACGACGGAAAACTGGTGTTCGAGGTGTTGGAGACTAATAAAAGGGACACAGTGCGTCTTGTCTGCTTGCACGGCGGTATTTTGAGCAGCAATAAAGGTGTCAACCTCCCCGACACCAATGTGAAATTACCTTCCATGACAGAAAAAGACCGGGAGGATCTTGATTTTATCCTCACCCAGCCGGTCAATTGGATTGCGCTTTCTTTCGTGCGCCGGCCTGAAGATTTGGCGGACCTGCGCAAGGCACTTGAAAGTAGCGGGCACCAAGCCAAAATAATGGCGAAAATCGAAAAGCCGGAAGCCGTCAAGAATATTCGAGAGATTATCCGCGCTTCCAACGCTATCATGGTGGCGCGCGGCGACCTTGGAGTGGAAATGCCCATCGAGCAACTGCCGATGACGCAAAAAGACATTATCCATCTGTGTATGCAGTATGCCCGCCCGGTCATTGTGGCGACGCAGATGATGGACAGCATGATACACAACCCCTCCCCCACCCGTGCCGAGGTGACCGACGTGGCCAATGCCGTGCTGGACGGTGCCGATGCGGTGATGCTGAGCGGCGAAACTTCGGTGGGCAAGCACCCAGTGTTGGTGATTCAGTATATGTCGCGCATCATAGAGCAGGCCGAAAAACAATATTGGCCCCAAATCGCGAGCCGTCGGCCTTATCCTTCGGAGAAATTCAAACTTTTTCACTCCGATGTCATCTGTTTCAATGCTTGCCGCGTGGCGGAAGAAATTGGTGCCGTTGGCATCGTCGGCCACACTATTTCGGGCTATACAGCATTCAAAGTCAGCAGTTTCCGCCCAAAATCAAAAATATTCATTTTCAGCAATAACCCCAGTAGGCTCAACGCGATGAATCTCTTGTGGGGGGTGCAGTGTTTTTACTATGACCGTTTTTCTTCTACAGACGAAACCATCGAGGACTGCATCGAAATACTCAAAAACGTCGGACACGTCCTCGCAGGCGACACCATCGTCAACACAGGCTCTATGCCTATGGACAAGCGGCTTAGCACCAATATGCTGAAAATTACGGAGGTCGAGTAATATCGCGCCCGTTCGTTGTTGTGGCATTTTGACTTGACGAAATTGTTGTATCACATTTGATACTTCACCTCATTGACGACAGGTACAGCACCTTTCATGCTCTCGAAAACACCCTCTTCGTCTCCCGCTACTACTCCGCGCGGCACAGAAGGCTGCTCGAACAATGGGGTTTTGTCGTCAAACCAAGCGAGCATCTGTTCCACTGAAATTTGTGGTGCCGTTTTTCCCTCATACTGCTCCAAATCCTTGACTCCCAATACGTCGGCACCGATATAGCGACCCAATTGAAAATAGGATTCCCATTGAATTTCATCAAAAAATTGGTCGCCGGTGGATTCGTGCGGAAATTCCGGGTGATAGATTTTGTACTTGTAGGTGCCATATTTCAGCGGGTCGTCGTCCTCAGAAAGGTAGGGTTTTCCTGCCGGAGCCAGCACGGCGGATTTGACATAGACGAAGGTGCCGACTTTGCGTGGCTTATCGAAATTGACAATTTGATTCTTTTCCTCCTGCGTCGTGGGGTCAATCACTTTTTTGTCGTCCCACCACTGATAAATATCGGCCACAGAGAATCGTTTTTGCGAATACACCTGCGAAGGCCGTGGCCGGATGAGGTCTTCTGGATGCTGGTCGTCGCGGAAACGGATTTCGAGGCCGAGTTCGTTGCGGGCGCGAATGATGAGGTTGTTCAAGTCGGCGAATGCGTATATTTTGTCTTCACCCGCATCTACCGCCACGATGAGCCGGCAGCCCCGGCGCAGGAGTTCGTACACGCCGAGATTCTCGATGTGGCCGCCGTCCGAAATATTTATCATTTTGTTGCCCAAACCAATACGCCCGAGCAATTCCTTGAAAAAATAAATAGGCCACCACACGATGGCGCGGCTTTTTTCCGACTTCAGAGGATTGGAAATCCAAAAACCAAGACGAGCATTGAACACCGTCATTAACACACTCAACAATTTGCTGGAGTATATGCCAAGACCGGGATTGACGGCGGCTGCCGAAATGGTGACGGCTGCCGGAAGTGTCATTCTGCGATAATCGAGATAGCGGTCGGTGGGGACATAACGTGTCAACTTTGAGCCGCAAAAGAGCGGGCTGAGCAGGAAATAATCGCTGGCCTTTGAGCCTTTGAATTTGTCGCCGCCGCCGGGGTTTTGCAAATTGAGGCAGGTATTGATGAGTGGATAAGGGGCGAGGTAGTCCGTTTTTTTCTCTGAAGCCGCATCAAAAACATCTTTCAGCGCCATGTTTTTGTGGCTGCCCGAAAATCGCAGGAACAAGTCGGCCAACTGCTTACGGTAATAGCGGTGAAAACTCAAAGCGTTGGGATTGGTGAAAAAGCCGAGCGCGAAAAGAAGCACCGCATTGATGGCATAATCCACCAACATCGAATCGGTGGGGCGGATGCCGGTTTTCACGTCAGACAACAAAATCCAGCCATAGAGCGCGAGGCCGACTACTGCCAAACCTGTTTCCACTTTGTTGAATTGTTTAGAGACGCTGAGGTGAAAATTGAGTGCAATGTTTATCACAAAATGCAGCAACATCAACTCACCCACTATGGCGAGCGCCCACCATTCGCACCATTTCGCCAATTCGGTGGTCGCCTTCAGCGGGTTTTCGCCCAAAAAGCCTACCGCGACATCAATAAGGTAGTACACAATGCCTCCCACGATGAGCGGGCTGACGAGGCTCATCAGCCAACTGACCACGAAAGCCACGGCCAACAGAAAAGTATTGGCTGATTTCCAGATGCCCTGCCCCGGGGTGAGGTACTCCCCGTGTTTGCGCATGGCGGCGATGTGGTCGGGGGTGAATAATTTGTTCAAATCACCTTCCTGCTTGGTCGTAGCCTGCACATAAGCGTGGGTATAGCCGCCACCCGACACGGTGCTGAGGTAGTCGGATTTTTGCAGGATACCAAATTTGTTGAGTGTTTGCAGGAAGCCGAGGTTGATGGTGGCCGAGCGGATGCCCCCGCCCGACATGGCGATGCCAAACCAATTTTCCTGTTCGGGTGTGCCGTGTTCCTGGCCCAATTTTTTGCGGCGCAGCCGGAGTTGCTCTTTTTCGCGCTGAATGACTTCTTTGAAGGAGAAAGTGCTCATTGTCAATGTGGTTTGTGGGTTTGAAAATTTCTGGTACAAAAGAAACATGTCTGCCGTGAACGGGGGTGTTTTTGAAAAAGAAAATTATTTTTCAACCCGAGGAAGTATTCACAAGTCATGTCCGAGAACGTGCTGCAGCGTGCAGCATTTCCCAAATTTAACCATCCGGCCACAGCCTGTATTGCCCCGACTTGGAGCCGATTTTTGTAAAAAAAAATGGGCGGCCTTCGTGAAGGCCGCCCAAAGGTTTGGTTCGTTTGAACGCAATGCCTTATTGCTTCACCACTTTCACCGCCACGCCGCTATTGCCACTGAGCAGCCGCACGACGTATGTCCCGGCGGGCAATTGTGCCATATCCAAATCAAGTTGATTTTCACCTTCCACAAGCTGCGTCTCGCGGGTGTGCACCGTCACGCCAAGCATGTTGGCCACACTCACTTGCACGTTGGCCGCAGTTTTGGATTCGATGTTCACGCGCGCCAAATCCGTCACCGGGTTGGGCATCACGCTGACACTGAACGGCGCGTCGGTGGGTTCGCCGATGCCCACCGTGAGGCTGCGGTTGCCGTTGGCGTACCACACGGCCCATTGGCGGTCGGTGATGAAACCCATTTCGTTGCCCCCAGAAGAAATTTTATCGGCAGCCAATGCGCGGCGGTAAATGTTGGTGACACCGTTGTCGGGGCCTTCATATACCAACATATTGTCGAGACGGTTGTATGTCGGCCAGCCGAGGTCGCCAAAGTTGTCGTCCACGATGGTGTTGTAAATCCCGGTTTCCACATTCGCGCCGTAGATGCTGTATTTGTCTTCAATACCGTCAATAAAGTCGAAGGCGATGATATAGGGCGAGTTTTTAGCCAAAGTCGGGTTGCCGATGCTGGCTTTTTCAGGCAGGCCGCTGAAAAGTTTGGAAATGAAGGCATTGTTGCCGTCGGTGAAAACGCCGTTTTTCCTAAATTCCAAAAAGCCGATATCCCAATAACTGATATCGCCATTGGTTGTGCTGGTCAGCTCGTTGAAAGCATCGTACATGATGTAATTGCCCGAATAGTCGAATTCAAGCACGTCGGCGTATTGCACCTCGCCGGTAGCTTGGCCAGTGGTATAGGTGGGGTTGTACAGTCGAAATGCTTCTTGCTCGCTGTTGAACAAATCCAGCGCGTAGATGAATTCGTCGGCATCTGCCGTCAAAGCAGCCACGTAAAAGCCATTCTTCGAAATGGCGATATTGCGCAGGTCGGGCGAAGTGATAAGCACATTGGAAGTGGCTTGCACACTGCCAGAATTGTACGTCAAATCCACATACATCCCATCGCCCGCTGCATTTACAAAAACGACTTGGCTACCGTTGTCGGTCACGCTGGGGCGGCTCAGCACGCCCTGAGAGTAAATAGTGGCGATGAATTGGCCGTTGCCGTTGCGGACTTCAATGTCTTGATTGTCGTTGGTGACACAAAGCACATAGTCGGTGCCGGGGTTCACGGCGAGTTGGCCGAGGTAGTTGCCGCCCGGGCTGCTGCCAAGTATGCCTACTTGGTCAAATGCGGTGGCTGCAGCATTGGCGACGGTGTTTCCGTAGAGTTCGGTGGCGGCTTGCAGCACGGCGATGCGCAAGTCCACGAACTTGCTGGATTTCACCAAATAGTCTTTCAGTGCTTTGTAGAACACCTGCTCCGCTTTGTCTTTGCCGACGGCAGCATTGGAGGCAAAGAGGTAGTAAGCGTAGTTTGGGATGCCGCTGTTGATGTGCACGCCGCCGTTGTCGCCGGTGCCGGTGTATTGCTCGTTGACGTGCTGGGGCTGCCACCAAGAGCCGTTGGTCACGTCGCCATTGTGGGGGTTGGAGAGGTCGCGGAGGAAACCGCTGGGACTCGCACCAAACTGCATGACATCCTCTCCCATGTGCCAGTCGTCTCGGTCAATCATGGCACCGAAGATGTCGGCAAAAGACTCGTTGAGCGCACCACTTTCATTTTGATAAACGAGGTTGGCGGTTTTTTCCACCACACCGTGCGTCATTTCGTGGCCGCCCACGTCGAGGCCGCGCGCGAGTTCTTTGAAAGTAGAGCCGCCGTTGCCGTACCACATGGCTGCACCATTCCAAAAGGCGTTTTCCATGGATGTGCCGTTGTCTTCCGACACGTTGAAAAAGGCCAAGATATTGCCGCCCACGCCGTCTATCGAGTTGCGGTTGAAGGTGTTTTTGAAATAATCAAAACTCTTGATGCTGTTCCAATGGGTGCTGACGGCTTTGGCACCGTTGCCCGTGGATGAGCCGCTGAAGTTGGTAGAACCTGCAGTGAAAATTGTGTAATTGAAATTCTGATTTTGTGGCGAGGTGTTCAGCGCATTGAGGGTGACGATGGCACCCACTGGGTCGCCGGGCATGGTGGATGCTGTAGGGTTGAACATGGATTTGCTCGCATCTTCGAGGTAAAAGGTGCTGCCTTGTTGCCATGCGCCGAAGCTACGATTTTGACCCATAAGGTCAATGCCGGTGCCGGCGACGGGGGGGAGCAGTGCGCCGTTTGCCGTTGGCAGATTAGCAGTAAGCAGGTCGGCAGTGGTTGTTTCATGGTCATTGTCGAGAGCGTGGTGGGTGTGGCGACCGCCGTCAATTTTGCAGGTAAAATCGTAATGATGAATGATGTCGCCGCTCTGCGCATCCACGAAATAGATGAGGCGGCTCATCAGATTTGGGTGCGCTTCGATGTGCCATGCGAGGCGCTCATTGTCCAATTTGTTGTCGTGGTGGTACACCACGAGTTCGGCTTTGAACGGCTCTATTTTGAACAAGGCGAGTTCGGCTGCCGTCCAATTTGTCTTTATTTTTTCAATGCCAATGTGTGCTTTTGTTTTTTCAATGGCGCTCGCAGCGTCCAATACCGGGACGACGGAGGCGAGTTGGGGTGTGGGGAAATAGCGCCCGTTGAGCATGGCAAATTCGCCATCGCGGGTATGGGCAATGACTTCGCCGCCAAATACCGGCACGCCTTGATACACCTGTTCGAGCCGGGTGTGGGTGTTGCCCAATTGGTCGGTCTCCGTGCTTTTTTCCACGAATTCGGCCATCGGTTCGGCGATGTCTGTTGGGCGGAGGCTTGCCCAATAGATGAGTGCGCCGTTGGCATCTTTTGCGCTGGAAGCATCGGTTTTACCCTCAAAAAAGATAGGCAGCCCGTTCTCGTCGCGTATGATGCGGACATCGGGGACTTTTTCGCCCTTGAGTGGCACGAAAGTGGGAAGCGGGTTGCGCTGCACATCCGTCGGCAAGCCGAAAGGGTTTTCGGCGGGCGGCACAGATTTTTCGGGCCAATTGACTTTCAATTCTTGTGGACCTTGGCTTTGGCTTTTTTTGGGTGGGGTTTCTTTCGCGCTTTGAGCGGCGACGGTGAGGGCTGCCGCCAAGAGCAGCAGGAAAGGCAGGAGGATTTTTTTCATCGGAAACTGTTAGTTTGTTATGTAATAAATCGGTTTCAAAAAAATCAGAGCAGGCTCGGATGGATTAAATGGTGCCGCCTTGTTTTATTCATCCACCCGGAATTTGAAGCCCACGCCGTGAATGTTTTCGATTTTGATACGGTCGTCGAGGCTCAAGTATTTCCGCAGACGGGAGATGAACACGTCGAGACTGCGACCGAGGAAGTAGTCGTCTTTGCCCCATATAGTCTCGAGGATAAAGGAGCGTTTCACTACTTGGTTGCGGTGTTCGTTGAGCAATTTGAGCAGGTCGGCTTCTTTTTGGGTGAGCGTTTCGGAATAGCCCTCGGCGGTGAGGCTGAGGTTTTTATAGTCGAACGAATAATTGCCGATGCTAACGGGAGTGCTGGATTTGAGGATATTGGCATACTTGGTGCGGCGCAGGAAGATGTCGATTTTCAGCAGCAATTCTTCGATGCTGAACGGCTTGGTGATATAGTCGTCAGCACCGATGGTGAGGCCGTGTATTTTATCCTGCTTCATGCTTTTGGCGGTCAGGAAAATGATGGGCACTACTTCATCGCGCTTGCGGATTTCTTGCGCCAAAGTGAAGCCGTCCACATAGGGCAGCATCACGTCCAAGATGCAGAGGTCGAATTTCTGCTTGGACTGAATGGTATCGAGGGCTTTTTGTCCGTCCTCGCAATAGGTGACTTGATAGCCGTTGAGTTCGAGGTTGTCGCGGGTCACGAAGCTCAGGCTTTCGTCGTCTTCTACATACAGCAGGTGTGCTTTTGTATCGGCCATTTCGATTGTTGGTTTGCGGATTTGCCTTCCGGCAGGCTGGCTTTGATGCCCGTGCATGACGGGATGGGCGGGCAAACATAATGAAGATGACACAAACCGCAAACCTGTGCCGGGTTGATTGGTCGAATGGCGACTGGGGATTGGCTCCGTTTTTTCAGCCAATCCCCCAGTCAGCCAACCATTATTCTTTGTCTATGGGCATTATCTTTGGCACTTCGTCTTTGCCTTCCATGTTTTTGAAAAAAGTTTGCAAATATTCAAGGGCGGCTCCTCCTGCGGATTTGGGGACGGATTTGGAACGGCAAACTTGGTACAATTCCTTTTCTTTTTCTTTCAGCAATTTGACGGCGTTTTTCAGCGCTTCGGCATCAATGCCTTCCGCCATGAGGCAGCGGTCGCGCACGGTTTTGAGGCCGGTTTCGGAATTGGGCGAGGCATAGGGCGCACTCACGAGGCCGGAAAAATCAAAGTCGTAAGGCAGCACCATTATTTTTCCACCTTCATTCATTTTCAGCAATTGCACGTTGCGCCGCATAGAGAAATCCCAGTCAGTGTTGCCAATCAGGTATTGGAATACGGCGACTTTGGCGGCCTGTTGAGTGTCGAATTGGTCGAGCGACACGCCATACTCCTCTTCCGGCACCCCGTTGAACCGAACGCAAATTTCTTCTTCGTCTTCGATGAAAATGGCGTTCATTACTTTTTTGCCGGGCGTTTTTTCGTTGTTGTCGCGCAAGGTCAGTTTGACCAAGCCGGCACGGAGATGGGTGTCGGACAGTTTTTCAAACATTCGATATGCGAGGTATTCTTTCACGATAAGTTCGTTCCCCTGGGGAGAGTCGAAAGCAGGCAGCGCAATTTTGATTTCATTGAGGGTATCAAGCCCTTCTGCCACCAATTCTTTTTTGCTGAACTTGATTTTCATCGGCGGATTTTGGGACACCTTCCGGCGGTAACGGCCACGCGGGCGCAACTCCACTGTGTACGATTTCCCGTCTTTGGTGGTCAATTTGCCAGGTATGTATGCATTCGTCCTTTTTTGCGCCACAAGGGTGGTAAGGTCTGCCTCGAGCGTGAGTTCGATGCCTTCTGTGGCCGTGAGTTTTTCAAAAATGCTGTTGGGTGCGGCAGGTTTTTCTTGCGCGGGGAGATGATGGGCGTGAAGGGCAATGAGCAGAAAAATGGCAAAATACTTCATCGGTTGGCGTATTGAATCACAGAAAATTGATTGGGCAAAGAAAAGGTATTTTTGGGGCAGATTGATTCGAACGAACTGCTATGAAACGACGGTTGTGCCGCTCCCATCCACTAGGGTGCCGGTGAAAAGTTCCCAATTGACATTGTCCGAAGAGAGATAAACAGCAGTAATCGTGTAGTTCAAGCTGCTTCCTCTCAACCATGCTGAACCCGAAAATGAGACGGTCACTATAACAGACTGAGGCGAAGCCGGAGCCGCGCCAGAGGAGGAAAGGTTTGTGTTTTGGATATTCGCGGAGACTTCCACTTTCAGGTACGGCGGGAAATTTCCACCATCCAAAGGACTCATGTCAATGCTTATGCTCCGGTCGGCAGCCCGTACTTGGTTGACTTTGATTTTTGTCATAGTTGACATAATTCCGAAAATTAAGAATGAAAGGGAAAGAGTGGGATGTTGTGCAAATGTGCCAAGCAGAAGAAAACTTCAACCAAACAATCTGCGGAAAAACAGGGCTATTTTCCCAAAAAATGATGGGGAACGCCCTGCCTGACTGGAAGCCGGCTTCGACACAAGAATGTCCGTTGCTAAAAAATCTTGCGATGTCACACTGCTGTTCCACGGTTGGCCGTCGGTAGCATAAGTTCCTGGAAAAGAAGCCCAAGTGGAACCGTCATCCGAGAAACTAACATCCGTGATGTCGTAGCCAAAAGATTGCCCGGACGCATAGGCGGAATCAGGGAACGAGCATTGAATCGTGACGCTGGTGGGGGCATTGTTAGGCCCGGATTTACCCGTCACCTGCAGTGATCCATTAGGCAGATTACTATTGGCAAGGGTGGCTGCGAGTTGAACGAAGCGAGGAAATGTACCTCCGTCGTCGGACGCGAGAGTAACTGTAAGGTTGGGGTCGCCGACCCGGACGTTGTTGACTTTGATTTTGTTCGTTGTTGCCATGGTTCAGAATTTTTTGAAAACTAAAAGGGAGGGTGATAAAATGCTTCGCTTATGGGGCTTTTCTCCTTTTCCCAATAGACGGGTGAAAATTCTTTTGCTCAATGGCTTTGAGCGGTCAATGTTGAGAAGGCGGCAAATTTTCAGCCCTGTCGCTTTGCGCGCCAATACAGAAAGCCAATGCCCCCCAAAACTATGGCTGCGGCATACCAGTGCCAGTTCGATGATTGTCCCAGCGGCGCGTCGTCGCCGATAAGCACAAAAGCGCCCCAGAAAAAAGGGTGGTTGCGGTTGCTGGCGGCCAAATAATCCAATTTTGCCTGCCGAATCGCTTCGTCCTTACCCAGTCCTTTTTGCAGGTGCCTGTAAAAATCCTGCATAATTTGCGCCGTCGCCTTATCGTCGGCTTGCCAAAGGCTCATCAGCACATTGGAGCACCCGGCGTATTTGAACGCCCGCGCCAAGCTGATGACGCCCTCGCCTTTGGCCAATTGGCCACGCCCGGTATTGCAGGCGCTCAACACTGCCAATTCGGCATTCATTTTCAAATTGTAAATTTCGTACGCGTGCAAAAAACCGTCGTTTCCTTCTTTGTCGTCATTGGTGTCCTTGTTGCCGTCGTTGGTGTCCCCGCCAACAATACCCCGCGCTTGGCGGCTGAATGCCAAGCCAGAGTACAGCGGGTCGCAATCGTTGAGAAAACCGTGCATCGCCAAGTGCAGCACACGGGACTCCTGTGCGTGTTGTTTGAAGGTCAGTTCGGTGGCCGCTTCGCCCAAAAAAGACTGGCCACCAAGCAGTTGGGCGATTTTTGACACCTCGGTTTGGTTGCTTCGCAATGCCGCAAAATCGGTCTCGTCGGCATCGCGGCAGTTATTACTTTCGTCGCCCCGATATGTTATGGTCGAGTTGCCCTCGTAAACCGGGGCATACCCTGCGAAAAGGCTTTTGGGTTTGCGCTGCGGGTACTTTTGCAAGGCCAAGCTGGCCGAATATTCATACCGCAGCACCGTCTTCTGCAAAAGGAAGGGCAGCTCGGCGTAAGATACCGCCGTTGACGCTTCGGTCAGCAGTAATTCAAAGGGCAGGTAGGCCAGTCTACCATCTGGCACTACGATGAGTTTTTCGGGTATTTTATCAAGGGCAGGTGCCAGCAGTGTGCGATACATGGCAGTAGCATCGGCGGCAAAACGGGCGACAGCGGCAGTGCTGCGGCCTTGCTCGGTGGCTTGATCGCGGTCGTGCAAGTTGGCGAGCAGCCGCTCGAAGGTTTGGGTGAAATTGGAATCGGCGTTCAGCGCCAGCCCGCGTGCGGTCGTGCGGTCGAAGTAAAAAACGTACAGCCCCTCATCGCCCCGGAAGTATTGGAGCAGGCCGGTATTAGATGGCAACAATTGTTGCAAAGCACTGACAGTCAGTGGCGGGGCGCTGTACTTGATTTGGTAATATTCTGGGTAGGCGGTCGCGAGCCGGGCGAGCAGGGCTTCTTTGGTGCGGCGGCGTTCGAGGATGTTTTTTTGCCACATCAATATTTTGGAGGTGTCGGGCGCGGCTCTTTGTTGTTCCCTGAAAATCTGCCGTTTGTAAAAGGCGATGTCAATTTTCAGCGATTTTTCCTGCTGCAAAATGGAGTCGGGGATACCAGCTTGTTGTCGAGCTGCGGCATCGCGGAGTGCTTCGGCGAGCATGAATGCCTTGTTTTTCTCGGCGTACCCAAAAGATTTTTCCAAATACCGCGGCTCGTTGGTGTTGTGATACAATTGCATGGCGACGGCTATGGCATTTTCCATGATAGGCCGTGCTTCTTGGTTCCAGAATTGGCGCGAACCTTCTTGGTATTCTGCCCGCATACTGTCAAGCACCCCCATCGCAATGTCGAAGGTGGCCAAAGAAGCATCCAAAAACTGCGGGTTTGATTCTTTTGCAGCCAATTGGCGCAGCGTCTCGCCTTTGTCGCGAAGCGTGAAAATAAAATCGAGGTAGCCATTCACGCGCTGCACCGCCGGGTTTGCCAGTACGTCTTGGTAGGGGAAAGAATCGGTAAGTGTGCGGAGCGCCTGTTGCTGCCAAACCAATGCACCGCGGTAGTCTCCCTGTTTGTGGGCGATAAACCCCAAATGCCGATATGCCTTGCCGAGGTTGGGGTGGGCTGGGCCGTAACGTTCGATGGCTTTTTTCAAATAAAAGACTGCTTCCGTGTAACGCCCCATCATCCGATACACATAACCGAGGTTGTGCCATGTGTTGTTTATTCTTTCTTGCAGGTTAATTTGACGATGCAGCAGAAGTGCTTTTTGCAGGTAGGCCAAAGCTTTATCATACTCCCCTGACTCGGTATAGGCGTTAGCCAAGTCATTGTAAATGACAATAAAATCATGTGGCATTTCGCTGGGAAAATGTTTTTCTAAAATAGCCAGTGCTGCTTGCGCGGTGGCGATAGATTGGGGGAAATCTTTTTTTCGGTACCAGATAGCGCTGAGGTTGCCGTAAGTCCAAGCCAAGTCGGCCGGGTCGGATTTGGGGTTGAAAGCATAAATTTGGAGGGCGGATTGGGTGTATTCGAGCGCGCGGTCATAGTCGCCCCGGTTGCGGTAATAGGTGCCGACGTTGTTGCTGGCAATAGCTTGCGAAAGCGAGTCGTCGCTTTTTTCGTAAAAAGCAATTTCTTTTAAACCATACCGCAGTGCCTCTTCGTAGTTTCCGAGGTCATTGAAAATGGCACCCGCCAAGTTGAAATATTCGCCCCAAAAAGAGCTGTCAGCAGGGATGTGGCTTTGTGCCAACTGTTCGATGGCGGGAAAGGTCGCGGCGGATTCCGCATAACGGCTCAGGTAGTAACTTGAGGTCAGGAGATGGAGTTGGGACTTTCCCCATTCGTCCCAGTTTTTTGTTTTTTCCGAAATATTGGCTCCTTTTTGCGCATATACGAAAGCACTGTCGTATTGCTCGGTATCCAAAAACACTGCGGCTTTTTTGTTCAAATCAACAGCCGCTGACCGCTGACCGGCGGTTGGCGCGGACACATCAGGTTCGGAAATTTGGCTGCACAGAGCAATGCCCAACAGCAGCAGCAGTAAGGGTGACCGGTATAAAGATGTCTTCATGCGATACGTTCAGCGCATTTTGCGGACAGCATGAGTGGATTAAAACGCAATGGAAAAATGCTTCATTAAGACAGCTCAAAAGTAGGAAACGGGTGGAGAGATTTTCCATTTTTTTGAGAAGTTGTCAAATTCTTCTTTCCGTTCAATCCATTGCATCCAACATTTCGCGTGCCTCGCGCTGGTGGAGGTGGCCGTTTTTCCCCGCGATGTCGGTCAATATTGGCTTTGCATGGACGACATCGTCAATAATAATATAGGTGAGTGCGGAATACCACTGCGCGTCTTCCCAGTCGAAGCTGTCGGGGCTGACTTTTTGGAAAGCAGCAAGGGCTTTTTGCTCCTGCCCGACAGATAGATAGGAAAGGCCGAGAAACAGGTTTGCTTCCGAGAGGCGCGAATAGTTGGGGTCGGAGAGCAGGTTCTCGAGTTCGGCGGCAGCTGTGGTGTAGTCCTTTTTTTGATAGGCATCGCGCCATGCGCTGACTTTTGCGTCGCGGACTTCGGGAGCAGGTGGCAACCGGAAATGTTTTTTGAAAAGTGCCTTGTTGTCGGCGTATGCGGGTGTGGAGGGCTGTAGGTTTTGGTAAACCGGCCAAGCCACGAGCAAAAGCAGCAGCGCGGCGGCGACAGCGTAAGCCCAACGGGGTATTTGGAATTTGCGGGCTTTAGGTGTGTTCACGGTTGTGGCAGAAAGCCCGGAAGATTCTGTCTGCATCAGTTTTTTCCCAAATTCACGGAGTTCCGCGTCCAATTGGCGGTCGCCCTCGGCCTGTATGCCTTTATGGATAGCTGCCCATGCCGCTACTTCTTCGGCGAACGCCGCGTCGGTTTCCAACCGTTTTTCAAAATCGGCACGCTCGGCTTCGGACATCTGGCCGAGGGCATAGCGTTTGAGCAGTTCGTAGTTTTGATGTTCCATTTTCTTGATTAATGCACGCCCATCATTTCACGGAGTTTTTGAAGGCAGGCGTATTTTTTACTGTTTACACTGTTGGCGTTTTTGAACCCGATGGCTTCGGCGATTTCGATCGAGCTGTACCCTAAGTATTCGGCGTACATCAGAATCTGCTGGCACACGCCACCGAGTTGCAGGAGTTTTTGCCTTACCAGTTCTACCTGTTCTTCGGTGGCCCAGCGGCTCAGCAAGTCTTGACTTTCGTCGGCGCTGTCGGGCATCCGTTCCACGAGTTCTACGGGGTTAGACGTTTTGGCGCGGATAATATCAATGCACCGGTTCATAAAAATTCGGTTGAGGTAAGTTTGAATTGCACTGTCGCCACGAAAGGCTCCATTGAGGATTTGATTTCGTACGGCGAGTATAGATGTGTTGTAGGCGCTCACCAGGTCGTCGTCGTCCAGTTGGCGGTATTTGGTTTTTCCATAGCGGGCAAGGTGGAAACACTGTTCGTAGAGTTGTTTCACGGCCCGCTCCTGTCGGGTGCCACCGGCGCGGATTTCCCCGGTCAAGTGCTCGTCGCTGTAAGTCATGGGTGGTTTCTTCGAAATGTTTGGACACAAGAGCGGCTGATATCGCCACAGTTTTCAAGTCCGATTGGCGGGGAACGTAATTCGGGGACAAAACTATAAAGACCGGAAAAACAATGTCGAGTTATTTCAACGGAAAAGGCGGAAAACTGATTTCAGATTTTTTTCATCAGCATCAGCCCGTCACGCACCGGCAATAGGATATTTTCCACGCGCGGGTCATTTTGCACCATGTCATTAAAGGAGCGGAGTGCCCGGGCGGTTTCGTCTTTTTCGTCGCCGCCTGCCACCTTGCCGTCCCACAGCACGTTGTCAGTCAAAATAAAACCTCCAGAGCGGGTTTTTGCCAAAGTTAGTTCGTAGTGAACGGGGTAATCCAATTTGCCGGCATCGAGAAAAACAAGGTCAAACACCTCATCCAGCACAGGAATGATGTTTGCTGCATCGCCAAGATGGAGCCGGACTTTTTCTTCCAGCCCCGATTTTTGCACATACTTCCGAATCAGAGGGCCGAGTTCGTCATTTATCTCGATTGTGTGCAACAAGCCGCCGTCTGCCAGACCCTCACCTATACATATAGTAGTGTAGCCCGTGAATGTCCCCACTTCCAATGCCCGGCGTGGGCGGATCATCATGCTGACCATACGCAACAGCATTCCCTGATAAGGGCCAGAGAGCATCTGCGGGCTGAGGGTGCGCAGGTGCGTGTCGCGTTCCAATTCATGCAGCACAGAATTGACATCGGAAGTGTGGGCGAGACAGTAGTTGAGCGTCTTGTCGTGAGAGAGCATGATTTTTGAAAGAAAATGGGATTTTCGCGAGAAAATTCCTTTTCAAAGCCCATTTTCATGGCTGCTGCAAAGTTGCTGGTAAAAAATGTGGTTTTTTTTAAAAATTGTTTTTCTGTTCAAAATTGTAGCTTTACCTTTGCACACGCTTTTCGGGAGGGGTCTTTTTCCTTGCGAAAACACGTTGTTTGAAATTGTGAAACAAGCCTTGGAGGCCGCGAATCAGGCCACTGTAGCTCAGTTGGTAGAGCAGCTGATTTGTAATCAGCTGGTCGGGGGTTCGAGTCC
>CAYZVM010000130.1:0-16535 GCA_964481485.1 uncultured Saprospiraceae bacterium | reverse complement strand
GACACCAAAATCTGTAGCCTGAATTTGATACTTTATTCCAGCACCGTTCCTAAATAACAACTTTTCCATTTAACTTTGGACAAAAATATTTGACCATGACCGCTGCCAGAGAAATTGAGCAACCATTGGTATTGCCAAAAACATTCCGCGGAGTAAACATTGAGTTCAAAATAGACCGCCCCATGACCGAGGAGGAGTTTATGGAATTTTGTGCTGAAAACGAACACCTCCGCATAGAACAAGATAAAAACGGAAAACTCATTATCATGCCCCCTGTTGATTTTCAAGGTGGTGTCCGCGAAGGAATGGCCTATGGCTACCTTTTTAATTGGTGGCTTTCCTATCAAAAAGGCCGTGTACTTAGCCCTTCTGCTGGATATAAACTCCCTGACAAATCAACTCGCGCCTCCGACGGCTCATGGGTTTCTGATGAACGATTGAGCAGCATGCTACCTGAGGATTGGACGCGATTTGCCCGTCTGGCTCCAGATTTTGTCATCGAAGTCCGTTCCAAAACTGACCGCATCGGCAAGCTGAAAAAGAAAATGACCGACACTTGGATTGCCAATGGCGTGCGGTTGGCTTGGCTGATTGACCCGCTCCAAGAAAAAGCATACATCTATCGGGATGATGGTTCTTCTGAAACCTTAAATGGTTTTGACCACATCCTCTCTGGCGAAAATGTGTGTCCGGGTTTGACATTTGACTTGTCAAAAATGCGAATTTGAATGATTCCCCGCGTAAAAATCTGCTGCATCAGCAGCCTCGAAGAAGCCCGGCTGGCAGTTCAGTTCGGTGCCTCCGCGCTCGGCCTCGTCGGCCAAATGCCCAGTGGCCCCGGCGTGATTTCCGATGAACTTATTTTTGAAATTGCTCGCAAGGTACCGCCGCCCATCGGCACATTTCTGCTCACGAGCGAGACCGATGCGCAGGCCATTATTCAACATCAAAAAAAGGTCAATACCAATACTGTCCAAATCGTGGATGCTTTGGAATCAGGCACTTATGCCGAAATCCGTCGCGCATTGAGCGGCGTAAAACTCGTGCAAGTCATCCACGTCATGGACGAAGAAAGCCTCGACGAAGCCCAACGCATCGCCCCCGAGGTGGACGCGATTTTGCTCGACAGCGGCAATCCGAATTTGGCAGTAAAAGAACTCGGCGGCACAGGGCGCACGCACAATTGGGCGGTCAGCCGACGCATCGTGGAGTCGGTGCCAGTACCCGTTTTTTTGGCGGGCGGCTTGAAGCCAGACAATGTGCGGGAAGCCATCGAGGCTGTGCAGCCATTTGGCCTCGACCTATGCAGCGGTGTGCGCACGAAGGGCAAACTCGACCCCTTCAAGTTGGAAAAATTTTTCGAATCCGTGAATAAAGGTTGAGTTTCGCTGCGATTTACTTTTTCATTATCACATAATCCGCCTCAAACACCTTGTTTTCCCCGCGTTGGTACAGCACATAATTGAAGCCCTTGTGGATGCCAAAAGCCCCGTGCCGCCCGCGTTTGTCCACGGCGATGAAGCCCACCTGATTGTCTTTCACCTGTTCGGGATATTTTCGGGCGATGCGTTTCACCGCCGTTTCCACGGCTTTTTGCGGGTGCGCGCCACGCCGCATTTCTTCCACCACGAGAAAACTGCCGAGCGTGCGCAGCACTAATTCGCCCAAACCCGTGGCCGCCGCGCCGCCTACTTCGTTGTCCACGAACATCCCTGCGCCGATGATGGGGCTGTCCCCCACCCTGCCGTGCATTTTGAACGCCATGCCGCTCGTGGTGCAAGCCCCGGCAATGCGTTGTTGTGCATCTATCGCCACCATACCGATGGTATCGTGGCGTTCTACGTTGATGACGGGTTTGTATTCGGATTTCACTTTCCATTCCTCCCAAACCTTGCGGGCATTTTCGGTCAGCAGGTTTTCTTTCTTAAATCCCTCATTCAGTGCGTATTGCAACGCGCCTTCGCCCACGAGCATGACGTGCGGCGTTTTTTCCATCACCTTCCGCGCCACGCTGATAGGGTGCATGATGTGTTGAAGGAACGATACCGAGCCGGCATTGCCAAATTCGTCCATGATACAAGCATCGAGTGTCACATTGCCGTCGCGGTCGGGCAGGCCGCCATAGCCCACGCTCGTGTCGTCGGGGTCAGCTTCTGGCACCCGCACTCCGGCTTCCACCGCGTCGAGGGCGCGGCCACCTTTCGAGAGTACTTCCCATGCAGCGGCGGTGGCTTTTACGTTTGGTCCCCATGTTGCGATGGCGACGGGAAAAGCATCTTTTTTCGGTGTGTGAAAATTAGGAAAGGTTTCTGCCCAAAAATCGGCACTGCCGACGGCTAAGCCGCCGAGCAAAGAGTTTTGGAGAAATTTGCGGCGAGTGTTCATGTTCTGGCGCGTTTGTAGTTCTTGCTGTTTTAAAAAATTCCGGCAAGATACTTTTTAGAGTTTACCGACTGTCTCAGAATGGATATGTTTCTTTAGAATTAGGCACAAATAGAAACGGCCGCCCCGCAGATACGGGACGGCCGTTTCAGCGAACTTATTGAAAATCAATAGATGTAGTTCAATGCTGTTACATCATTGGCATTAAACGGGCGATTCTGATTTGCACCGATGCAAGCGAGCATCCAAGAGTTTGCGTCCGGGCCCGTGGGCGTGCCGGGGATGTGGATAGCGCCCACTCCAGCAGAGCCTTCGTTGTAGAAAGAGCCACCACAGCTGTATTGGCGGTTCATATAGTCAGTGTGGCGGAAACCAACGCAGTGCCCGATTTCATGGGCAAGGATAGTCGCCAAATAGTTCTGGTTCGGGTTGTTTCCGAGGTAGTTGGAATTGACCCGGACGGAACCGTATGGATTTCCACCGCTGGTCGGGAAGCCTGCCGAAGCAAGATACTGCGCATTATTGGGTGCTCTTGTGATGTCAATCTGACCGGCACTGGCAGTGCTGACGCGCGTGAATGTGATGCGCAAATTCTCAGCATTGTAGCGGGCAAGCGCTACATCCAATGCCGCGACGTAAGAAGACGGCAGGCTGTTGCTTCCACTTGTTTTAATAAACACGGTGATATTGCGCGGCAGACCAGTCACTAAGTTGGTCGTTCGATACTGCTCTTCGTCGCCGACGATGAGCGAATGAATGTCGGCATGGGAATGCAGGTCTTCGTGACTCAGAAAGATGTCGCCTTCCACAATGTAGCCGCCATCACTTTCATAAGCGCCGTCAGGATTAAACCCGAGTGCTTTGATACGGCTGACGATTGATTGGTCAATCGTTTCGCTCTCATTTTCAACGGCCTCTTTTTTGGTGCAGGAATTCGTCCCGGCAAATAGAAAGGCCAGGACTGCGAAGGACAGTACGTGTTTGAACATAACAGACGAGTTGATTTGGTGAAGAATTAAATTTTAAACCGGACAAATGTATAAAACTATCGGTTCGCCAAACCTTTGGCCAAAAAATTTTCATTCCCCTGAAATACCTTTGGGCGAAACAACTCTAAACTTTTATGAATATTGAGCAATTCCGCGAATATTGCCTGTCTAAAAAAGGTGTCACTGAAGATTTTCCTTTTGATGAAGCGACTCTTTGCCTGCGCGTGGTGGGGAAAATTTTTGCCATCACCGGCCTCGACAGCGAGCAATTCAAGGTCAACCTAAAATGCGACCCTGACTATGCCCTCGAACTCCGCGAACAACACCCCGAAGTGCAGCCCGGATGGCACATGAGCAAAAAACATTGGAATACGGTGGATTTTGAAGGCGCACTGGATGAGCGGCTCTTGCGCCAATTGATTGACCATTCCTATGATTTGATCGTGAAATCGTTGAAAAAAGCCCAACGGGAAGCACTGGAAGGGGAATGAATGGTTGTTGTTTTTTTGTTGCTACAATATTGAAAACCAATCAACTAACAACTAAGAGATAACACACACTACTGGACATCAACATTCTTGACACTCGCAATCCTCCGCTTCGCCCTCCGTTTCGAGGGTGGCGTGCTGTATGTTCAGGTGTTGCAGTTCGTGTCGGAACCGCTTTTTGATGGAATGTGTTTGCTCGCGGGCTACCTCTTTTCCCAATACCAAATGTGCCGTCAGGGCATTGACCGTCGTGCTCATCGCCCACACATGGATGTGGTGAATGTCTCTTATACCTTTGATTTTCAGTGCGGCAGCCCGGATTTTTTCCACCTCTATTTTTGAGGGTGTCCCGTCGAGCGTCAAGAAAATGCTCTCGCGGAGCAGCCCCCATGAACTCCACAAAATGACCGCCAAAATGAGAAAACTGATGGCGGGGTCTATCCACCACCAGCCCAAAAAGTACATGGCCAAACCTGCTACCACCACACCTGCCGACACAGCGGCATCGGCGGCCAAATGAAGATAAGCTCCTTTTACATTCAAATCTTTTTCTTGGTCGCGGTGGAACAGCCACGCCGATGCTGCATTGACCAAAATCCCGACTGCTGCCACCGCGGCCACCGTCAGCCCCGGCACTTGCGGCGGCGCAAACAATCGCCTAATCGCCTCATAACCAATGCCGCCCGCCACAAGAAGCAACAACAGCCCGTTGATGAGCGAAGCCAGCACCGTGAACTTTTGGTAGCCATAGGAAAAACGCCCACGGGGGCGCAGCCGCGCCAGCCGGAACGCCAGCAACGATAGCCCCAAGCTGCCCACGTCGCTCAAATTGTGCCCTGCATCGGACAGCAGTGCCAATGATTTGGTGAAAAAACCCGCACCGACTTCGAGGGCGACAAACACCAGATTCAGCCCAATGCCAATGTAAAAGGCACGATTAAGCCTGCCCGGCTCTATCGGTCCGTAATGATGATGTTCGTGGCCATGTTCGTGTGTGTGCGCCATGTTTTTATTCAAAAAAGAATAAAGCCAAACCGGAAAAAATCAAAGTAACTCCGGTGATGAGGCCAGCGTTGTGTTCCAATTTGTGCCAATTGAGCCGGTGCAAACCGCTCAACACCAAACGCACCCACACCAACATACCGAGTATGGTCAACACGCCGTACAGCAAAGCCAGCACCCCCACAAACGGCCATCCATAAGGGCCGGCAGCGAGAAAATAGCCCTCAATCTCGAGGCACGGAGAAAAAAACATGGCCACCGTCAGCGAAGTCACCACGCCCCAGCGCATATTCTGCGCATGCAAATGAAAGTGGTGGTGATAATAGTGCCGCCAAATATAAAAGATGCCCAATGCCATCAGCAGACCCGGCGCTATCCAATGTGTGAATGCCTCCAATCTGCCCGACAGCACGCCGCCGACTGCAGCCAATGCCCCACCGAGCAACACCGTGCTCAACACATGAGCCAGCCCCGCCAGAAAAGTGACCCACAGGATTTGGCGCACAGGCCATTTTTCCTGACGGCCAATAGCAATCACAGGCAGCCAGTGGCTTGGAATCAGTGCATGAAACAAACTCAACAATGCACTGCCAGTCAGGAGGGTTTCCATGTGTAAACGCGAGAAAATATGTATGGAAAAAAGGCCTGCGCAAAACTGCTTTGCTGGATATTTTCAGTTTGAACACATAGGCACATAGAACACTTAGGTTTTAAAAGTTTGAAAATCAAAACGCCATGTGTTCTATGTGCCTATGTGTTCAAAAACATCCCGAAAACTACTCCACCACCACTTTCCGCACGACCTTTTTGCCATCTTCGGTCTGAATTTCAACAAAGTACAAACCCGCAGAACAGTTTTTCAAAGACAAAGTTTGTTGCTCCGTGCTCACCACTTGGCCGCTCCGCAATGCTTGCCCGGTCGAGCTGAACAGGCGATACGACCACGCGGCAGCCGTATTTTGCAGCCGAATAGTGAGTTCACTCAAGGCCGGATTAGGGAAAACATCCGCCTTCAAAATTGATTTCGGCGCATCGGTGCCGACAGAAATATTCAATTTCAACAGTTGCAGCCCGTTCTGCATATCCCCGGCGATGATAGTGCCGGAAGGCAGCCACGGGTAGCTGCCCCAATTGCCGCGATAGCCGTTGTATTGTGTGTTTTGTGGGTGCGTATCATAGTGACCTACCAGCACCGGCTGCACAGGGTCGCTGATGTCGTACACCAAAAGCCCGTCTTCGTATTGAGAGTTGAATAATAGGTGGTCTTTGATATAAACATTGTGTGGAATAGCATCATGAAAAGGCGCAGTGCTGATTTGGGAAAACCTGTCGAGAAACGAATGCACAGCCTCGATTTCTCCGTCAGCAAGATTCTGAAGATCAATGACTTGAACGGGCCGCCCGTCCGGGATTTCCTCCGTGTAATAAGCGTGGGTACCTTCGGGGTTGAGCCAACTGTTGTGGTTGTAACCGCCCGTGGAAATGGAAGCCAAAGTTTTGGGCTGCATTGGGTTGGTAAAATCAAGTATGTAGTAGCCGTCGCTGCCCGATGAAGCATAAATGGTGTCGTTGCGCACATAAGAGTCGTGGATATAGCCGCCGTCCACCGTGGCAGCCGCGACAAAAACAGGGCTATCAGGGTCTTGGCTCACATCGAGCACCACCATATCGGCCACGTTAGAGCCATTTAGGTAGATGCGCCCCGATGTGGTATCGAGCGTAATGGTATGCGAACGGAGGAAATACTCGTTGCTCCAATACGTCCGTATCACGGTGTCGGGTGCTTGGCTCATGTCAAAAATCATCAATCCCTCGGTCGTCTGATCCGACACGGCGTAGATGCGATTTTTGTACGACTTGAATTCGCGCCAGAGCGTGTTGTTCGTGGTGCCGGCAAATTTTCCAATCAATTCAGGCTGAGTCGGTTCGGTGATATCGAAAAACATGACGTGTTCCGCTCCGCCGAGCACCGCGTATTCGCGCCCATTCAGAGCGATGCCCCAACAGCCGCTGTATTGCACCCCGTAAGCGTAAGCAATCGGCAGCGAATCGTCGTCCCACTGGCCGAGGCGTGTCATGTTGAGTGAAATTTGTGCAAAAAGAAATTGGGCAAGGCAAATGCCGAGCGCGAGGAGGAGAATTTTTTTCATAATAGCAGAGAAAACGTTGTGTTTAAAAATTTGGAAAAAGCCGACGCTATTTTTGCCGCCACAGGCAACCGGGTTTGGCACTCAAACGTCAGGGTCTCGTTGTTTGTTGATAGGTTTATGTTGCAAAAGGCAGATATCCGTTATTCGCCAGCAGCGTATTTTTTTCTATAAAAATTTGAAAATCAAGTTTTTGAAACACACGCTGAAAGAGTTTAACGATATAAGCAAACAAAAGCCACCCGCCAACAAACAACAAAGTCCGCGAAAGTAGCGCATTATGAAAAAACAACTCCTCCTTATTGGCCTAATGCTTATTTTGAGCATCCAAACGGCTTTTTCACAAAAATACAGCAACGAATTTCTCGCTATCGGCGTGGGCGCACGGGCACACGGGATGTCTGGCGCGCAAACAGCGCTCGTCAACGACATAACGGCAGCCTACTGGAATCCCGCGGGCCTGACCGAGATAGACGCCCCCTTCCAACTGGCGGCCATGCACGCCGAATGGTTTGCCGGGGTGGGCCAATACGACTATTTGAGTTTCGGGAAAGCCCTCAACCGCGACCGAAAGGCCTACCTCGCCTTCTCGCTCATCCGCCTCGGCATCGACAATATCCCGTACACCATCAACCTCGTCAATACCGACGGTACCATCAATTACGACAACGTGACGGAGTTTTCTGCCGCCGACTATGCCCTCATGGGCAGCTACGCCCGCAAACTCAAAAACCCGGCTTTTGCGGTCGGCGGCACGGTGAAAGTGGTGCGCCGGGTCATCGGCACCATCGGCAATTCGTGGGGATTCGGGGCTGACCTGGGGGTGCAGTACCGAAAAGGGAACCTCATGCTCGGCATTCAGGGCCGCGACCTCACCACGACTTTTAATGCGTGGTCGTTCAACCTGACGGAGCGCGAAAAAGAAGTTTTTGCCGCTACCGGCAACGAGATACCGTCGAGCAACACCGAAATCACAAAGCCGCGCTTTTTGCTCGGCGCGGGCTACAAGGTGCGTTTGAGCGAGAAAATAACCATGCTTCCCGCTCTTGACTTTGAATGGACGACCGACGGCCAGAGAAACGTGCTCATCAGTTCCAAATCTTTCAACGTGGATCCGCGTTTCGGCCTCGAAACCGACTACAACGGTTTTGTGCAATTGCGTTTCGGCGTTGCCAATTTCCAACGGGTGAAAGACGACTTCGACCCGAACAAAGAGGTCTTGACGTTGCAGCCCAATTTCGGGGTGGGTCTTCGGCTGGGTCGGGTGCAATTAGACTATGCGCTGACCGACATCGGCAACGTATCGCAGGTGACCTATTCGCACATTTTTTCTGTCCGGTTGGATTTCAAAGAGCGGCGGGCAGCGGGCGAATGATGGTCGAGTGTATGTTGCCTTTTAGGTGCAAACCCACAGATTCTTTCCAAACTTTGGAAAGTTTAGTAACTGCATTTCGATCCTGCACCATGCTAAAAACTTGATGCCGCTATTCATAAAGCATTGGCAAACTGTTTTTTACCTGCTAGCGCCTATCTCCATCACCGCTCACCATCTTCCCTAAAATATTTTTGCCTTTGTTTGGCGCGATTCAAAGCGGGCGTATATTTGCCGCACATTGTTTCCTTTTAATCCGGGGTCATTCGGCCCGCCATTGCTCTCCCAACCGAGTTTTTTTCCTGATTTTAAAGTACCAGTTTAATCATAACCACAAATTCTCCGTACTACTTATTGTGGTTCGGGCGTAGCGTTTCCATTGGTCTCGCAACCCCACCGTTCCATAGTTTGTTTTATTATAATCTCATGGTTGCCCCTCCGGATAGGCTCGCGGTGAGGGGCTTTTTTTTGCCCACTACTCTGGCAAACCGCCCTAATCTTTGTCTTTTTCCTTCATCCATTCGAGCCAGACGATGGCTGCTTCGAGTCGATTCTGGACATGTATCTTTTGAAAAATCCGGTGGCAGCGAAATTTCACGTTGTTTTCTTTGATGCCCAATGCGACTCCGATGTCGTGGTTGGATTTTCCTTTGGCAACTAATTCCAGTATTTGCACTTCTTTGGCGCTCAGTTTTGCCCACTCTTGTATGTTGTTGTTTGTGGTTGATTCGGGGTTTTCATCTTTGCCATTTGAGATAAATTCGAGTGCTTGCCGGGCCACGGTAGGACTCATGGGGGCGCCGCCCTGCCGGAGGTCGCGCAATGCGGCAATCACTTCTTCGCCGGAATCGGATTTGAGAATATAGCCGCTCGCACCCGATTTGATGGCGCGAAAGATGAGTTCCGGTCGTTCGAGGCCGGTGTATATGAGAAACTGCACACGCGCCGACTTGGGGTTTTCCAAGATTTTTTTGTCAAAAAACTCTTTCATCTCGCGCACCAAATCTATTCCCTCCGCGCCCATGCCCAAATGGATATCAACAATGACGATGTCCACATCTGTGCTGTTTCGCAGAAAAATACGTGCTTCTTCTTCGTTTGAATAGGCATTTTCGCACTCAAAATCGGGTTCCGCATTGATGAGGCTGACGTAGTATTCCCGCTCTATTTTTTTGTCTTCCACGATGACCACTTTTGTCACCTTAAAAGGATTTTCCCGATGGATTTTTTGGAAAATCTCGTGGAGGTGGAGTTGGACTGCGGGTTCGGGTATTGCCAATTCCTTAGCGATGCTGTTGTTGCTTTTGCCTTTCACCAGCAGACCCAGCACTTTTTTTTCCACCTCCGACAATGGCTGGCTTTCAATGTCTTGCGTGTTCAATCCGGTTGCTTTGCCAAAAAAATCGAGGGCTGCGCGAGCAATGTTGAGGCTGAGCGGATAGCCGCCAGACAGCATTTCGCGGATGGCCGCGACCACAGTCGTCGAAGGGTCGTCCGATTGGAGAATATAACCTCCCGCTCCCGCCTGCATGGCTTTTTCTACAAACTCTGGGCGCTCTAAAGCGGTGTAAACCAAAAACTTGGCGGGTTGGGCATTTCCATTTTTTACCTGCTTGTCGAGGCCGGGTTTCAATTTTCGGATGAGTTCGATGCCGGTAATCATGGGCAGGCTGATGTCGGTAATGACTATCTGTACTTCCCGGTGATAAGGCAGCAGCGTGATGGCATCTTCTGCATTGGCATACACATTTTCACAGGTCAGGTCGGGTTCGGCGTTGATGAGGTCGCGCAAGTAATTTTGGATGATAGGGTTGCTGTTCACGACAGCGATGTGAATGGGATTTGATTTCATGTTTGTCAAGTTTTTTCAAATGGTACCCTGAAAGTGACGGTGGTGCCTTCGCCGGGGGCAGAGATGAATTCTGCCGTGCCGCCAATGGCTTTTAGCCGTTTGTTCATATTGAGCAATCCGTTGCTGAATCGCTTGCCGCCCTGTGTGTCGAATCCTTTGCCGTCGTCCTGCACCCTGATTTCCAATTGGTGGTCGGTCACATCGAAAACGATGTTCACCTGCTCGGCCTCGGCGTGTTTGACGATGTTGTCGAGGCAGGTTTTGACGGCAAAAAGCAGGTTGCGGCGGCGTTCGCCATTGAGGGTCACGGACGCTATTTCGTCGGGTTGCACACTGCATTGGAGGCCGTGCAGGCGCAAGAATTTTTCGGCATGGCGGCGGATGTAGGCCACGAGGTTGTCGAGCGTGTTGTAGCGGTCGTTCATGGCCCAGATGATGTCGGCCATTTTTTGCACGGCTTCGCGGGCAAAACCGGTGATTTCAGAGGTTTGGTCGTAAAGGGCGGGATTGTCCATTCGTTTGGTCAGTTGCTCAGAAAGCATTCGGATGGAGTTGAGGTCGCCGCTCAGGTCGTCGTGCATATCGTCGGCGATGCGGGAGCGCTCGGCTTCCACGGCATCGCGCTTTTCGATTTCGAGGCGTTGCGTGCGGAGTTCAAGTTGTTGATTCTCAATTTCAAGGTTTTGATTGTCAATTTTGATGCGCTGCTCGCGGAGTGCCAGTTTTTGTCGCTGAATGCGATTGAAATAATACAGCCAAGAAGGAATGCCGACAGATGCCGCGATGCCCAATATCCAAAGGGCTATGTACATCCATGTTTCATTGAACCTCGGCTCGATGATGATGTGGATCTGTCGGATGTCGCCGTTCCCAAACCCGTCGGAGTTGGCGGCTTTTATTTGCAGGATAAAATGGCCGGCTGGCAACTGGGCATACCGGGTGAATCCCTGGCCTTTTGGGGCAGTTATCCAATCCTTGTCGTACACGCCCTGGGTGCTGTCGGCATAGATGAGGCGGTATTGCAGGCTGATGTTGTCCGGGTCGCTGTATTCCAGCCCGACAAACCTGAAAAAGAGGGTGCGTTCCTCTTTTCCAAAATGGAAAGTATCGCGCAGCGAAATGTTGTAAGGCGGGTGCCACAGGGTGTCGTTAATGCGGATTTCCGTGATGACCACGTTGGGTGGTGTCGAAATATCTTGCACGCTGTCGGGGTGAAAAATATTGAAACCCCGGATGCCGCCAAACCAGAATCTGCCATCGGAAGCAGCCAAAAAGGAGTTGGTATTAAACTCAAAATCTTGCAAACCATCGGCAAGAGTAAACACACGAAACGAACTGTCGGCTATGTGGTGACGCACCAAACCCGCGTTGGTGCTGAGCCAGAGATGTTCTGGGGCGTTGTGGAGGATGCCGTACACGGTGTTGTTCGGCAATCCTTTTGACTCGTCAAATAGCCGAATCTCGGAAGGTTTTGATTTGTTGATGCGGAGGAGACCAAAATCGGTGCCGACCCAGACGTAGCGGTGGGTTTCGCAAAATGACTTGATGTCGCCAGTGATGGGTATCGAATGGATGAGCGAATCTTTCTTCGCGTACATCCTGAACACTTTAAGGGCATTCCCATTGCAGCCAGCATATATTTGGTCGAAACTGTCCCTAAAAATCCGGTTGACCGTGGTGCCGGGCGGCACACTGCTAAGCATCAAAAGTTGCGCGCGTATTTCCTTTTCGTTTTTTGACAACTGGCAAATACCGCCCCCACAACCCGCCCAGACTTCGTTTTTCCCCATTTGGCAAAAATCCAGAAACACGGGGCTGTTTTGTGCGGAGGGGATTTTTAAATGAGCCTTGCGCTTGGCATCGTACCAAAACGCCCCTTGCCTGATAGATGAAATCAGTAAGTCGCCATTGTCGAGCGAGCGGACGAGCATCGCTTTGCAAGGTGGCGCACCGGGCCATTTTTGGATGCGCTGGCCGCGCAGGTCACTTTGGCGGAGCGGGTCAGAACGGGTGCTGCCAAACAACAACTTTTGTGTACCTTTTATCTCTGCAATTGCCCCCGCGCCAAAACTGTTTTCGTCCTCTTTTTTCCCGTTGTCAAAACGGTCGTCGGGCAAAAAATCAAACTTCACTTTTTTCAAACTCGCATAGTCCACGCCTTTTGCCATGCCCGACACCCACAACACTTTGTCTCTGTCGAGATAAACCTGCTGCGACTGGTTGTCCACTAAACTGTTGGGGTCGGCAGGGTCATTTTTATACCAAAATTGCACGCGCCGATTGCGCCAGTCAAATACCTGCACCCCCATTTTTGTAGCGAAAACAAACCTGTCGTCGTCCAGTTTTGCCATATCCCACAAATCCTGTTGAGGCGGCATTTTGTGCCTGTATGTGATAAGTTGTTTTTCTAAATCGAACTGCATTAGACTCTCCGTGGCGGCTAGCCAAATTTGGTTTTCGTTGCCAGTTGGCTGCACCGCAAAAATGGTTTGGCGACCCAGCCTTGTCGGCACACCTTCTATTTTAATCACCTGCGAGTTTTCAAAAAAAGTGCTTTCGAGTTGGATCTTGCCGTCGGCGACACCGTACACCCCCAAGCCATATCCGTCCGAATCGCTGTCGTCTTCCGCGATGCGAAGTATTTTTCTGACCGCGCCATCATGACCAGTCAGCACAGCAAAACGGTTGCCGGGAAGCGGGCCAAGCATATCTGTTCGGTACTTCGATTTTGGATTAAGAATATCGGGAGTAAAGACATAAAGCGTATCGCTGACTTGCACCCACAGCCGACCCGACGGCTCACGGTGAAAGAGCCGGTGTTCGCCGTCTGCTATCTGAAAATGCACAATATCGTTGGTAGCCCGGCGATAACAATTCACGGCTCTATCAGTGGAAAACCACAAATTCCCCCTGCTGTCCTCAAAAAAAGGGCTGATGATTTGGCTGCCCGACATGGCATCGAGCTTGGTTGCCGCGGGCCGATAAACAACCACTTCCTGGCCATCGAAACGGTTGAGTCCGTCGTAGGAGCCTATCCAGACAAATCCCTGTTTGTCTTTGTGGATGAATGTGTTGATAGATTGAGAAAGGCCGTCGGCTGTGGTCAGGTGATGAAAAAACAGGCGGTCTGTTTGAGCGGTAGTTTTTGCGAAAAGACAACCAAGTATCAATGAAAACACCCCCTTCAGCCACCGAGGGCCGGTGCTGCGCAACGTGAAACCCGATTTTTCGCAATATGCCATTTTAAGTGCTTTCTCACTCTATCAATGTAGTACCGTGCTTGTATTTAGCGAGCGGCCAAGCCTTGCCAAGCCACAGGATTTCACCTCCCATCTGACCTGTCCCTTTGGCTACTATGTTTAAATACGACCTGTAAACTTCTGTGGGTTGTATGTCGTCGTCTGTGCGGATTATCAAATGAAATTCGATGTGTTCGCCATTGGCGGGCGAAGAAGGCGCCGCCGTTTGGAACAGTAGGCTGTAAAGGTCAGCGTTTCCGATTTTGAAAATCAGTTTTTGCAAGGGATAGCCCTTCAACAAGTCAAAGCCCCGTCCCAATGGAAATCCAGAATCGCCGCCGCCCACAAATGCATCTCTTGATTGCCTAAATTCTGCCTCCGTTTTGGCGGATGCCTGTGACACCGCAACTGTATTGTCCGAAAGCACCGCTGGCTCGAATACTTTTACCGTAGTGTTTTCATCGAACAAATATCGCCCTTTGCCATCGGCGCTGCCCACTAACAGGCAGATTTGGTCGCTATTGTCAGTCAGCATTCCCAAGGTCATTGTCACGCCGATTACCTCTGGGAAAACTAAAGGGGTGGCTTGGGAACTTGGGTCGTGCGTTTGGCCGCGCATCAATTTTTGGAGCAATCCGCCACTGAAAAACACGGCAATGCGAGGCTCAGCGTCGTTCTGTTGTGTGTAAAGAGCACTGTTTAGAATTGCATTGCGGGTGCTGTTTGAGCCATTTGTATTGAAATTGCCGCTGTATTCGTTGAACTTATTGGCAGTGACGGCATCCCGTTCTTCATCTTCGTTGACCCAATCGAAGAGGTCAGTGGCGTAAGCAGTGGTCGGCATGGCTTTGTCTTTTTTTGAAAAATTCAGTTTTGGATTGGGACAATTTCCCCTTCTTGATTGGGAGTTTTTTTGGGGCCTTCGTTAGAGAGTATTTTAGGGAAAAGTAATTGCATTATTGACAGTTTCTGGGAAAGCAATCAGATCGGCCATTTTGAATTCTTTGCCAATTATGGATATCGCGCCGGCAGCCAATTGTGTGGCGGCTTCCCTTGCTTGGCTGCGACCTGCGCGCGACATTTCTTCTCCCCATTTCGCTTCCAAATAGTTCTGAAATTGCTTTCCGTCCATAAAAGCCGTTGGCTCATGGCGCAATATCCACATGAACTGCTCCGCAAAAATCTGGCTGCCTAACGTGCCGAGACTTTGTCCTTTTTGCTCGATGTCGGCCTCCAGCAAGATGTACAGCCACAAAGGGACATCGGTGTTTTCGATATTTGGGGCAATTCCTTTTTGGTGATTGTCCTTATTTTCTTTTCCAAACAATTCGGGCAACCGCACCTTTGCCAATTCCAGAAATGACTTTCTTCTAACTGCCGACTTCTGAGCAGATAGAGCTGTTTCTTCCGATGCTTTTTGCAACTGCTCAGCCAGCCAGTTGCCGCTGGGCAATCTGCCTGATTGGTTGAGGTTTATTTTCGGCAAATCTCCCTGCCCTCTCGGAATAAAAATCAAATCGTACATGGGCGCAGCAATGCGGTGGTCAATGGCCGAACTGGGTTGCGCCGTGTCGCCGCCGATATTGAAAAACAAAGGCCAATCAATATTGACATACCTATATTTTTTGAATCCGCGCAAATCTGGCATCGGGTCGCTGCTCGTGCTTCTGGCATCTGGCTCAAAAATGCGCCGGCGTTCCTTCCCGAGCGTCAGCATATACACATCTTGTACTTGGCTATGGCCGACACGCATCGCAGCCAGCGCAAACTCAGGCATGAGCCGCGGCTCCATGGTGTGGTCAAACAATTTGAACCCCGGTTGTCGATAACTTTTCAATTTGTCTATCAATGTTGGGTCATGCACCATCAATTTCAAATACTCGTCCACAATGATGCGGTGGTAACACCACGCCACGATTTCGCGTGTTTTTCTGAACAATTCTTCACCGAGCCATTCCCTCGCTTCCACGTCCGTCTTCATCCGTTCGCGGCTTTGGAAGTTGAGCCATTCCGCCATAGCATTGTGAAATCGGATAAAAGCGCAATGCAATTGATTGATGAGAAAATTCTGGTCGTTGCGCGTATCCGCCATAAACGAGATGGAATTGGACTCATGACGCAACACGTCATATTGATTGCCGCCGACGTGTCGAAGCATCAGTTTGACGTGCCTAAAACGGTTGTAGTTCTCAGATGCCCGCATATGCAAAGCCCGCATGGCCGGGTCATCCATATCAGAGCGGTAGTGCGCATAGAGGTACGGCGTAGTCGCAGGGCCGCCGCCATAGAGCGATTGCAAACGCAGCATAGGCGTGTCGTTACCTATCATGCGGTTGTAACTGATATCGTGTGCCAAAAGCTGGCCGAGGTAAGTGAACCCCGCTGGTATGTTTTTATTATCGCGGATAGCTACCGCGCCCACATCCTGTTCGTCGGCTCGCATGGCTCGCACCACCTCAGGCCACGGCGATTGATTCACATTAATCACACAAATGACTGGCTGACCATTTTGGTCAACGTGCTTGACTTTTCTGAATTTATCAAAGTCAGGGTTTCTTGGTGCGTCGGACTGCGTGCTACCGTGTGCTGGCTGAGTTACAGTGGGGTGAACAAGTGTAGCCATGTTAGATGGTAGTAAATTTTAGGTGACACTGAAAAATCGGCACACTGGCGGGATGGTTTTTTGGGGCCTGCCTTTCAAAGGCATAAAGATTAGAAAGAAAAAGAATTTGAGGAAATACTTTTTATCCTCGTGTTTTCAATACAAGTTTTTTGGGGTTTCGCCTGTCGACAAATTCAGACGCGGACAGCACATCAAATAGCAATCAACATTTCTGTTTTCACCGGAAAGAGTTATACCGGGCCGTTTTAATTTTTGACACCACAAACGTATTTCATATCCCAATAACAGGTTATAACTTTGGGTATAACACCTGAATGGCAGGCGGCTCTTTCAATATTTTTTGCCTTCGAATACAAAGAGCCACTCCCCATACACAGGGAAGTGGCTCCTATTCACCATACTCATCTTATCTGTATCAAAAGCCCTCGTTGAGTTGAGAAC
>CAYZVM010000129.1:0-16609 GCA_964481485.1 uncultured Saprospiraceae bacterium | reverse complement strand
GTCTTCTCCCCGGCGGTGTTTTTCTATGTTTTCGCGGATGAGTTGGAGGGCGAGTCCGGCCAACCGCCCCATCCATCTCGGCATTTCTCCGCTCGGAGCCTCGAATCAATCTTTCTCTTTCGGCTCTATAAAATCCCACAAGTTCCCATACAAATCTTCAAAAACGGCCACCGTGCCGTAAGGCTCTTCGGCGGGTTCGCGCACGAAACGGATACCTCGTTCGAGCATAGCGTGGTAGTCGCGCCAGAAATCGTCGGTATGAAGGAAAAGGAAAACCCTGCCGCCAGTCTGGTTGCCCACGCGGGTTTGTTGCTCGGGGTTGGCGGCTTTGGCGAGCAAAAGGCGACACCCCGTGGAGCCGGGCGGCGCCACCACCACCCAGCGTTTTGTCTCGCTCATCGGTGTGTCTTCGATGAGTTGGAAATTCAATTTTTCGGTGTAGAACCGGATGGCCTCATCGTAGTCGCCGACCACGAGGGCGAGTTGGGCGATGTGTTGTTTCATGTGGCAAAAGTAGGTTTGAAGGGTTTGAGTTGTTTGAAGGGTTTGAGGAGAAATGGGCAACACAACTCAAACTCCTCAAACTTTTCAAACAACTCAAACAACTATCGTCCCAACCAATCCTTAAAATCCGTCATTCGGTCGCCGCTGACGAACACATCGTGCTTGGCTTTGGGTGCGAGGTCGAGTTTGAGTTTTCCTTTGAAATGCGTCAAAACCGCCTGAATTGCCGAAAAACCGACTAAATATTGGCGGCTGATGCGGAAAAACTGTTGCGGGTCGAGCAGCGAAGTCAGTTTGTCGAGACTGAAATCAATCGGCAGGTGCTGGCCTTCTTTCGTGACCATAAAAGTGATTTTTTCATCGGAATAAAAATAGGCGATGTCCGCCGTCTCGATGCTGCGGATTTTGTTGCCGACTGTTATCATAAACCGCGTTTTGTATTCGGGTGCGCGATTCCCGATGTATTGGAGCAGGGTGTCGAAATCGGGTTTTGAAAACCGCTCCTTCAGTGCCTTGTATTTGTCCAATGCGGCCATCAACTCCACAAGGTTCACGGGTTTCAGCAGGTAGTCTATGCTGTTGACTTTGAAGGCTTTAATCATGTACTCGTCGTAAGCGGTCGTGAAAATGACCGGCGACGTGAGCGGCGCGAGTTCAAAGATTTTGAAACACAGGTCGTCTTCTAAATGGATGTCCATAAACACGAGGTCGGGCGCGTCGTGTTTGCGCAGCCAGTCCACCGATTCGGCGACAGACGGCAATGTAGCCAGCACCTTGATGCTGGAATCGCATTTTTTCAACATTCCTTCCAGCCGTTGGGCGGTGAGGTTTTCATCTTCTATGATAATGGTATTCATGCTGTTAATATGCTGATGTGGAGAATTTGCTGATGTGCTAATTTGGCTTTGATTTTTGGAAAGTTCGGTTGGGCGGTTATCGGACAATCGTCATCAATCGCGATGCGACATCCGATTCCGTCGTCAGCCGAGCGACATAAATGCCCGGCGGCAAATCGCTGGCTGCGAATTCAAATTGATGCGTCCCGACGGGTTTCTCTCCCCGCCAAATCGTGCGAATATGCACACCGGTGGCATCGAAAACGGACAATTCCAACCAAGTCTGTTGGGGCAGCGTGAGCGGAATGGTTGTGCTGCCGGAAAACGGATTGGGGAAGTTTTGGCCAAGTGCAGAAGGTTCACCGATGGGGTTTTCCACGTTGGTAGTCAATGCGATTCGCCAAAGGCCGTTGTCGCGAGCCGAATAAAGTTTGCCATTGAAAAACGCAATTTCGAAGCCGTAAGAGCCGGTGATGGCCGGTTCAAAAGGCAGCCAACTCAACCCTTCATTATCGGTGTATTGGAGGAAGCTAAAAGCGGCGGGTTTTGCCAAATTGGCGATGACGCGCTCGCCGCTCACGACAAAATTCGCCGAGCCCAAAATGCCCGTGCCGGGGTTGTACGGCGACCAATTGGCACCATCGTCGGTGCTGCGATACAGCCCCAGCGTCCCCGCGGCCAGCAATACATCGCCTTGTTTTATGACACCAAGAAAAGCATTGCTCGAACCTTCAAATACCGCAAAAGGTACTTCTGTCCAGGTGTGGCCGGGGTAAGCATGTGTGTACACGGTCGCATTGCCGCCTGCCCCGGCGTAGAGTTTTCCATCAATGTTTGTAACGCTTTCCACATTTCCCCAAAGAATGCCGGTTTTATAGGCGCTCCAATTGCTGTTGGTAGAGATTTTTTTGACAAAAACACCTGCGCCGTAAGTGCCAACGTAGAGGCTATCGCCGCGAATGGCGAAACTCGAAATATGGGTCGCGCCCAACCCGGCGAGGCCGTTGTTGTCGGCTTGCCAAGTTTGGCCGCCGTTGCTGCTGCTAAATACACCGTCGAATTCGGTGCCGACGTACAAACGACCCTGGCTGTATCGCACTGCGGCTATTTGTTCTTCATTCATGGGGACTATCGCCGTGCTGTCCCAAGTGTCGCCGCCGTCGTAGGTGTAGTAAATTCTGTTCAACCCACCAGCGTAAAGCGTGTCGCCGGTGGCGAAAAGCGCGGTCGTTTGCCCGGCGGGCAGTTCGCCGACTTGTTGCCATTGTTGGGCGTTCAGCGAGGTAGTGAAAAAGAGTAAGGTTGCGTTTAAGGTCACGTTTACTAAACTTTTGAAGTTTAGTAAACGTCGCCTGATAAATTGTGTGTTCTTATTCATAGTCAATTGTTTAGGTCTGAATTCACCGCAGAGACGCGGAGTTTTTTTGTCATTCTGAAAGAATCTCCTCCGCGTCTCTGCGATTTTTTAGTTCAGCAGCGGTACCCGCACCACGAACTCGTCTTCGCGCTCGCCTGCCCAAACGGGCCGGTCGGTGAGCAGGGCGTAGCGGTTGATGATGTTTTGCAAACCCATGCCGGTAGAGGAGGCTGGCGTTGTGCGCAGTTGCAGGCGGTTTTTGACAATCAGGGTTTGATTGTTTTCTGAAAAAACTTCTACGATGAGCGGTTCTTTGGCCGACATCCGGTTGTGTTTCACGACATTTTCTATCAATAGTTGTAGGGTGAGCGGGGCGATTTTGTATTGGTCCAACACCTCGTCCGGCAGGTTAAAGCGGAGGTCGAATTTGTTTTCAAACCGGATTTTCAACAAAAAAGAATAGGATTTAATGAATTCGAGCTCGGTGCGTAGGGTGACCATTGATTGTTCTTTTTGCTCTAAAATGTAGCGGTAGGAGCGCGACAACTGGTCAATGAACTGCTCTGACAGGTCGGGGTTGACACGCACCAGCGACGACAGGATGCTCAAGCTGTTGAACAAAAAATGCGGGTTCACCTGAATCTTCAATAAAGCGATTTCGTTCAGAAGTTGCTGTTTTTCAAGGCTTTCGGCTTTGTGCTGAAATATTTGGGAGTATTTTCTGAAATAGAGCATCCGGCTCCAGAAGCCTACTGCCAACGCCAGCACAACTAACCCTGCCACGAACAGGATGTTTGTAATGCGCTCCCGTTTGCGCACCTCGCTCTGGTAGCCCATTTTCATTTTCAGTTTTTCTTCCTCTTGGCCGAGGCTGTCGGCCATCACCTGCTTCGCAAACTCCATTTGTTCCAGCCTTTTTTCCGTTTCGGCTTTTTGGAGGCTGTCGCTCAGGGTCACGAACCGTTCGTGCCATGCCAGTGCCTTGCCGCTTTGCCCCATGCCTTTGTAGGCTCGGTAAAGGCAATTACAGGCATCGAGTTCGTCGTCCAAAGCGCCAATTTGTTTGCTGAAAGTCAGGCTTTTAGCGCACCATTCTGTGGCTTTTGCAAAATCCTTTTTCGCCGTAAATGTCTCGCCCATTTGGAAATACGATTCGGCAAGACCGGCCTTGTCGCTCAATTTCTCCCGGATTTCTATTGCTTTACGGATATATTCGAGGGCTTTACTATAGTCTTTTTCTTCTTTGAACACCTGACCGATGTTGGTAAACACGCTCGAAAGGCCGCGCTGGTCGTCAATTGTCTTGCGGATTTCGAGGCTTTTCCTGAAATATTCGAGGGCTTGGGGGTACTTTTTTTCGACGGAGAGTATGGTGCCGATATTGTTGTAGCCAATAGCTATGCTAGCCTTGTTGTTTGTTTTTTCGGCTAATTGCAGCCCGCGTTCGTAGTACTCGAGTGCTTTAGGATAGTTGTTCAGGTCTCTGTAAAGATTTCCGAGGTTGTTGTTGGCGGTGGCTATGATATTGGTGTTTTGCAATTGCTCCCCGATGCTCAGGTATTTTTCGTAGAATTCAAGTGCCCTGGCGGTATTGCCCTGCGCCCTGTAAATCAAGCCCATATTATTGTAAATGGCGGCCACGTTTTTCAATTCGCCCGCGTCCATGAAGGAGCTCAGCGCTTTCTTGTATTCGTTGAGCGCCGCCACAAAATCTCCTTTCATGTGGTACGTCCCGCCCAGCATGTTCAGGGCTGTCCCTTGCCATTTTTTGCTGTTGACTTTCCATGCAAAATCCAGTTCCATTCGCGCCAAAAGCCTTGTCGAATCGGGGTTGCGGTAAAACATACTCCACGCCAAATCCTGAATAGCCTGCAGGCGTGTCGTGTCGGCTTGATTCGGGTCGCTCCACACAGCCCAAAGACTGTCGGCATTGACGACTTGCGCTGGCAACCAAGCAGTTGTGACAAGAAGGAAAAGCAGGATGTAGAGTTTATTCATATTCTTTCTGTCAAACAATATCGAACAAAATCATGTCAGTACAGGCACCTTCACCACGAACTCGTCCTCTCGTTCGCCCGCCCAAACGGAACGATCGGTGAGCAAGGCGTAGCTGTTGATGATGTTTTGCAGCCCGATTCCTGTGGATGCGGCTGGCGTGGTACGGGGTTGCAATCGGTTTTTGATTATCAGGGTTTGGTTGTTTTCGAGAGAAACTTTCACCAAAAGCGGCTCTTTGAGCGACATCCGGTTGTGCTTCACGGCGTTTTCTACCAAGAGTTGCAGGGTGAGCGGGGCGATTGTGTATTTATCCAGCGCGTCCTCCGGTAAATCGAAGCGAATATCGAATTTGTTTTCAAATCTGATTCTCAATAAAAAAGAATAGGCTTGAATGAATTCAAGTTCGGTGCGCAGCGTGACGAGCGATTGTTCTTTTTGGTCCAGAATGTAGCGGTAGGAGCGTGCCAATTGGTCAATGAATTGTTCGGACAGTTCTGTGTCTTTTTTCACCAGCGACGACAAGATGCTGAGGCTATTGAACAAAAAATGCGGATTCACTTGAGTCCTGAGCAGGGCAACCTCGTTCAGCAATTGCTGTTTTTCAAGTTTTTCGGCTTTGTGCTGAAATATTTGAGAGTATTTTCTGAAATACAACATCCGAATCCAGACGCCGACTGCCAACGCCAGCACCGCCAGTCCGGCCACAAGGAGGAGCTGCATCGTCCTGTCGCGTTTGCGCACCTCCTGCTGGTGGGCCATTTCTACTTTCAGTTTTTCTTCCTCCTGACCGAGGCTGTCGGCCAGCACCTGTTTGGCAAACTCCATTTGCTCCAGCCGCCGTTCCGTCTCTACTTTTTGCAAGCTGTCGTTGAGCAGCACAAATTGCTCGTGCCATACCAAGGCCTGCCCTTTTTGTCCCAGCCCTTTATAAGCTTCATAGAGGCAGGTGCAAGCATTGCGAGCGGAGCGCAGCGCTCCCGTTTGCTCGCTGATTTTCAGGCTTTTGGCGCACCATTCCGTTGCTTTCGAGTAAGATTTTTGTGTGTTGGAAACGGTGCCGAGGTTGAAATATGAAGTGGCGAGGCCGGATTTGTCGTGCAATTTCTCCTGAATTTCCATTGCCTTTTGGAAGTAGCCGAGGGCTTTCGCGTAGTCTTTTTGGTCTTTATGCACCAAACCGATGTTGCCGTACACGACTGCGCTGCCGCGCAAGTCGTCAATTTCTTTGCGCAAGGCAAGGCTTTTCTGGTAACATTCGAGGGCTTGGGCATATTTCCCCTCTTCGTAGTAAACGGAGCCGATATTGTTGTTGCCGATGGCCATGCCCATTTTGTCGCCCAGTTTTTCGGCCAATCGAAGCCCGCGCTCGTAGTATTCTAAGGCTTTGGGAATGTGCCCCAAATCGCCGTAGAGGGTTCCGAGGTTGTTGAAAGCGGTGGCGAGGATTTCATCGTTTTTCAACTCTTCCCCGACGTTCCGGTATTTTTCGTAGTATTCCAATGCCCGACCACTGTGGCCTTGCTCCCTGTAAATCAAGCCGATGTTGTTGTACATGGCGGCCACGCTTTTCATTTCCCCCGCGTCCATGAGGGCAATCAAGGCTTTTTTATATTCATTGAGCGCAGCTGTGTAGTTGCCTTTCACATGGTAGCTGCCGCCGAGGACGTTCAGGGCTTTGCCCTGCCATTTTTTACTGTTGATTTTCCACGCGAAATCCAACTCCATCTGAGCCAGCCGGGCGGTCGAGTCGGGGTTGCTGTACATCATGCTCCAAGCCAAATCCTGAATGGCTTTCAGGCGCGTAGTGTCGGGTTGCCCGACATCGCTCCAAATGGCCCACAGACTGTCTGCATTGGTCTGTGCCAACGAGACAAGGGGCAAAAAGAGCGACAAAATGGTCAGGCAAACCTTGTTTATGCGGTTCATACTTTGTGCGAATTCAGGGGTTCAAAAGAAATCCTTGCGTTCGCAAATATGTCTCACCGTCAATTGTTTGGCAAATTTAGTTTTGCCGAATGCCGAAAGTCGCCGGATGAATTACCCCTAACGCCGGAAGGGTTTCAAACCCTTCCGGCGTTTGAAACCCTTCCGGCGTTAGCTAAGCATCCGCACCGAAGCCATGCCGCCGTCAACCGGCAGCACCGCGCCGGTCATCCAGGCCGATTGTTCGCCGAGCAAAAAATGAATTGCGTGGGCGATGTCGTCGGGCTGGCCGATGCGCCGGAGGGGGTGGCGTTTGTTGCTGGCTTCCAATTTTTCGGGCGTGTTGAAGAGTTTGTCCGCCATGGGAGAAGCCGTGAGCGAGGGCGCGACGGCGTTCACTCGGATGGAGGGTGCGAGTTCGGCAGCCAAAGCCCGCGTGAGCCCTTCCACGGCACCTTTCGCCATACTGACGGAGCTGTGAAAATTCATGCCCTGCGACACGGCGACGGTGCTGATAAACACGACCGAACTTGGCACGGCGGCGTTTTTCAGGTTTTGCAAATACTGCTGCACCGAGGGCATTGATTTTGAAATCCTGTAAAAAATCTTCTTCGCTGAGGCGGCTGACGGGTTTCAAATTGATGGTGCCGGGGAAATAAACGAGGCCGTCCAAGGGTTGCGACAAAGTTGGTAAACTGCTTTTGCTGTAATCCGCCACTTGGTAATGTTCGGAATGTCCAAAGTCGGACAAATCTTTGGTACTCAGGCCGATGACGTGATGGCCTTCGGCTTGCAGCAGTCGCGACAAAGCCTGCGCGCTGGCGCTGGATGCGCCCGCCAAGAGGTAGTTCTTTTGCATTATCGTTTGGAAATTTTATTGGAAGAAATATTGCGCTGTCTGCTGCACCTGAATCTCACGACCGACGCGTCGCGCAAAGCAAGGTGTTTGGTGGCGCGGCCGTGCACCCGTTTTCTCCAGCGCTCGAAACTGCTGCGTTTCAGTTCGCGGCGCATGAGTTGGATGACGTTTTTTTCTGTTAATCCGAATTGTGATTTGATGGCATCGAACGGCGTCCGGTCTTCCCAAGCCATCTGGATAATGCGGTCGGTGACCTCGGGTGTGAGCAGTGTTTGTTCCATTTTTCGACAGAAACAAAACGCCGGGGAGAGGGTTCAAAGGCTCAAAATTGTATCGCGGAATGGTATTCCGCACACACTCGGAATATCATTCCGCGATACAAAAAAATGAGGTGGCATCTGCCATGATGCCACCTCTCCGTTTACAATGAAGGGTAATGAAGAACTGCTTTCCTAATCGCGTTTTTCGGCCTTTATCACCAGTGACTTGCCATCTTGTTGGCCTTCGAGTTGGATTTCGTCGCCAGTGATGGTGACTTTCAGGGTGTACGATTCGCCGTCGGCAGTCATTTTCACGGATTCGCCGCTGAGGATTTCGTACTTGCCTTCGGTGATTTCTTCTGGGTCTTCATCCAGATACTTCACTTCTTGGGTAAAATCGCCCTGTGTGCCGGTAAATACTTCATACTCGATAGAGGCGGCTTCGACTACGGTGTTCATGTATTCTGAACCACCGACCTTGAAGGAGGTGATATCCCAAATACCCGCGATTTCTTTTTTCAAATCTTCTGCGGTGAAGTTGTCGTCCTTTTCGCAAGAGGTGAAGATGGCTGTGGCAAACATGGCCAACAGGAGAATGCTGGATTTCAAAACGCTCATTTTCATAGCTTTAGAATGTTGTTTTGGTGAAAGATGTGTTTGTTGTTTTTGTTGGAACAAATGTGCACCGCGTCTCCATGGACTCGAAAATGAGAATGGATGACTGCCCCAATAGGCGGGAAGAATGCCGGGAAAAAAGGTGTGAATTGGGCGTTGAGAAAAGTTGATGAAGTCAGTTATCAATCCTTCTCAACCTACATCAGCTTTTATCAACTTGTTCGCTGCAATCGCCCGCTCTGCTTGCAACAAATGCCGCTCAATATGCGCGGTGAGGAAGAGGAAAGTATCGCCCAATTTCAACAGAAGCCAGGGCGCGATAGAAATCGGAATGCGCACCCGGTTGAGGTTCACGTCGGCAGCCAGCGTGAGTAGTTGCAGCAGTTTTTCCTGTTGGTCAATAAATTCCGCGAGCATGGCTTGCGGGTCGGGGCTGGCGGAAGGCACGGCATTTTTCGGTGCTTTCATTTTTGATTTCAACTGCCCGCCGGGTTTCGGGCGCATGAGTTTGGCAAAATAATCGCCGAGCCAGCCGGCACTGAAACTGTCGGTAGGGCGGATGTTTTTCTGCTTCGCCTCCTCTATGGCCTTTTCAATAGCGGGCAGGTAGTAGCGCCCGTAAATGTTCAGGTGTTCGAGGCATTGGGCGGCGCTCCATTGTTCGGGTAAAGGTTTGGCGGCCAGCACTTCCGGCGGCAGCATTTGCCATTCAGCGATGGCTTTTTGGAGGAATTGCTCGGCCTGTTGGTGCAAGGATTCGAGCAGTTGAGTGGTGTTGCGCATGACTTTCGTTTTTTTGTTGTTACAAAAGTCCGGCCTCTTGACGGGGCGATTGTTGGTAAAAACCAAGATTTTGATTTTTGCTGCACGTCGAAAACGAACAAATTATCAGCATAATGGGTGAAACTGCTGTGCAACATTTTGTAATTTCATAGGTTTTTTTGTTCATGCCAGTCTTCAACAACGTACTTCGCTATTTTACTTCGGCGCCAACACGCTGCACCGTCGCCGTGGGTGTATTGTTGGTATTGTGGCAATCTTGTCTGGGTACGATACCTTTTGATATACAACTGATTTTTACCCTGACTTTTGTTTTTTTGACAGGTATCCCGCATGGGGCTTTGGATCATCTGGTCGAAGCTGAAACAGCAGCTCGTACCCAGCATCAGTATAACCTTATAAGGTTTTTGCTAAAATATTTGCTTGTTATCGGCATATACGCGATGATTTGGCACTTTTTCCCCATCTGCGGCTTATTGCTTTTTTTAATATTTTCCGCTTGGCATTTTGGAGAAACAGACTTAGAAAAGTTACCCCTCAAAGTCCATCTTTGGACACTCAATCGTTTTTTACATGGGGCATTTGTCTTGTCATGGCTTCTTTTAGGCCATGCTGCTGAAACGACACCTGTTTTAGAAAGAATCACGCGACAAACGACAGAGGAAATGTGGGTTTGGCGGTTTTTCGTGGCGCACCGCTGGCAATTACTTCTAAACGGGTGGGTGCTTATCAGCGTGTTGGTTTGGGTGGCACAACGGTGGAGCCCTGTGTCCTTTGATGTAACTCGTATGTTTCGTTTGTTCATAGTGTTGTTGCTCTGCCAAGCGCTGCCGTTGCTATTGGCTTTCACACTGTACTTCGCCGGTTGGCATTCCATCAGCGCTTTTCAGACAATTTGGACCTATCTTAATCCCGACCCAGCCCGAAGCCGCCGGTATTCATGGTGGCAATTTTGGCTGAGTGCCATGCCTTTCACGCTGCTTGCAATGGCTTCTATCGTTGTATTGACGTGGGGATGGCAGCGGTATGCGAAGGAAGTAGATCCTTTGCCACTCTTATTTATTTTTCTCTCCCTTGTCACATTGCCGCACCTGCAGGTAATGCATCGCATGAACAATCGCTTGACTTCGTGACAAAAATTGCCAGACGGTTTCTCAAAGGTTCGCCCGGACTTAAGTTTGTTTTCACGTTATTTCTCAACATGACTAACGCGCTTGGAAATTTTCATGTGGCTCCAATGGAAAAGACTTTTTATCAGCCGACATAGGTTTTGGGCAATGAACGACGGGGCTTTGTGCCGATAAGGCGGGGGGCAGATGCAAAAAAGCGAGTTTGAAAGCTAAGGAACGGTGCTGGTGTACTTTTTCTAAAGAAATGTTAACATTTTTTCGAACCAAAGAAACCTATTTCTTGTTTAATTTTTTGTTGTATATTCAACAAATTCTTTAAACATTCTTGATTTATGGAATCGCTGTTCACACACAGTTTGCTCCTCTTCTCCCCACTTGCCTCCAACGACTACGTTGGATTCACCTTCTTTATCGGTTACATGGCTATGTTTGCCGCCTCCGTTTTCTTCTTCTTCGAGCGCCAGCAAGTAGAAGGCAAATGGAAAACCTCATTGCTCATCGCCGGGCTTATTACAATGATCGCTGCCGTACATTACTATTACATGCGCGATATTTGGTTGAGCACGGGTACGTCACCTACTCAATTTCGTTACATTGACTGGATTTTGACCGTTCCCTTGATGTGCGTAGAGTTTTACCTTATCCTAAAAGCATTTGGAGCGAAAACCTCACTGCTGTGGAAAATGATTGGATACTCGCTTATTATGCTCGTGGCTGGTTATCTTGGCGAGACTGCTTTTCGCGCCAATAGTGTGATTTGGGGCGTGATTTCGACAGTCGGTTATGCTGGTATTGTGTACGAAATCTGGTTTGGGTCGGCACGACGCCTGGCTGGTAATTCTAACGACCCCAATCTTAAATCAGCATTCAGTGCTTTGTCATGGTTCGTATTGGTTGGATGGGCAATTTATCCCATAGGTTACATGGCGATCGAGACCGATGGCTGGTTGCGCAACGTGATAGATGTGCGCAACATGGACCTGATTTACAACATTGGTGATGCGGTGAACAAAATAGGTTTTGGATTAGTCATTTATGCGCTGGCAGTGAAATCTTCTGCGCGAACAGCACCAGCCTAATCAAGCTGATATAATCCAACCATCTTCTACATAAAAACATCTGGCAGGCAGAAGCCTGCCAGATGTTTTTTTATTCAAAATCAAACGTTTATCCCTCCACTTACTTCGATGCGTTGTCCGTTTATCCAACGGGCTTCGTCGGAACAGAGAAAAGCGACCACACCACCAATATCTTCTGCTTCACCCACACGACCCAGCGGTGAGAGAGAAGAAAGAAAGGTCTTCATCTGGGGGTTGGAGCGAATGACTGCGCTGTTGAAATCGGTCTCGACCGGTCCGGGTGCGACGATATTGGCCGTAATGCCACGAGTCCCAAGTTCTTTCGCCAGATATTTGGTGAATATTTCCATTGCGCCTTTCATCGAGGCGTACATGGAATAACCGGGCACGCAAAAGCGGGTCGTTCCGGTCGAGATGTTGATAATACGGCCGCCGTCGGAGAGCATCGGCAGCGATTTTTGTGTCAGAAAATATGCGCCTTTAAAGTGTACATTCATAAAGTCGTCGAAGTGTTCTTCCGTCGCCTGTGCGAAGGGGATGGTAGCGCCCATGCCAGCGTTATTCACCAGGCAATCGAAAGTTTGCCGTTCGAAGGTGGCGTTTAATTCTGTGGCCAGTTTTTCAAAAAAAGCATCGAACGAGCGCAGGTTGCCGACATTTAACTGCAACGCAACTGCTTTTCTGCCCATCTGCCGGATGTCGGCAGTGACTGTTTCAGCCTCTTCTTTTTTGGTATTGTAGGTCAGGACGACATCAATGCCGTTTTTTGCGAGGTGTATGGCCATGTTTTTGCCGAGGCCGCGACTTCCGCCTGTGACGAGGGCGATTTTGGTTTGTTTTTCCATTGAACTGTTGTTTTAAAAGAACAGCGCAAAGGTGAGGCAGGAGAAAGGCGTGGCGACAGGTGCGAAACAAAGCAGTTTAGGTACAAATCAAAGGCGGGGAGCCTGACGATATTCGGAGGGCGAGACGTTTGCGCGTTTTTTGAAAAATTTGCCGAAATGCGCGGTGTCAGAAAATCCGAGGCGGAAAGTGATTTCAGAAACGGTAAGTTTTGTGTTTTTAAGCAGCGATTGAGCCTCAGCGATGGTGCGCTCCTGAATCCAATCGGAAGCAGGCCTGCCCGTTTCGTTTTTCACCACGCTGCTCAGATGATTGGGGTGTATGTTGAGCCGTTCTGCAAACTCCTTGACAGAGCAAATTTTGCGTGCTTGTCCGGTGGCGAGTTCTTTAAAATTTTCGTTGAGCAACTTTTTAAAATCGCTGACCAGGACAGCGCTCCGGTTTTGCACCTGAAAATCCACTTTGTGTGTTTGCAATAACTCTTTGGTTTTGTAAAGCAGAATTGCCAGGTATTTGGTCAGAATCGCGCTCCTGAACATCGCCCCGCCATTGTACTCGCGCAGCATTTGTTCAAAAACTAGGGTCAACTCCGCCAACGCGGGTTCGTTCAATTGCATCACAGGTGTTGTCTCGTGCACCAGGAAAGGATAAAGCGTGAAAAAGTCGCCCGTGTAGTGCTGTTTCACAAACTGTTCTGAAAATGTGACCATATAACCCCCGAGCAACTCCTCGATTGCGAAAGACTTTAAATGCCCGGGATTGGTAAAGTAAAAAGAACTCGGACTCAAATCAAACGTTTGGTTATCAATCTTATAGCGGCTTTTTCCTTTTGTAATAAGCACAAACGAATAGTAATTTGTTCGAAAAAGCGGCGATGAAAACGGCCTGTCGCCGTGCAAACCGTCGAGTTGGTGCACTGTCAACTCCATGTCCTGTTGGAGCGGCAAACCGACCGACCGAAAAAAATCCTGAAGTGTTTGGTGCAATGTTTCCATGACGGAAAAAACGGTTTTCAAAGCCGAATATTCCCCAAAAATTTGCTGAAATTCGTCGCGTCCATACCCAGATAACTTGCCAAATACTTGTGCGGCACCAACTGCAAAATGTGTGGGCTGCGTTTCATCAGTGCCCGAAAACGTTGTTCGGCGGTGAAGGATTGCAGCTCGATTTGCCGCGCCAGCACACCCGCCAGTGTGTGGCTGATTGCCAATCGCAACATCCGCTCGACGGCATGATGTTTCAACATCACTTCATCCAGCTGCCGAAAAGATGCGCGTAAAAACACGCTCGGTGTCAGTGTTTCAAAAAAATAGCGCGACGGCTGCTGCAACAAAAACGAATCTGCCACGCCCGAAAACGAGTACGGGTAAGTGAACACCAACGTCGCCTCGCGCCCGTCGTCGCTCACGGCGTAGGCGCGTTGCACCCCTTCCAGCACGAAATAGACGTATTTTTCGGTGTCGCCCTCGGCAGTCAGGATGACTTTTCGTTTTGCCTCGAACGGCTGCCAGATGTCGGCGAAATCCTCCCAAGCCGCCCCGTCGAGCGGTAGGATTTGGCGGACAGAGGCTTGGAGATGGGAGAGGGCATTTTGCATTGGGCAAAAATAAAAGATAGCCCAACCGGTTTCGCTGAGGAAATAAAAAAGCCACCTCCTGATGCCAAACTTTTTAACCTTGGCAGCGTTTGTACCACCCACCAGAAACGCTCACCTATGACCTTGACCGTTTTGTTTTTGCTCAAATTGACAAACCCCATGCTCGATATTTCTTTCTCCAATATTCAGCACGCCAAAGGCAGCCTTTATGTGGGCATCTATAACAGCGAGGCCGATTTTTTGAAACCGGAAAAAGCCGTTTTGAAAAAAATTGTCCCTGTCGCGGCAGCGGGCACACTCGACCTCAATCTTCCCGAACTTGCCCCCGGCGTGTATGCTCTGAGTTGTTTTCACGACCTGAATGGCAATGGGAAATTGGACACCAATCTATTCGGCGTACCCACCGAGCCGTATGGTTTTTCCAACAACGCCCGGCCCAAATTTCGCGCGCCCAATTGGGCAGAGGCGAAGTTTGAGGTGAAAAACGGCGGTAGTAGGATTTCCGTGAAATTGAAAAAATGGTGAGCCCTAAATTGCCGCTCGCTTGGTTTAGGACCGGGTGAAAGTTGACAAGTTATCTTTCACCCGTTCCTAATTCCCCCGCGAATTGCCATTTTTGCCGATTGTTTTTCAAAAGGTAAAAATGACCCGACTTATGGGGCTGAAAAAAAATAGAATGGAGGCACGACTTCAAGTCGTACCACCACTGACGCGCAGCTGCACTTTTATCCAAATTATTCCTGTGTTCGCCCTGCTCCTGTTGGCAAGCTGCGGCGGCGACAAACCCGGCGATTCCGAAGGTTTGAACGAAGTGGAAGAAACACGCACCGCCGCGAGCCCGCTCCTCAAACTCTTGCCAGCCGAGCAAACGGGCGTTGATTTTCAAAACATTATCCTCGAATCCGACGAAGATAATTTTACCACCAACGTCAATAAATACAACGGCGGCGGTCTGGCGGTGGGCGATTTCAACAACGACGGATTCCAAGATATTTACTTCGTCTGCACCAACGGCAAGAACAAACTGTACCTCAATCAAGGCAGCCTAAAATTCAATGACGTGACCGATGCTTCCGGCGCGGCTTCCGACGAAGGTGGCTTTGAAACCGCGGCGACTTTGGTGGACATCAACGCGGACGGCTGGCTGGATATTTATATCTGCCGCGCCGGAGTAGTGGGCGATAGCACCCGACGCAACAAGTTGTATATCAACAATGGAATAGGGAGTGCTGGGGTGCTGACATTTTCTGAAAAAGCCGCTGAGTACGGCCTCGACGACATCAGCGCCAGTACGGGTGCCAATTTTTTCGATTGCGACAACGACGGCGACCTCGACCTCTATCTGCTAAACCACCCCTCGGAAGTGGACTGCTCCAACAAATTTGAGACCGTCATCGGCCCCGACGGCAAAACGCCCATGGCCGTGCTGACACCCAGATACGACACCGACAGCGACCGGCTGTACCGTAATGATTCCGACAAAGCCGGAACGGGTGCTGGCAAATTCACCGACATCTCAAAAGCCTCCGGTATCTGGAATCTCGGCTACGGCCTCAGCGTGGCCGTGTCCGACCTCAACCGCGACGGCTGGCCCGACGTATACGCCGGCAACGACTTCATTCACCCCGATTTTTATTATGAAAACAACAAAAACGGGACGTTCACAGAACGGCTGAAAGAAACCTTCCGCCACACTACCCGCCACACGATGGGCTCGGATTTGACTGATTTTGACAATGACGGACTCGTGGATTTGTTTGCCGTGGATATGCTGCCCATGAACAATTACCGCCTGAAAACCACCAAAGTCACCATGCCCCAAAGCCTCTACACTACCTCCGTGCAGAACGGCTACTACGAACCGGTGGCGCGCAATGTGCTCCAGCGCAACAATGGCAACGGCACCTTTTCCGACATCAGCTGCATGGCCGGGGTGTTTGCCACCGAATGGTCGTGGAGCGGGCTGCTGTTCGATATGGACAACGACGGCCTGCGCGACATCCACGTCACCAACGGATACAGGCGCAACATCAACGACAACGACTTTTTTGAGTTCCAATACCCTGATATTCAGAAGGCTTCGGGCAACAACCTCAAATCGTATTTCAAAACGATTGACAATTTTCTGAAACTCATCCCCACCTACAAGTCGCGCAACTGCTGCTACCGAAACGACGGCGATTGGACATTTTCGGACAAAGGCGGCGACTGGCTCACGCTCCCGGCATCGTGGTCGTGCGGCTCGGCGTGGGCTGATTTCGACAACGACGGCGACCTCGATTTGGTGGTCAACAATCTGGAAGAACCTGCCTTTATTTATCAAAACTTCTCCCGCGAGCAAGGCAAGGGCAACTACCTCCAACTCAAACTCCAGGGCAGCGCCAAAAACCCCCTCGCCGTTGGCGCGTCCGCACTCATCGAATACGGCGGCCAACGCCAATACCAAGAACTCAATCCCACACGCGGCATATTTTCCTCGGTCGAGCACCTGCTCCATTTTGGCCTCGGCAATGCCACGCAGATAGACAAACTCACCCTCCGCTGGCCCGACGGCAAAACCCAAACTCTCACCAACATAACTGCCAATCAACGACTTGTGCTGAAGCACGCCGACGCATCGGGCTACGTCGCACACCTGTTCGACGTGTCCCCGCAGACCAAGTTTTTTTCCGAAAAAACGGCCTCATCGGGCATTGACTTTTTGCACGAAGAAAACTTTTTCAACGATTTTGAAATCTGGCCGCTCAGCCTGATGACGGAAACCGACCTCGGGCCATTCACCGCCAAAGGCGACGTGAACGGCGACGGGCTGGACGATTTTTTCATCG
>CAYZVM010000128.1:0-16779 GCA_964481485.1 uncultured Saprospiraceae bacterium | reverse complement strand
TCATCCGGCAAAATTAGAGTACAACCCAACTAACCAATTCACATAGGCACATAGAACAGATAGTTTTTTCGGGATAAAGCCAACACACAGTGGTTTTGCACAAAGGATGTGTGCAATTGACTGAAAATCACGCCTCTAAACCACTCTAAACGGACTGTAACAAAAGGACTATGTGTTCTAATGTGCCTATGTGTTTTTCCCCGCGCTATTGGATGGGCTCTACTTTGTAAACAAGGTAATCCGTGTCACCTTGCCACGGGAAAGCGTCCACTTTTTCGCGGTAATAGCATTTCACATTTTTTCCCTCGTATTTTTGAAGTTCCTCGTACACCTGGGCGTTTTCAGCCGAAAAATCCCAAGTGCTTTGCGTGGTGAGCATCACGCTGCCGGAGAGGTGGAGTTGGCCTTCATACGTTTTAAAAACAACGCCTTTTTTCGAGATTTTGAAAAGTGTGCCGGCGCGGGAGCCTTCGCTGATGGTGTAGGTGCGGTAGAAAAAGTATCCGATGCCGAACACGATGCCTAAGATGAGCAGCGCCCATGCGATAAAGCGGAAAATGCGGCGGCCTTTTACTTTGGCTTGGTCAAGCGAGGCGTTCATGTTTTCGCGGAAAGAGTTGGTGGACATAGTTGTTTTGTTTTAGTGAGGGCAAAATTTGAGAAAAAACGCGACTTGTCACACACCTTTTTTTGCGCCCCAAATCTGTACGTGCAGGCGGTCGGAATAGCGGAAGCCATACTTTTTACAAATTTCCACGAGCCATTTTCGGCGTTTCGCCAATGTTTGCGCGGAAGTTCCCTCCGGCATCAGCCAGACTTTTTCCGGCGCGATGGCGTAGGTTTTTAGCAGTGCCAACACCTCGTCGAGGTCGTTTTTTTCGGCAATAACAAATTTGAAATTGGCTTTTGGAGATTGGGCGAAAAAACGATAGACCGCTGGTTTTTCGCGCAAACGGCGCGGGTTGTTGCTGTTTTCCAATTTCGGGGAAACATTGTACTGGTCAATCGCCGCGTCGAACTCCGGGGTGGGGGAGAGCGTGCCGTTGGTCTCCACCTCGAATCGGCAATCCGCTGATTTTGTGCGCAATGCCGACATCAACGCCACCAAAGCAGGTTGTTGGAGCATGGGTTCGCCGCCGGTCAGAATCACGTTTTTGCACGGAAATGCGGCCACCGTTTCGGCTACTTCGGCCACCGCGCATTCGACAATCCATTTTTTTTTGTCAAACTTTTGGTAGCCCGGTTTCGCGTCGTTCAGGTGCGGGAATCGGGTGCCGACCCAATTCCAAGTATAATCCGTGTCGCACCAGATGCAGTGCAGGTTGCACAGCGAGGTACGCACAAACACGGAGGGTGTGCCGATGCTTTTTCCTTCACCCTGAATGGAGAAAAAGATTTCGGGCTGGCCGTGCAAACGGGCGAGTTTGAGGAGGGGGGATTTTGGCAAAACGGAAAAATTTGGGGCAAAGGTAGGGGGTGGCGGGCATTTCTATTCCGTCTTAGCGTGTGCGCAATTTCATCCACCAAAACATCCACAGCAGATTGAACGCCGCAAAAACCAATGCCAACAACCAGCCGATGAATGGACGCTCCTCTATGGAAAACATGGCAATCAGAATGCCGACTGTGGCTGTCAGCGACCAGATTATCTTGAGGCGAAGTATCCCCCGATAAGATTCTAATGGGGCATTGCGGCCCAAATACGACTCCAGCCCGATGCCGATGAGCGCCGCTGCCACGATGCGGCACGTCAATGGGTCGAAGTACGGCCAGCCGAGCAATTCGAGAAAGATTTTTGGGAAAAACATCAGTGGCAGGGCAAACGCCAAGTCTATGACGCAATGCGCGACGAACCAGTTTTTTAGGGAAGAAGGGATGGGAGTACCGTTATCTGACATTTCATTTTGATTTGACCATTACCCAAACAACGCCCCCTGTCCTGCCAATTCATCCGCCCGAACATCTTCATTTTCAGAAACCAACGACTCCGGTTCGTCGGGCAGCAGGCGCTTCACGATGCGGAGTTGGTGGGTGTAGCGGTCAAGTTCTTTGTTGAAAATGCCGAAATGGTCGAGTTTGTCCACGCGCACCTTACCGGATGCGTGGATGATGTGGCAGTCGGGCAAGATGACGCCAACATGGTTGATGAGGCCTTTGCCATTGTCGAAAAAAGCGAGGTCGCCGGACTGGCACTGCTCCATAAAATCTATCGGGCGACCCTGCGTCACCTGTTGGGCGGCATCGCGCAGGAGGCGGATGCCAGCGATTTTGAACACCATCTGCGTCAGGCCGGAACAATCAATGCCGAAAGGCGAACGCCCGCCCCAGAGATAGGGCGCGTGCAGGTAGCGCCGGGCGATTTTTACCACCCACTCTTTGCCGAGATGCTGTTGGCCGGGCGTGACCACCGGCCCGGAAAATTGGAAGGTTTGTTCGCCCAATGCGCAGCGCAGCCCGTCGTAGCGCGGCAACACCGCCCCCATCGTCAGTGGGATAAAATGGTCGGCGGCCATGAGGCCTTCCACGAGCGAGAGATTGACCGCCTGATGCTCGGCGTAGTCGTCGAATTCGCTGGGAGTCAGGCGTTTGAATTGTTTGGTATCTACCCAACCGGTGTAGCCATCCCATGCGCACACGACGTGCCGCCAAGTATCTTTCGATTCGTGGATTTCTACGGTTTCGCCAAAAAGCAATTGCGACACCATCTCGCTCTTGTCGGATGGCTGGGCGCGGAGGGGGGCGATAGCGACTTGGCAGGCGGCGTATTCCATAGGGAGGTTGGTGGTTTAAGGGTGGCTGGCGCTGGATGTGTGCTGTTAAAATCGTCGGCGAAAGGTAAAAAACTATTTTAAACCAGCATTTGTCGTTGTGAATATGCTCGTGTTCCGGCGATTTTTATTGACAAAAACAACTCACCGCACCACCGCCAATTTTTGCGCAAACACTTGTTTTTCAACAAAAATAAAGACTGTGTACATTCCCGGCGGGTTTTCCCGAAGGTCAATGGGCAAGGCCAATTCGCTCGCGATTATTTCCGGTTTTTCCAAAATCAACCGCCCTGCCGCGTCATTCACTGCAACTCGAACAGTCATAGTTTTGTGCAATTTTAGGGAAAGCAAAGCAAGCCCTTCGGTCGGGTTGGGCGAGAGGAGAAGTTGTTGAAAAACAGCGGCTTCATCGTTGCTGGAAGTGACACCAACCTCTACTGTTGCCACCGCAGTACAACCTGCTGCGTTGGTAATGGTTACAAAATAAGTCCCCGGCGGGATATTTTCGAGGTCTTGCGTCGTCGCGCCGTTGCTCCAGACATATTCGTAAGGAGGCCCGCCGCCGCCAATCACCGACAAATTTATCGCTCCGTCATTTGCTCCTACGGCCGAGGCATCGGTGATGTCGGTATCAAATTCAATCGGGAATTGCGTCGCATCCAAAACTGTCGCGGTCGCTTGCGTCGTACATCCGTTTGGCGCAGTTACCGTCAAGGTGTAAGTTCCTGCTTCTGTGACAGTTGGATCTTCTTCGCTGGAAGCAAAACCGCCCGGCCCTGTCCAGAAAAAAGTCACGCCCGGCGTGTCCGATTCGCCGTCAAGTTGAACGCTCAGGTTGATGCAGGTGATTGTGCCGCCTTCGGCGGAAATGTCGGGGATACTGCCGTCGCTTTGAATTGCAATGGAAGCAGTCGAAGTACAACCGTTTATCGGGTTTGTGACGGTAAGAGAATAAGTGCCGATGACGGTTGCCATGACAGTCTGTTGAGTCGAATGAAACCCGTTTGGCCCCGACCACTCATAAATCACGCCGAGGGTTGGCGAATTGCCCGTCAATGCAATGTCATGCACATCGCAAGTGAGCAAACCACCCCCAGTGATGGATGCGCCAGGTGGGTCAGCGTCGGCCACGACTTCGATGGTGTAGTCGTCCGAGCAGCCGTTGGCGAGTGATTTTACAGAAAAAATAAAATCGCCTTCATCGCACAAAAGGGCGGGCTGGTCGGGCGGCAACAATTGATTGTTCAAGTAAAATTCAAAATCCGAGGTGTCGGGCAAATTCAAACTTGCGCAGGTGGTTGCGCAATTGATGTCAAATTGATGGGGAATATTAAAATCAAAAACCGCCGTGTCAATCGTCACCAGAGCCGTATCAGCGGCGGTGCAACCATTATCGGGGTTGGTGGCGATGAGGGTGTAAACGCCCGGCGCACAAGCATGGCCATTTGGGTCCAAACACGGCCCCGACCAGTTAAAAGTAGCCGAAGGCACTTCGGGTGTGGGCGCCCAAGAGACTATCAATGGGGCGGCGGGCTGTTCGCAAGTGATGGCAGCGCCGATGCCAAAAGCAAGTGGCGTTGCGAAGTTCGCTTCAACTATTACGGTTGTGGTAGATGTGCAACCATTTATCGGGTTCGCAAGAATTACCGTGTAAGCCCCCGGCCAACTCGTCGTGTAAGAGCAGTTTGGAAGAAAAACGTCGTTCGGGTCATACAACGAACAGCCAAATCCGGGGATTGGCTGGGCGGCAATGACGGCAGGCTGATTGCAGGTGATAATATTGCTCACCGTCACCACCGGCGGCGGCGGCGGGGTCAAATCTTGAAAAACCGTCGTCTGCGCCTTGTTCGTGCAGCCGTTGGCAAACGTCACCGTCACCGAATAAATCCCGCCGATTTCAGCCACAGCAGTTGAATTGGAAGAAGAATAATTGTTCGGCCCAGCCCATTGGAACGACACGCCCGATGGGTTGCTGACAGCAGCAAGTGGCACCTGCGGGTTGAGACAAGTCACCGTGCCGCCCGTGTTGTTGATGCTGACTTGGGGTGGTGTGGGCGGAGCGTAAATGGCTGTGAGCATTGCGCCTGTGCTGGTGTTCCAATAAGTGCCGCCGCCGGGCGAAGTTTGCGATTTCACCGCCCGGATTTGGTAGTAAGTCGTATCTGCCAAAATGCTGTTGTCGGTGAACGAAGTGCCGTTTATCGCATTGGTAGTCAAACGTGTGTACGCGCCGTGTTTTTCCAAAGAACGATAAATATGATAGCCGGAAATGCCCGTGTCGGGGGATTCCGCCCAATTGAGTTCGATATTTCCACAACCAGAAATTGCAGTCAAATCAGTTGGAGGGGTCACAATGTGCGCCCGCACAGTCGGATCGCCGAGCAAGGCCGCATGGGTACCGCTTTCTCCCAGCGAGGCGAAAAAACCGTTGTTGTACTGCGCGTTCTGAGTCTCTTTTATATAAAAACCAATTGTTTCGCCCGAAGCCAATGCTTGGTAAAAATGGTGCGGCCTGCCCGCCCACGCGCAAGTCAAAACACCGCCGCGAGCCGCCAATGCGGCGGGCATGAAAGGATTGGTTTCAAAGTCCCAATCGCCGTGATAACTGCCAAAAAGGTTGGAAAAAACGATGTTCACCGTGTCGGTGGCGAAATTAGCGCTGTTGCCCACACCACCCGCGCTGGTATAAGATCCGCCGCCCGTGCCGTAGCCCATCAAGTAAGTTTGCGGGTTGGTGTTGTTGAAAAAATCAGCTTCCACCACGTTGCCTTCGCCCACGAGCGGATAGGCATTCCGAAAGCCGTTCGCGGCAAAGGCTTCACCGCTGAAATAGCCAAAATTGTCGTCCACAATCGCCTTGTTTTCAACTGTATAAACCCCTGTGCGCCAGTTGTGGTTTTTGTCCAAATACCTGCGCAGGAGTTCTACCGTTGGGGCGCCGAAAGTACCCTGCGTGAGTCGCCGGAAATCCACACGCCCCACCTGCAATTCCACCGCCGAGGGGATGATGTTTTGGTCAAATTTGCCGTCGCCCGGCACATTGTCGTTGGCGGCGCGATCAGGTAAAATATTATTGATAGAAATGTCCGTCCAGTTGCCGTTCACGTCGGCGTAATAAGCGTCCGAAGGCCAAGCGCCCGTGTGGTCGGGCGAGTGGCCGTCCCAAGCCGCATTGCCCGAATATGGCACGGGTATTTTTCCCAACAAAAAAACGGATTTGACATTTGTTGGGTCGGCGTTGTAGTCAGCAACGATTTGGTTTTTAACTGTTTGTACCGTCGCCGCAGCATCTACGATATGTTCAACAATTTGCCAGCCGTCGCCGACGAGGTCGTTTTTCAGTCGCTCCAATTCCGGCGCGAGCGGCGCGACGATATCGGCATCCACGAACAAAACCACCTTTCCCCGGCTGTCGGTCACGGGTGCTTCTATGGCGACGTGGGCGTAGCCAAAAGCGTTGATGTTCGTCACGCGCTGGATGACGTATTCATACGTCTGGCCAACCGCTACGGTGTTGTCCGTCAGCGAAGTTTGGGTGCTGTTCATGACATTCAGTAGTTGAGCCCACTGATTGCCGGCTTGGCCTTTGGCGCGGCGCAGGATGAGCAGGTTGGAAGCGGCGGGATTTGACCAACTCAGCGTGACGCTGGCGGGATTCGTGTTGACGGTGGCCGTCATCGGCACGGTCGCGTCTTTTGCTGTTTGCGCGGACAAGGCGCTGATTGTCAGGGAAAAAACAAAAGCGGTGAGGGTAAATTTTATTGGCATAACAAAGCAGCAGCAGGTGAATGGAAAAATCAAGGGCAAGATTCACTTTTGGGTGGGAATTGCTGCTTTTGTTTTTTCCCTTTTTTCTTTTGTCATCCGCCTTTGGCGGATCTACCCAACGTCCATTCTTCGGATGATTCAAAAAACGTGTGTCGGGTAGATTCCCTGCGGGAATGACAAAAAAGCAATCCCCTTCCCTCAAATTTCGGTGGCCAATGTCCACAAATCACCGCGTTGAAAAACTTCCATTCGGGGTTGTGTTCTTCAATCAGCGAGACTTTTTGTTCCCGATACCATTTCTTGATTTCTTTCTCGCGGGCGATAGCGTTCAACACGTATTGATGCCATTCGTAGTAAACCAAATTGTAGCACGAATAACGCCCAGCGAATGTTTTTCCATTCCCGCGATTATCGTAATGCTCTTTCAAGCGGCCAGCCAAGTCGTTGGTCATTCCGGTGTATAGCACCGTCCTGTTCCAGTTCGTGACGATGTAAACCCAGAAGTTGTATTCTTTTTTCATGGTCGGTTTTTATTTTCGTTTGTCATCCCCGAAGGGGATCCACCCGGTATTCGTTCTTCAAATGTTCCGAAAAACGACCGTTGGATAGATTCCCTTCGAGGATGACAAAAGTAGAGTACACCCCAAAAACCTGCTCCTTTCATGCCGCCGCGCCCTTTTTGTCGTCGTCACGTTTTTTTGTCACCCTTTTTTGTCATCCGCCGAAGGCGGATCTACCCAATACTCACTCTTCAGATGTTCCGAAAAAAGCCCGGCTTGGGTAGATCCCCTGCGGGGATGACAAAAAGAAACCCCTACTCCTCCCACACCACCTCGCACCACGGCATAGCCTGCCGAAGCGCCTCGACTTCGGAGGCGGGGAGAAAAGATTGGCCAATGAAAGGATATCTCAAGTTCAACTTTTTGAGATTTTTCAATTGCGTCAAGGCTCCTATGGGCAGGTTCTTCAACTCATTTTCTCTTAAATCCAGCGACTTTAGGTTTTTTAAATTTCCGATTTCTACTGGCAGGCTCTCAAAATCATTACCGCTTAAATCTAGCAATTCGAGGTTTTGCAAATGCCAGATTTCTGCTGGCAGGCTTCTTAACTGATTACCTCCTAGATCTAGCGACTTTAGGTTTTTCAAATTTCCGATTTCCACTGGCAGGCTCCTCAACTTGCTGAAGCTTAAATTCAGCGATTGTAAGTGCTGCAAGTTTTGCAAGTTTCTAATTTCCTTTGGCAGATTTGCCAATCTATTGCTGCTCAAATCGAGAAATTGTAGGTTATTCAAATTTACGATCTCCTCTGCTAAGTTCGTTAAGCGATTCCAGCCCAAATTCAGTGATTGGAGGTTTTGCAAATGCCAGATTTCCCCGGGCAGGTTCGTCAATTGATTGCTGCTTAAATTGAGTTTTTGCAGGTTTATCAATTTCCCGATTTCAGGAGAAAGTGAACCTAACTCCCAACCATCACAATTAAGTGAGTCCAACGGAATAAGCGCATCGAAGTTTTCAGGCAGTTTTTTCGCGGCCATTAACTTGCTCGCTTCCAGTAAGGCTTCCGCTTTTCTTTTTTCCACTGCCGCTCTTCGCCTTTCCAATTCTGCTTTTTCTTGTTCGCTCAGAGCATTTTTCTTTTCCAACTCGGCTATGCGGCGGGCGTTTTCGGCCTCTTCTCCAGCGGCTTGGGCGCGGCGGGTGGCTTCGTCTGCCTTGCGCTCTTGCTCTTCAGCGGCTTGGTAGGCTTTGTCGGCGTCGGCCGTGGCTTGCTGCGCCGCGTAGGTCTGCCAGAAAGCGAAGCCCAGCAAGAGCAGGGCGGCCAAGCCTGCCACCGCGTTGCGTCGTCGGGCGCGGTTGAGGCGTTCGCGTTCGAGGCGCAGGCGCTCGCGTTCTTCCACTTCCAGCCGTTTTTTCTTCGCGCTAATGACCGGCGCCAGCAGGGTGTCGTGGCTGAGTTCGTAGTTGTGGCCGCCCAGCGTGTTCGGCTCGCGGCGCACGAGGAAGGTGTTTTCGAGTTCGCGCAGCAGGGCGGGCGTCAGCCCGGCGGCCTCGAAGTCCTTGAGCAGCGCCTGCCCGTCCACGCTGAGGCGGCGGCCTTCGTCGCGGGCGGCATCGTAGCGCACCAACCCGTCCTCGATGACGCGGCGGGCCACAGCACGTTGGTTTTCAGGCAATAGCGCAAGCCGCCGCTCGTAGTAGCGGGCAAATACTTCGGAAAAATCGGGCAAATCTTCGGCGCTTACGTCAGGCAATCCATTGCCGTCGCGGTCGGGCACCAAGCCGTTCGCCACGCGGCTGTCTATGTCGTCGCACAAAATCTGCAACTGGAACGACTCGATGCCGCCGCTTTTGTCGGCGCCTGCGTTGCTGCGGGAGAGTTCGTCGAGGATTTTTTGGAGGGCGTCGTCGCGGTATTCGAAGGGAGGAGAGGAGAAGGTTTCGTTCGCCCCTATTTCAACCCCACCCCCGACCCCTCCCCTAAAAAGGAGGGGAGATATGGGGCGTTCCGTAGAGAACTCGGAGGGTATCGCGTTGATCTCTACGTCCCCCCTCCTTTTTAGGGGAGGGGTCGGGGGTGGGGTTGAAACGAGGGAGCCCAACAGCGCAGGCTGCACAATCGCCTCCCTCGCCTGCTCGCGGGTGAGGGCGCGAAGTTCGTAGCGTTTGTGGAGGATGGCGGGCAGGCGGTCTTTGAGGCGGTCGAGGTCGCTCATGCGGTCGGAGCGAATGGCGAAGAGGGCTTTCACTTCCATGCGGGCGGCGAGTGCGCGGCGTTCGTCGCGTTCGAGCGAGCGGGCGGCAGCGCGGACGGCCTGCGGCATTTCCTCGTAAAGCAGTTCGGCGAGTTGGTCTTTGAACGCAGCCTGTTGTTCCAGCGGGTAACTGAAAAACTCCTCGAATTGGTCGAATACGAGCAGAAAACGCCGTTTTTGGGGGCTGAGGCGCTGTTTGAAGTCGAGCCAAAGAGAGTTCCCCTGCGGGGATGACAAATTTGGAAATGCCTGTGCAGGGGCGGGGATTTTTTCCAAAAGACGCTGGCGGAGGCGTTCGAGCGGGGTGTCGCTCAGGCCTTCTGTGTATTCGCCGAAACGGGTTTCGAGAACAGTCCAGTCATCGCCCTCTTGTACGCCGGAATGATATTCCGGCATCGTGTCTGCCTTGCCGGAATACCATTCCGGCATACTTTCAACCGGCACACTGCTGAAAAGCGGCAGCATCCCCGCGTTGAGCAGAGAACTTTTGCCATAGCCGGATTTGCCGAACAACACGACCAACGGCTCAGCCCGCACCAGTTCGTAGAGGTCGGCGATGTCGTGGTCGCGGCCAAAAAAGAGGGCGCGGTCGGCGGCTTCGAAGGGGCGCACACCCGGGTAGCGAAAGCGTTTCATCGGCTGGGCAGTTGTTTGGTGAGTTGCAGGATTGCGTCGGCTATTCTGTTTTGGCGCGGAAAAAAGTCGCGGCTGTCAAGCGAGGCTTTTTCGCGGAGCAGGTTGCGGTACTGGCCTGCCAGCAGGGTCGCCTCGTCGGAATAGGTGGTGTTTTGCGCCACTGCGAGCAGGGTTTCGAGGGCTTTTTCAACCTCGCCTTTTTGCAACCATCGGATGATGTCGCCTTGCTCTGTGCTGCCCGGCGGGATGGTGATGCGCAGAATGCCCTCGCTGGCGCAGGCCGAATGTAAATCGTCGAGCAGGTCGCGCTCGTCGCCGAGGAACTTGATTTTGAACTGATTCAGCAAAAAAGCCTGCGTGTCGTCGTCGGGCAAAGTGGTTTTATGGGCGATGCGGCGCACAGCTTGGCGCATATTGAGCAGGCGCAGCATCAGTTGGGTGTGCCAGCGGTCGAACTGGAAACCGAGGAAAAGGAAGGATTTGGTGTCGCCGAGTTTGTTGCGCAGGCGTTCGGGCAGTTTGGGCGCGGAGAGCATTCCTTCGAGCAGGCGGAGCAGGTCGTCGTAGTCGAGCAAAAGTGAGGCTTCACGGGCGACGCAGCCAGCGGCGTTGTAAAAAAGCGGCAGCTCGCGTGTGGGCGTTTCGATTTCTTCGGGGTTGTTGGGGTAAAACGCCGCGAAGCGGTGCGAAACGCCGAGCCGAAAAGCCAAATCACTCAAAAAAGTGTCGGGATTGACCGAAACCACGAGTGGAAAGGGGATTTCGATGATTTTGCGAAACAACTCCTCGTTGGGTCGCAGATCGCGGAAGAGGTCGGCGACGGCTTCGGCGATTTCGGGTTTGTCGTCTTGATTGCGCAGGATGAAAAAACCGTCGCGCTCGTAGTAGGCGGCGATTTGCTCGCGGAACTGCCGCTCGATTTTTTGTCGCACATAATGCTGCATCGACACGCCGTCCACGTCGAAGATTTCCGGGCCGAGCACGAGTGCCGCGTGGCCGGTTTTGAGGTCGCCGATGATTTTGCTGATTTCGGGAGAGGGTTCGGGCCTTGCCATGTTTTTCAATTGGTTGTGTGTGAAAAACTTGGGCGGCTAAGGTAGCGCGGACTTTCCAGTCCGCCAAGCAAGGAGGCAGACTGGAAAGTCCGACAAATTACAGACGGACTGGAAAGTCCGCTTTACATCTCAAACTTGTACTCCACCATCTCGATGCGCGGGTTGCCCGCCGCGTCTGTTTGCCTGAAAACGATGTTGATGCCGATGGTTTCGGGCGCATCCTTTTCCGTGCTGTCAAAAGTCGCGTCCAGACGACCTTTGGCACCGGGCTTGATGATACCACGCGGAAAATCCACTTTCGTACATTCACAGGCATCCACGATGTCTATTTGAATATCGGTGCCGGAGGTGTTGGTGAACTCGAAGAACAGGGTGCGTTTTTCGCCTTTTTTTACCGTGCCGAGATCCACCATTTTTTTATCCCAAGTGACGAACGTGGGTTTCGCAGCCGGGGCTGTGGGGCTTGGTTGCGCTTTTTGCGCGGTGGTGCAAGATAGAAATATGCTGAGCGTGAGTAGCGGAAAAAGCAGTTTCGGTGTCATGTTATTTGTTTGAAAATCAGTTTTTAGTGTTAAAAGAACAAACTGGGCGGCGCGGCGATTATTGCTGCTCCTCCGTTTTCTCTTCGTCTTTGCCCTCCTTTTTCACAGGATTCAATATGGCTTCTGCCTGAGTCACGACAGCCTCCATACGCGGCACATCATTGGCAATCAGGCGCAGATTGTTTTCATATTCCTCTTTTGTGGTGCTGTGCAGTTCCAACACTTGTTTGATGTAAATAGCCGCGAGACTATCTTTCGAGTAGCCCGAAAGACCGTTGGTGGCTGCGTCGGCGATATAGAGGTCGGCCATGATACGAGCCGTTTTTTCGTCCGAAAACGTGGGCTGTTCTGCCCTCTTTTCGCATGAAAAAAGCAACCAACTAACAACTAACAACCAACAACCAATAACCAATAACCGCATCATAGAACTTCTTTTGGGAAAAAACACGCTTTCACGTTGGCGTTTCCTTCATAAAACTGCTGCCACGAATCGGCAGCCGATTCTATCTGAACGACGCCACAGGTCGGGACGTTGTCTATAAAGTTTTCAGAAAAACGATTGGCCACGTCAGTGAACGTGGGATTGTGGCCGAACAACATCACCGTCTGTGCCGTATCGGGCAAACGGCTGATGATTTGAAAAATATCTGTCGGGTCGGCCTCATAGATATCCTGTTCGCGCACCACCGCATCGTCGGCGATGCCGAATGTTTCAGCAAAAAACAAGGCAGTGGTGAGGGCGCGTTTGGCCGGGCTGCTCACAATCAAATCGGGCTGTACGCCCTGCTGCACAAGCAGTTGCGCCATTTTTGGTGCTTCGCGCAGGCCGCGTTCGTTGAGGGGGCGATTGAAATCGCGCAAGCCCGGGTTGTCCCAACTTGACTTGGCGTGGCGGATGAGATATAGCGTTCGCATGGCGGCAAAAATACGGCATTCGACATTTTGAGATTGACCATTTCGTTATTGAAACATTAAATTGCTGGTTATTAAAGGGATAATGACGGACGCAACAGCTTACTTTTGAGGTTTGCTTTCCTGTGAACAATGAACCCGATGGGAACGATTGAAAGCAATCGCTGTTAAACTTGTGACGATTGTCGAAATGAAAAATTATGCAAAAACTTTGGCTCAAAGACTTTGAACATAACATCAGCGCTTCCACTTGGGCGGCTGCCGACGAACTCGTGCTGGCAGGCAAGGTGAAGGCGTTGCGGGAAGTGGAAAAACACTTTTGGGTGGCATCCGTGGAAGATGGGGACAACACTTTTGAAGTCGAGACCATCATCACGCCGCATAAAATAAAGGCTTTCACCTGTGAATGTTGGTCGGAAGGCCGCCGGCTGATGTGCCCGCACATAGCCGCCGCACTGCTCAAACTCCGTCAATTTCTCGAACAAAAAGTCGAAGAACGCAAAGCCAAGGCCGAAGCACGCGCCAATTTGGAAATCAACCGCCTCACGGTCGGCCATGTGTTGGACAGCGCCACGCACGAGACGCTCGGCGAGTTTGTGCAAGAATATGCCCGCCGCGACCGCGATTTTGCGCTGGCGCTCAAGACCTGGTTTGCCGGGTCTGTGTCGGGCGCTGAAAATCCGTTTGCGCTCGTGCTCGATTCCGTGATTCCGAAAAATGTGCAGGACAAAAGTTTCCGTGAGCCGGATTTCCGCCGCCTCCGCCAGACTTTGGAAGACCTGAACCGGCAATTGGAGGCTGCTTTTGTCGAGAATAATTTCCCGACGGGATTCCAAATTGCCACGACTATTTTGCAGAAAATCAGTCCCTTGCTCGGCAAATTGGAAAGCACAAAACGCCTCCAACTGCTCCAATTGTGCCAAAGCGCGTTTTTTCAAATGTCGAAACTGCAAGAAGAGCAGGTGTCGCCCGAACTCCGCGAAGCAGCTTGGGACACGACATTTGGGCTGGTGGCAGAAGAACTTTTTCCGCCCGAAATGACCACGCCGGTGCTGCTTTTTCTCAACCGAGAGGCGAAAGACGAAGCAAAATTTCAGCGCATCAGCGCATTGTTCGACAAATCGTCCGATGTCGCGCCGCCGTTTGTGGTGCATTTGTTTCTCGGCGCGTTAGCCGAGCGCAATATGCCCGAGGCCGTCATCCGTGTGTTGGAAGAGTACGCCGCGCAGCCCGCGTTGGTAAAAGATGCGGTGGTTATTCTGACCCAAACCCGCCATCAGGAGGCTGCTTTTCGCGCGGGCGACTATTTTTTGGAAAAAATAAAATTCTCGCTCGGCCAACGCCGCGAATTGGAAGAAACCTTGCTCGCCATCGCCAAAAACGGCAACGACCCGACCCGCCAAATCAGCCTTTTGTGGCGGCGTTTTTTGCAAAACGGCAACTTTGATTTTTTCCATGAAATGAAAACAATCGCCGGTAAAGACTGGCCTGCCGAACTCAAACGCCGCCTTGCCGAACTGCGCAAACGCGGCGACAACAACATGACAGCTGTGGTGCTGGCCGCTGAAGGACAAAAAGAGGCGTTGGCAGAACTGCTTGAGCAACAAGATGATTTGCGCCAATTCCAGCGATACGAAAACCTGTTTTTGCCGGAAGACAAACAGTTCGTACAAAATCGGTACGTCGAATTGTTGTCCACATATCTGGGCGAGCATTTTGGCCGGCCCGCCTCCGAACATATCCGCGAAAACTTGGCCGGACTGCTGCAAAAAGGCGAAACGGATATCGCCATCAACGTCATCCGGGCGCTCGCGGCGCGTTTCAGTGACCGCCCGTCGCTGCCCGAAGAATTGGCCGAGTTGTTCCCAAAGTCAAAACGGAAGTTGGTCTTGAGCGCAGAATTTGGGGTTTGACCTTCCATTTTCTTTTTCCGTTCGCCCTACTTTTGCCCGAATCTTACAACCGACAACCAGCAACCGACAACTATTCTCTGCCCATGGCTTCTTCCGAAAAAATTGACGCTCCCGCCGCCCCCAAACCGGTCGGCCTTTACCCCCATGCACGGCGGGTGGGCAACTTACTTTTCCTCTCCGGCATTGGCCCGCGCGACCCGGAAACGGACGGGGTGCCGGGTCTAAAACGCTCTCCGGCTGGAAATTACACGGAGTTTGACTTTGAAGCGCAAGTACATTCGGTGTTCCGCAACGTGCGGGCAGTGTTGGAAGCCAGCGGTGCGCGGTGGGAAGATTTGGTGGACGTGACGGTTTTTCTCGTCAACATGGAGCGCGATTTTCACACGTTCAATCGCATCTACGCCGAATATTTCAAAGACAACCAACCCTGCCGCACAACGGTGGGGATTGATAGTTTGCCGACACCGATTGCGATTGAGTTGAAGTGTATTGCGGTGATAAGTTCTTGAAAATCACCCTAAATGTGTCATTCCGAGCGCAGCGAGGAATCCGAAAAATTCTCTCGTAGAGCGGCTTACTCAGATTCCTCGCTGCGCTCGGAATGAAAACCTTAGTTGGTTTCCACCACCCGAATTCCCAACTCTTCCAACTGTTTCATCTTTATCGAATCCGGCGCGTCAATCATCATGTCGCGGCCCTGATTGTTTTTGGGGAAAGCGATAAAGTCGCGGATGTTGTTCACGCCGTTCATCACCGCGCTGAGGCGGTCAAAGCCAAATGCGATGCCACCATGCGGAGGGGCGCCGTATTCAAACGCGCCGAGCAGGAAGCCAAACTGAGCCTCTGCTTCTTCGGCTGTGAAGCCCAAAAGTTTGAAATTACGGCTTTGCAAATCGCGGTCGTGAATCCGAATAGAACCGCCCCCAATTTCTACTCCATTGAGAACCAAGTCGTAAGCATCGGCGCGGATGCCTTTTAACACGGTGTGGTCGTCCGATTCCATTTTCGGAATATCGTCAGGTTTTGGCGAAGTGAAAGGGTGGTGCATGGCAAAAAAGCGGCTTTCGTCCTCGTCCCATTCGAGCAGGGGAAAGTCCATGACCCAGAGTGGTTTGAAGTCGTCGGGTTTGCGGAGACCGAGGCGCGAACCCATTTCGAGGCGAAGTTCGGAGAGTTGTTTGCGCGTTTTTTCGTCTTCGCCGCAGAGCAGGAAAAGCAAATCGCCGGGTTTAGCGCCGCATTTTTCCAACCAAATTTTCAAATCGTCGGGGCTGTAAAATTTGTCAACGGAGGATTTCACACTTCCATCGGCCTCGTATTTCACATACACCAAACCTTTCGCGCCGATTTGCGGGCGTTTCACCCACTCGGTCAGTTCGTCGAGTTGCTTGCGGGAATATTCGGCACAGCCGGGCGCGGAAATGGCGATGACAGACTCTGCGCTATCGAACACTGAAAAGCCTTTTCCTTTCGCAACTTCCGATAAGTCAACGAATTCCATCCCGAAACGCAGGTCGGGTTTGTCTGAGCCGAAACGCCGCATTGCCTCGTCATAGGTCATTCGGGGAAAATCGCCGAGCGTGATACCGAGCGTGTTTTTGAACAAATGTTTCGTCAAGCCCTCGAAGGTGTTGAGAATGTCTTCTTGATGGACAAACGACATTTCGCAGTCAATCTGCGTGAACTCCGGCTGGCGGTCGGCGCGCAAATCCTCGTCGCGAAAGCATTTTACAATCTGAAAATATTTGTCGAAACCCGCCACCATCAGGATTTGCTTGAAGGTCTGCGGGCTTTGTGGCAGGGCGTAAAACTGGCCTTTGTTCATCCGGCTCGGCACCACAAAGTCGCGCGCGCCTTCGGGTGTGGACTTGATGAGGTTGGGCGTTTCTATTTCGACAAAGCCTTGACTTGCAAGGTATTTGCGCGTTTCGATGGCTAGGTTTGAGCGGAACAGCAGGTTTTTCTGCACGGCATTTCTCCGCAAATCGAGGTAGCGATATTTCATGCGCAGGTCGTCGCCGCCGTCGGTGTCGTCCTGAATCGTGAACGGCGGTGTCTTGGCCGCATTCAACACCTTCAGGTCGGTCACGCGGATTTCGATATCGCCTGTTTCGCGGTTAGGGTTTTTCGACGCGCGTTCGCGCACCGTGCCTGTGGCTTGGATGACGTATTCACGACCTAAGTTGCGCGAGCGTTCATAAAGTTCTGCACTGTCGTCTTGGTCAAAAACCAGTTGCGTGATGCCGTAGCGGTCGCGCAAGTCCACAAAAGTGAGGCCGCCGAGGTCGCGGCTGATGGCGACCCAGCCGGAAAGGGTGACTTCTTTATTTACGTCCGAAAGGCGGAGTTCGCCGCAGGTATGGGTACGGTACATATTTCGTTCTTAGTTGCTGGTTTACCCGCCGAAGCCTTGGCGAAGGCGGGTGATGC